>CANIBV010000077.1 GCA_947466005.1 Spartobacteria bacterium | reverse complement strand
GCGCGTCATGACCACCTGATAGCCGCGAGCTTGGAGAAGAGGTTTGACGCGTCGGGCCACATCGAGAGTCAGCATCTTTTCACTCAGTCCCCGGACAGACTTTGCCCCATTGTCATAGCCTCCGTGACCGGGATCCAAGACCACGGTGTGGAAATTGGAAAGGGTCGCTCCCTCCTCGAAGAGAGCGCAACCGGGCAACAGCAAGGCGGCCAGCAGTGGCAGGCATCGCAGGGCACAAATCATGAAGACTCGGTTAGTCATGATAAAAAGTGAATTTAGGCCACGAGCGAGAGGGTGCAACCCTTTACGGGAACATTCCATGAATTGGGCCGGAAGGGATTCACAGGGATCCGTGACGGATGCGAAGCAACGGCCAGGCTAGCCAAGGGGATGCAGGGGAGGGAAAGGTCACTTCTCGCGCCAGGCACAGGTTTTCATCCTTCATAATTCATCATTCAACATTTAGCCTCACCAGATGCTCTGCAAACGAATCATTCCCTGTCTTGATGTGGATGGCGGACGTGTCGTCAAGGGAACCAAGTTCGAGAATATCCGAGACGCGGGGGATCCCGTGGAGTGCGCACGTGCCTACGATGCCCAGGGGGCCGACGAACTGGTATTCCTCGACATTACCGCCTCCCACGAGGGACGCGCCACCATGCGCGAAGTCGTCGAGAGGACCGCCGACGCTTGTTTCATGCCCCTGACCGTCGGAGGAGGGATTCGCAAGGTGGAGGATGTGCGCGCCATGCTCCTGGCAGGCGCCGACAAGGTGAGCATGAACACGGCCGCTCTTGATGATCCGAACCTCGTGAATGCCTCGGCTGAGGGATTCGGCTCCCAGTGCGTCGTCGTGGCCATCGATGCCCGACGCGACGGGAACGGAGGATGGATCGTCCACACGCATGGTGGTCGCAGGCCGACGATATGGCAGGCGGTTGATTGGGCCAAGGAGGTCGCCAAGCGAGGAGCCGGGGAGATCCTCCTCACCAGCATGGACTCGGATGGAACGAAAAAAGGCTACGATCTCGATCTCACCGCCGCAGTGAGCGATGCCATCGGCATCCCGGTGATTGCCAGCGGCGGCGCCGGAGATATCTACCACATGGCCGAAGTCCTTACTATCGGGAAGGCCGACGCAGTCCTTGCCGCCAGCATTTTCCACTTCGGTCATTACACAGTCGGCGATGTGAAGAGGGAACTGGCCGCACGCGGGATCCCCGTCAGGAAGCCTGTTTGAGTGGCTTGGGATGAATGGCGCGCGGTGCTCCTGCTCGGTCAGCGTAGGATGATCCGCCGTCTCTACATGAGGGGTGGGGCTCTGATGAGATGGAGAGATCTGAAACCGCTTCTAGATGCCTGAAAGATAAGACGGTCTAAAATTACGATTGGGAAAAGAGCCGGCTATCAAAGCCGGTTTCTTTGTTTTCGGAGTACCCTTCCAGAAACCATCACATCCGATCCGATTTTCTTGTGGATGACATCGGTTAATTGGATTGTTGGTGCACGGGATCCTCTACCGCGCCCCCCCACGGCTGGAACGCTGCCTCCCTGGATGACCGGTGCAATAAAGAAGCGGACTTCGTCCACCATGTTCTGATCAAAGGCCTCTCCGAGCGTGTGACCGCCTCCCTCAATGAGGACGCTGGAGATGCCTCGTTTCCCGAGTTCCTGCAGAACTTTCCTGAGTGTCATTCCGGTGAAGACCAGTGTGCGATCGCGGTGGGCGTCAGCCAGTAGCTTTGACTTCTTCGGGATCTTCCCGCTCCTCGACCAGACGACACGCCATGGCTGGGGATGATTCTTTGCAAGTTTGATGCCGCGGATCGTGAGGGAAGGGTCATCGGTTCGCACGGTGCCGCCTCCGACGAGAATCGCCTCGACGGAGGCACGCAGGTGCATTGCTTCCTTGCGACTGGCGGTCGAGGTGATCCATCTCCGATGTGGTGGAGAATCAATGCGTCCGTCGAGCGACATGCCGGCCTTGGCAATGACCCAGGGAAGTCCTCTTGTGTTGCGATGATTCCAGTAGGCATTGAGGGCGGCACACTCTTCTGCGAGCACCCCTTCGGTGACTTCTATCCCCGCCTTGCGAAGGATCCTTGTTGCCCGCCCCAGATGTCGCTTGTCCGGATCCCTGGCTCCGTAGACGACCCTTGAGATCCCTGCCGCGATGATCGCTCCGGTGCAAGGGGGGGTCTTTCCGTGGGAGGAGCAGGGCTCCAGGGTGACGTACAGGGTGGAGCCTGCGGCTGGGAGTTGGGAGTTAGGAGTTAGGAGTTTGGGATGGCTCCTATCTCCTATCTTCCATCTTCTATTTTCCAGTCTTCGGATGGCCTCGATCTCGGCATGAGGGAGGCCGGGGGCGCGGTGGTATCCCTTGGCGAGAAGTAGCCCGTTCTTCACAATCACGGCGCCGACGGCGGGATTGGGGGCCGTCAGACCAAGCGCTCGGGAAGCTTCCTTGATCGCCAAACGCATGAGGTGTTCGTCCGATTGGCTCCTCTCTTGGGGTTTGTCGCGTGATTTCATCCTTTTTGTTTCACTCCTCTTTGCATGATCCTAGGTGATGGCCACTACCGAAACCAGTTCCGACACACCTGCAGCCCCAAAAATGAGGCCCGGTCAGGAAGTCACCCTTGAAATAAACGATCTCGCCTTCGGAGGGAAAGGGGTCGGTCGTGTCCATGGGATCGCCTGCTTCGTTCCCGGAGTCATCGATGGGGAAAAGGTCCATGTCCGGATCCATAAGGTGAAGTCGCGCCTAATGGAGGCCGGACTGCTCCAAGTCATCGAGCCCTCTCCTCATCGGGTGGAGGCACCATGCCCCGTCTTCCTGAAGTGCGGTGGCTGCACCTATCAGCACATCGACTACCCTCATCAGCTCAAGATCAAGGAGAACCAACTCAGGGAGGCGCTACGACGCCTGGGAGGCCTGATCGATCCACCAGTCCGACCGATGATTGCGTCGCCCGAGCAGTATGCTTACCGCAATCGCATCACGGTCCACGTCAAGGATGGGGATGTCGGCTTCTTTGCCGAAGGTTCCAATCGAGTCGTGCCCGTCGCGAAATGCTTGATCGCCTCGGAGGAAGTGACCCTCGGTTTCCACGACCTACTCAAGTCCCGCCCCCATGATGGCAACTATCTGATCGGTGAAAAGAAGCGCTACGGCGGCTTCCGTCAGGTGAACAACGCCGTCGCAGAGATCCTCAAGAAGACGGTCAGGGAAGCAGTGAGCCCTTCGACCGGCACCCCCATCAAGGAGTTGCTAGTGGATGCCTACTGCGGAGCCGGTTTCTTTGCCCACGAACTTCAGTCACTCTTCACCAAAGTGATCGGGATCGAGCGCTCCATTGCCTCTGTGGCCATGGCAAGCCGTCAGGCCGCCGCGAATGAGGAGTATCTCGCCGGAGATGTGGAGCTGAAGTTGGGAGAGGCACTGGGAGCCGGCAATCCTGAGGAGACCGTCCTCCTGCTCGATCCTCCCTCCGAGGGGCTTGCGGAGCTGGCGACGGAGTCGATCCTAGAGCGTCCTTCTGCTCGGATCGTCTATGTCTCCTGCAATCCCGCAACGCTGGCCCGCGACGCCAAGCGACTCGCTGGCATCTATCGCCTAGTCGAAGTCACCCCGCTCGATATGTTTCCGCAGACGGCTGAGATCGAGTCGGTCTCGGTATTTGAGCTTAAGCAATAAGGATCGGCTCATGATTACACGCCGCTTCGGTCGCACAGGATTGGAGATGCCTATTCTCTCCTGCGGGGGGATGCGCTACCAGCACAGTTGGAACGACAAGGAGGCTGGCGGGATAACGGACGAGGGGCAGGCCAACCTCGAGGAGTGCATCCGCAAGGCGCTCGCATCCGGCATCAACCACATCGAGACCGCACGTGGCTACGGAACCTCGGAGGTCCAGTTGGGAAGGATTCTGCCGAATCTTCCGCGTGAGGAGATGATCATCCAGACTAAGGTGGGTCCCTCTTCCGCTACTGAGTTTCGAAAGACCTTTGACCAGTCGTTGCGGAATCTTCAACTCGATCATGTCGACCTGTTGTCAATCCACGGGATCAACAACCGGGAGTGCTGGGAGGAGACGATCCGTCCCGGCGGGGCACTCGAGGCGGCCCGTGAGATCATCCATGAGGGGAGGGGCACCTTCCTCGGTTTCTCGACGCACGCCCCCTGCGATCTGATCGAGGAGATCATCGCCAGCGATGCCTTCGACTATGTGAACCTCCACTGGTACTTTATGAACCAGACCAACTGGAGCGACGTCCAGGCAGCGACTCGTCATGACATGGGGGTCTTCATTATCAGTCCCACGGAGAAGGGGGGGTGCCTGCACCAACCCTCGGAGAAGCTCTCCGGGCTATGCTCTCCCTATTCGCCGATGGTCTTCAACGACCTCTACTGCCTCATGCATCCCGAGGTCCACACGCTCAGCATCGGAGCGGCGAAGCCTTCGGATTTCGACGAGCATCTGAAGATCCTTCCCCTCATGGAGAACAAGGACACATGGGATCGGGTCCGCGAAACGGCGGGGCGCCTCGAGGAGGAGTTTCAGCGTGCCAATAGATTTCCCATGCCTGCGCGCTGGGATCAAGATCTGCCACCCTTCGGGGAGGTGCCGGGCGAGATCAATCTTCAGGAGATCGTGAGGCTCCGGGCGCTTGACCGGGCCTTTGACATGCAGGCATACGGGAAGCTCCGCTACAACCTGCTTGGGAACGGAGGGCATTGGTTCCCCGGTATCAATGCCGCGGAGTTTGACGAGGCCGCGATAGGAGAAATCGGCGTGAAGGCCGGATACCCCTCGTTGGTAAATATCCTGAACGAAGCCCATGACCGCTTCGGTGATGCACCCCGGAAGCGGCTCCAGCAGGACTGAGCAAAATGACTGAGGCGCAGGTTCCCAACTCTTTCATCCGGATCAAGGGGGCGCGGCAGCACAACCTGCGCAACCTCGATGTCACGATCCCGCGCAACCAACTCGTGGTCATTACGGGGCCGAGTGGTTCGGGGAAGTCCTCACTCGCCTTTGACACCCTCTTTGCCGAAGGACAGCGCCGCTATGTGGAAAGTCTCTCGGCCTATGCGCGGCAGTTCCTCGATCAGATGCAGAAGCCGGAGGTGGACCACATCGAGGGGCTCTCTCCAGCGATTGCGATCGAGCAGCGGATCGCCCCGCCGAATCCACGCTCCACCATCGCCACGACGACCGAGATCTACGATTACCTCCGCGTTCTCTACTCCTCGGTCGGGATCCCGCACGATCCGAAGACCGGGGCCGCCGTGCGTCGCCAGTCCCCCCAGCAGATAGCCAACGAGATTCTCTCGTGGCCTGAGGGGACACGCCTGATGCTGCTGGCTCCGCTAGTCCGCAATGAGACCGGGGAGTTTCGCGATATCATCGACCGTGCCCGCCGCGAGGGATTTGTGCGACTCCGCATCGACGGTGAAATTCTTGACTTGGGGCGCCCGGAACCAATCAAGCTCCTCAAGACCAAAAAGCACACGATCGAGGCCGTCGTGGACCGTCTTGCTCTTCGAGCAGGGGGAAGCGGTGAGGGGATACGTGAACGCCTCCTCGACTCCCTGGAAACTTCCCTGCGCTGGGGTGGGAACTCCATCGTTGTCCTTCATCAGGCTCCGGGTGCTGCAGCAGACCGATGGGAGGAGCGCCCCTTCTCGACCGATTTCTGCAATCCGGAGAGCGGCTTCACGATGGCCCGGCTGACGCCCCGTCATTTTTCCTTTAACAGTCATCTAGGTGCCTGCCCTGCCTGCCAGGGTATCGGTACGGAACCGTTTTGCGATCCGGGACTCCTTGTGGATCCGGAGATGACGCTGGCCAAGGGTGCCATCCGTCCCTGGCGGACTCCCGACAAGCGGATGGGTCAGTACTACAAGCTCGTCCTGGAGGCGCTCTGCGAGGCGCTCGGAGCCTCAACAGAAGTCCCATTCCGCGATTTGCCCGAAGAGTTCAAGCAGAGGCTCTTTTACGGGACTGCTGGGGAGCCCTTGGAGCTTGGAGGCACAAAGGAAAAAGGGGGAAGGGCGCCGCAAGTGAAGGCCTCCTCGATCAAGGCTTTTGAGGGCTTGGTGCCCCTGATCGAGCGGCAGATGCAGACCTCCGAAAGCGAGCTCAAGAAAAACCGTCTCAAGGCCTACTTTGCGCGTAAATCATGCGCCACCTGCAAGGGAGCTCGACTCCGTCCCGAGATTCTGGGCGTTACGCTTCTGAGCGGCGATGGAGCAGAGGCCCGCGAGTGGAATATCGAGGAGTTCTGCGCGCTCCCTGCGGGGAGAGCCTCTCGGGTTATTGCCGCTCTCAAGCTTTCCGCCACGGATCGCAAGGTGATGGATGACCTTCTGCGTGAGATCGGTGCCCGGCTCGGATTCCTTATCGAGGTTGGTCTCGGCTATCTGTCCCTCAATCGCGAGAGCGGGACTCTCTCCGGCGGTGAAGCCCAGCGGATCCGTCTGGCCACACAGATCGGCTCGGGCCTGGCCGGTGTGCTCTACGTGCTGGATGAGCCAAGCATCGGGCTTCATCAGCGCGATAATGAGCGCCTCCTTGGGACGCTCCGCGGTTTGAGGGATCTGGGGAACTCGGTCGTGGTCGTCGAGCACGACGAGGAGACCATTCTTGCAGCGGACCATGTTCTCGACATGGGGCCGGGTGCCGGTCCCCGGGGAGGGGAGATTGTCGCCGAAGGCACGCCTGCCGAGATCCTGGCCAATCCCAAATCCCTTACCGGTCAGTTCCTCTCAGGGGCGGCGCGCATTTCCGTCCCTAGGTTGCGCCAGCGTCCGCCGGTGAAGGCTGCTCCCGGCCCCGGTTGGCTCACGGTAACCGGGGCCTCGGAGAATAATCTCAAGGACCTGACCATCGGATTTCCCGTCGGGTTGTTCACCGTGGTGACTGGGGTCTCCGGCAGCGGGAAATCGACGCTGGTGAACGATATCCTGCACCGCTCGCTTGCACGCCAGTTCTACGGTGCCAAGGAAGCGCCCGGAGCACACGGGCGGATTCTGGGCGTGGAGGCCGTCGACAAGGTGGTGGTGATCGACCAGAGCCCCATCGGACGGACGCCTCGTTCCAATCCCGCCACCTATTCCGGGGTTTTCGGGCCGATCCGCGATCTCTTCAGCGGACTCCCGTCCGCGAAGGTGAGGGGCTACGCTCCGGCACGCTTTTCCTGCAATGTGAAGGGTGGCCGCTGCGCAGAGTGCGAGGGGGACGGAATGATCCGGATCGAGATGCATTTCCTGGCAGATGTATTCGTTGAGTGCGAGCTCTGCCGTGGGCGTCGTTTCAACCGCGAGACGCTCGAGATTTCCTACAAGGGGAAGAACATTGCCGATGTGCTCGAGCTCACGATCGACGATGCGGCGGGATTCTTCCATGCGATCCCCACGATCCATGGGAAGCTGGAGGTCCTTCAGGATGTCGGTCTCGGTTATCTGAAGCTCGGTCAATCCGCCACGACCCTCTCCGGCGGCGAGGCCCAGCGTCTCAAGCTTGCAAGCGAGTTATCGAAAAAAGCCACGGGGCGCACACTCTACCTGCTCGACGAACCGACAACGGGACTGCATTTTGCGGATATTCAAAAACTGCTCGAAGTGCTCCTGAGGTTGCGCGAAGGCGGAAATACCCTCATCGTCATAGAACATAATCTCGAAGTTATCAAATGCGCGGACTGGATCATCGACATGGGCCCGGAAGGGGGAGAACTGGGAGGGGGACTCGTAGTGTGCGGCACACCGGACGAGGTGGCGGAGCATGCCGGGAGTCATACCGGTTCCTGGTTGAAGCGTGTCCTTCGGCGCTGACCGCTGCGCTTAGCCTTCTTCTTGGCGCTCTTCTCGG
>CANIBV010000076.1 GCA_947466005.1 Spartobacteria bacterium | reverse complement strand
ATCCGTTTCTTCCCCAAGCGCTGGGAAAAAGTCTACGACCACTGGCTCGAGAACATTCAGGACTGGTGCATCAGCCGCCAACTCTGGTGGGGCCACCGCATCCCTGTCTGGTATCCTGCCGAAGGAACCCAATCAGAGCCGCTCATCCAGATCGAGTCCCCGGGTGAAGGATGGACCCAGGACAGCGACGTGCTCGATACCTGGTTCTCCTCATGGCTCTGGGCTCACGATACGATGGATGATGCGGTCCGCGCCAAGTTCTACCCGACCAGCGTACTCGTCACCGGCCCTGACATTATCTTTTTCTGGGTCGCCCGCATGATCATGGCGGGCCTTGAGTACACAGGGGAGATTCCGTTCAGGGATGTCTACTTCACCGGCATCATCCGCGACAAGACAGGGCGCAAGATGTCGAAGAGCCTGGGCAACTCTCCCGACCCGCTCGACCTCATCGCCAAATACGGTGCCGACGGCCTCCGCTTCGGCATCATCCGCGTCGCCCCGCAGGGACAGGACATCAAGTTCGACGAGAAGCAGATCGAGGAGGGGCGCAATTTCGCCAACAAGCTTTGGAACGCCGTGCGTTTCCGCGAGATGCAGGGCCCGGCAAATCCCACCCCCCACCTCACTGGCAAGGGACTCCCCGACATCGCAATCCATCTCCTCCACCGCTTCGACACAATGCACGCGGCCCTGCGCGAAGCCTACGCCGACTACCGCTTCCACGAGGTGGCCGGACTTCTCTACGAGTTCTTCTGGGGAGACTACTGCGACTGGTTCGTCGAGGCGGCGAAGCCGATCCTCTATCAGGATCAGGAAGCAGTCGGCCTCTCCTCCAATGGGGCACGTGAGGCGATCCTCATCACGATGGATGCCGTTCTATCAGGAGTCCTGCGACTCCTCCATCCTCTCATGCCTCACCTCACCGAGGAACTCTGGAAGCACCTCGGGTACCAGGCCCCCGCCTCTGCCTCCGCAACAGGAACTCGGGCAGGCTTCCTCCTCTACACCCAACCTCCCGCGGAGAATCTTCTCACCAATCTATCCGCCGGAGAGATTGCGGCGGCGACCGACCGGACTACGGCTCTCTACTCGACGGTGCACGCCGTGCGCAATCTCCGCGCGGAGTTTAAGATCCCCTCGAAACAGCAGGTCCGCTTCCTCGTCAACGCCAAGGGCGAGTTCCCCCCCATCGCTCGGGCGATCTTCGCTGCGTTGACGCGCGCTTCGGAAGTGACCCTCCTGACTGGCAGCGAAGCAGTGACGGCCGGCACCCCTTCCGTGGTCACCGACCTAGGAACCATTCATATGCCACTTGAGGGAGTCATTGACCTGGAAGCCGAGAAAGTCCGCATCGCGGCGGAAATCACCAAGGTGGAAGCCGAACTGATCAAAGTGAACGCCAAACTCGCGGATCAAACCTTTGTCGATAAAGTCCCCGCCGCCGTGCTTGAAGATCACCAGCAGCGTCAGGCCAAGTGGACAGAAAAGCTTGAGACCCTCAAAACCACGCTCAAGACTTTGGGATAAGCAGATGGAGAAGTTAATCTGGAACTCAGATGCAACGGCTGCGGAGCAACGGCCAGGCAAGCCAACTCAGGAATTGGGGATCTGAGACTTTCTGTATTGGAGTCGGGAGCACCACCGGACTACGACTCCGTCGTAGTCTACCGCATCCGTTCCCACGGACTTGGTTCACTTTTCCACCTTTAACTTTTCTACCTTTCACTTTTCACTTCCACCCATGTCCTCCCCCACCTCACTCGAGCGCCTCTTTGTCTTCATCATGGCGGGAGGTAGCGGTGAACGCTTCTGGCCCTCCAGTCGTATTGCGACACCAAAGCACCTGATCCGCCTTCTGGGCGATCAGACACTGCTTGAGCAAACGGCGCGGCGCTTTGAAGGAGTAGTTCCGAAAGAGCGGATCTTCATCCTCACCAATGAGGCGCAGCTGGAGGCCACGATTGCCGCAGTCCCGTTCCTGCCAAAAGCCAACATTATCGCCGAACCTGCCAAGCGTGACACGGCGCCAGCGGCGGCTCTCGCCACGGCGCTAGCGCTTAGCAATCGCAAGGATGCCATCGTCGCCCTCTTCCCCGCGGATCACATGATCCATGACACGGCGACATTCGTGAGGCAGCTCAAGGAAGTGGCGGAGTTTGCAGCCACTCATCCCTCGATTCTCACCTACTCAATCACTCCCACCCATGCCTCCACCGGCTTCGGATACCTTCAGTTGGGTGAGGCGGTGCAGTCCGGGGTCTCGACGCACCTCGTGACGGTCGAGCGCTTTGTCGAGAAACCTAATGCCGATCGCGCCCAAGAATTCGTGGGAAGCGGTTGCTACGGCTGGAATGCCGGCATGTTCCTCTGGCAGGCGGAAACTTTTCTGGATGAATGCCGCAAACACCAACGGGAACTTGAGAGTTTCATCACGAACTTTCCAGGTTCGGGTTCCTTTTCCGCCTATCTGGCCAAAGAATTTCCCAAGCTTCCCAAGATCTCCGTTGATTTTGCGATCATGGAGAAATCCTCCAGCGTTCTTGCCGCAATCGCCGAGTACGACTGGGATGACGTCGGCTCTTGGACTGCCCTGCCCGATCACCTCGGCAAGGATGCCCAGGAAAATACACTCCGCGGCCCCGTCATCACGCTCAATGCCGGTCGCAATATCGTGGTGGCCGGCAAGCGGACGATCGCGCTTTGCGGCGTGAGTGACCTAGTCGTCGTGGAGACCGATGACGCCGTTCTTGTCTGCCACCGTAACGCCGTCCAGCAGATCAAGAATCTCCCCCTCCCCCCCGAGCTCAAATAGACGGATCTGGCCTGAACCTCTTGACGTGGCCCGGTGATTTGAGCCAGTTGCCGTGTTAGTCATACAGGTTCAATGACTTGGGAAAGCCTTATTTTAAATGCAAAGCATCGGCCGGGCAAGCCAAGGGGATACGGGGGATGGGTGCTTCAGGTAACCAGAGCGATGACGATAATGCTGCACGCCAAAAAAACCAGCCATAGAGTGTCATTTCTGATGATGATTGGTATTATTCCGCTTCTATAACTCTTCAACTTTTTCCTGTCGTAAGATGAAGGAATGAGAGCCCCGCAAAATTCCTGTAATCAGAATCGAAGGAAACCAGGCGTGATCGTGTCGAGAAGGCAACAGCGGCAATCCAAGCATCGGTTAATCGGGATGGTGGAAATTTCGGCGCAGCACTCCACTCCTTCATCTTAGACTCCGTGGAATCAGGCTCCTCAAGAAACGCCACCTCCGGCAAATCACGGAGAGCATCATAGGCACCCCATGCCTCGTTCGGACTGAAGGGTTGTCCCTTCATGACATGATGATTAGACAGCAACCTAAGCAGCCCGAGCATCGTGATTCGAGTGAATACAATTTTCTCAGCTGATTCCTTCTCCCAGTATCCCCTTGCTCTCTCATGGTGCTGATGGTCCGGATCAGCCAGGGCCAGCCAGACATTGATGTCCGGGAGATCAATGCTCCCCATGGTACTCCTCCAGGGTCAGGATCTCGTTGATATGAGCATTGGAGAGAGCGGAGTGTGGGGTTCCAGTTGCCTTTCTGGTAACTGGCAACGGACTGCGCCTCCGTGCTTCTATCCTGTTTCTGGGAGCGTTAGCGGCCAGTCCAGCCTCAATGAACAGGCACACCATCTCCTTAAGCTTGAGCCCTCGAATCGAGGCCTCAGCCTTCAATCTCCTGAAGGTGGGATCAGGCAAATCCAGCGTTGTTCTCATAAAAACATTTTTACATCAAATGCCACGGAGGTCAATTTTCTTGGTGGAAGAATGTCAGGGAGAGTCTGAAGTAGCTCGCGCAAAGACGCAAAGGCGCTAAGAGGTGATACGTCTGAAGCTGTTTCCTATGAGCGGCAGTGAGGAGTTCAACTGACTTGAGCTCAATAATCACAATCCCATTAATGATCAGATCGGCACGAAACCCCTTTTCAAATCGAACCCCCTTATACTCCACATCAATGGGCACCTGAGCCATAACTGAGAGACCCCTTAATTGAAGCTCATGAAGAAGGGACGCTTCATAGACTGATTCCAACAAGCCAGGTCCCAAAAATCGATGAACCTCGATCGATTAATCAACCACCACAGAACCAATTTCATTCTCGGTCATCTGTCTTTATCCGAGTTATCGCGCAAAGGCGCCAAGACGCAAAGGAATGATAAAAGGGTGGTCCTGAAAAATCACCGCGGTGCTTGTGCATTGAAACAAAGCTTCTGCTCATATCCTCATTGGGAATTATTCAGCTTCTTTGCGCCTTGGCGTCTTGGCGCGATAATCTGTGTCAATTTTTCCCAATCCACCATTGCCTCCATTTAGCCGGTGCCCATTTGGACGGGAGGTAAAGAAGGGCCGCGAGGGCCGCAATCCAGCTGATTGCTCCCAGACCAAGACAGAGCGAATACCAAGCAGGAGCTTTGAACTGGAAAGTCACTTCATGGGATCCCGGTGGCACATAGGTTGAGAGGAGGGCAGCCTCGGCAGGATGAACTTCGGTAGGCCTCCCATCGATCATGACGGTCCAGTCGGGGTGATAGGCCTCCGAGACCACAAGCCAGCCTGAGACGGTCGGCGGGAGCTGATAGCTCATCCGCTGGTAGTCGTCCATACGGTTCCCGACGAGCGGCACGCGAGCGAACGGCTGTCCCGTTTTCCCCTGATATTGGCCGAGCAGCTCGATCTGATTGGACCCCTTCGCCTGACCAGCGAAGCCTGGCATGTTGCGATCTACGCCAGCCATCTCCACAGTGATGAGATTCTGAGGAGTCAATTGGAGTGCAGCCGGAGCCATCGCGTAGCTCTCGGGAGGCAACGCTACGAAATCATGGGCAAGGAAGGCAGGGTAAAGCGTCCCGGGGTTTGCCAACACCGCAAAAAAGTTGTTCTCGAAGGCAACCGGATAGATCGAGCGGAAGAAATCCTGCATCTGCTTCGGTGAGAAGGGATCAGTCTTGTCGAGTAGAACGTAGGCGACTCCGGCGAGATTCAGATAGCTCCGAAGAGAGTCTCCGCTCGCATTCCCCGCAGCCTCGAGATGACGCACCCACTTCAGCTGGAAGTGACGGGCCGATGACTCCGTATCCACGGCACGGCCCGCCTGCTGGGGAAGCGTGAGGTAAAAATAACGACCGCTCAGAGGATGAACGCGCCCCTCTATCGGGGCGGATTTTAGAAACTCACAAGTAGCCGAATAGTCCTTCCATATTTCATTGGGTAACAGTCGTGAGGTGTAGATCTGCGACATCGAGAACAACTGCAAGAGCATGACGGCAAGCGCCGTTGCTGCCAGCGTCAGACGGCGCCCTTGCGGGATCAACTGAATGAAGATCTCCCCGGAGACCAAAGCCGTCGCCGCTGCCAGACAGCAAAAACCCGTCGTGGAGAAGAATGATTCCGGGGCCCGGATGTCCCGGAACATCGGGAAAAGAAGCTCCGCGACATGAAAAATTGGAAGTGCGAGAAAAAGCGCCGTTGCGATCAACGCTGGCGCGACCCGTTCTTTAAAGAGTGCCCTCGCGGTGAGCCAAGCCACCCATCCCAGCCAGACCAATGAGAGCCATGCAATCGGAATATTCGTATCCGGCATCTGCTGGGCGTGCTTCAGCAGATCAAGGTGGCCTCCAAAGATGCCAGCCGGTCCGGCTGAGAACCAGAGACCGATCAGCCACGATGCATTAAGAATCAGGAACCAGAAACCAATCTTCGACTTCCTCCATTCCGCCAACCCGGGCAATGCCAACCCCAAGGAAAGCAAAATGAGCGGGATGATTCCCATATGGAAGAAGGCGGAATCGGATTCAAAATCCGGCCCCAGGCCGGTGAGCAGATAGTTACTCGGGTCAATGAGTGAGAGTGCCGTCTTGAATGAATAATGGGATTTCCAGCCGTCCAGCGGGTCGAAGAGGAACCCTGCGGCATTGGCGAATTCCTTGGCCCCGGGTAGCAGGGGTACCAACCCGCAAAGCACGGCCACTCCGAGTGACATCACGTAGGCCTTGATCAGCGACTGCCAATCGGAGCGGTCTCTCAGCACGGCCCACGCCCAGAGGGCAAGAATCGGGACCAAAATCACCGCAACCTTTGCGTAACTTAGCGCCAATCCCGCGGCGGCTACCCCCAGCAGGACTATCTCGGCGGGGGAGCGCCTCTCGGCAACTGCAATGATCCCCCTGAAAAGCAAGGGGGTAAAAATGAAGGTCATGAACTGACCGAAGTGCTCATAGACCGGCCCCCTCACCATCATCACGGGGATCAGGAGATAGAATCCCGCACCCACGATGCCAATCAGGCGGGATCCACCCATGCTCCGGATCAGGGCATTCATGGCGACCAGTGAGCCTGCGGCAAAGAGGATCACTACCATCTTGAACGAGGCCATTCCCCCGATGAGGAAACCGAGTAGCTTCACCCCGAGGGAGAGAAGTCCCACGCTGAGCCCCGCGACATAAGCCGTGGCCAAGTTCTGGCCTAGCATGTAATTGGGATTCCACCAAGAGGGGCCATGCGTCAGCAACCCCCTAAAAACATCAGGATAGCGCGATGTATCGGCAAACCCCTCCTCCCTGGAGATGGGGGCCAGAAGCCAGAGAGCCGAAAGAAGGAAGAATAGTCCTATGAGCGTCCAAATTGCGATTTTCTCATGTTGTGACGGTTTCGTCTCTGGCAACGATGTGTTTTTTGAACTCATAAAATGGTGCGGGATCATCTCTTAAACGCCCTTTCTCCGCTCTCTTCAATGCATTTGTCGGCAGAAAGCAGCGCTGCCCTTGTGCTTGTCATCCCAACCGATCAAACCTAGATGTTTTTATCACAGATGCTTGTCACCCTCATCATTCCCATGCTCAACGAATCCGGGGGAGTTCCATTCCTCTGGAGTCGACTCACCGACGTCGCGTCAAAACTTGCGGATGATCAATTCGAGACTGTCTTTGTGGATGACGGCAGCACTGACAATACGGCGGCACTGATCGAGCAACTTTCAGTCACGCCCACTCTAAGCTGGAAGTTGGTTCAGCTTTCGCGGAACTTCGGCCATCAGGCAGCCATTTCGGCAGGCATGATGCAGGCCTCTGGAGAGGCCATGATCTTCCTCGATGCCGATCTCCAGGATCCCCCGGAACTAATCCCCGTCTTCCTTGAGAAATTCCGCGGGGGTTACGACGTCGTGTATGGCGTCCGCAAGAACAGGAAGGAGCCCCTCTGGCTCCGGGCCTGCTTCGGGATCTTCTACAGGCTCTTTAATGCCATCTCCGAGCGCCCGATTCCTCTTGATGCCGGGGAATTCGGTCTTGTGAGCCGCCGAGTCGGCAAGCTGATCGCCGAGATGCCGGAGCGTGATCGCCTCATCCGAGGAATGCGTAGCTGGGTGGGATTCAAGCAGATCGGCATACCCTATGACCGCCCGGAGCGTCATGCAGGCACAAGCAGCTACAGCATCTCCCGCAGAGTCGAGGGGGCCCTAGACGGCCTCTTTGGGTATTCCAAGGTGCCGATCCGCCTTGCCTTCTATTTTGGTGTTCTCGTCTTTCTGCTCGGCGGAGCCTACCTCTTACAGTCGTACATGATGATGTTCATTACCGGTGATACCGGGGTCATCGGCTGGCGCTCCGTGATCACCTTGATCTTCATGTTGGGCGGGGCCAACCTCATCGCCACAGCCATCGTGGGTGAATACGTCTGCCGCATTTATTTCCAAGGTAAGCAGCGACCGCTTTATGTGGTGGAAAAAACCCTCTCTTCAGAAAACAATTAGGCTAACCTAAGATTCTGTAGAGATTTTGCCTGAGTTTGCTCTGAAGCCCCGATTTCCACGCAATCACACGGAGGTCAAGCGCCGTCAATATAAGGCTTCCT
>CANIBV010000075.1 GCA_947466005.1 Spartobacteria bacterium | reverse complement strand
GGGATACTGGTCCGCGGAAGCGCCACGGTTGTCTGGACACTCGGATTCGCTCTCAGGTTCCTCCAGGTAGGGAATCTTCAGGCCTACGCCTTCTTCTTCGGAGCCGGCGTGGTCGGTCTGATCTATCTGCTCCTTAACGTTCGCTAGTAGCCGTTCATTACCCACTGACATGAGCCTTCTTCTCATTCTCCTGATCGTTCTCCCGCTGCTTGCCTCCCTTGGCATCATGGTGGGAGCCAATCCCCGCCGCACGGCACTCGGCGCGGCCATCGTTAATCTGGTTTTCGCGGTCATCCTCTTCACCCGCTACGACCTGCACTCTGGTGGATGGCAGTACCTTTCTGAATGGAAGATCCTGCCGCGTCTCGGGATCAACCTGACTCTTGGCGCCGATGGTCTCACACTGACGATGTTCCTGCTCGCCACGCTAGTGACCCTCTCCGCCCTCTGGATCGCTCCCAAGATCGAGAAGCGAGAAGGCCTCTACTACGTCTGCCTGCTCTTCATCTCGGCGGGTGTGATCGGCGCCTTCGCCTCACTGGATGTCCTCTTCCTCTACTCCTTCCACGAACTGGCCCTCATCCCGACTTTCCTCCTGATCGGAATCTGGGGTTCAGGCGACCGCCAGGCAGCGGCATGGAAGGCCACAATCTATCTTGGTGCAGGTAGTTTTGTTCTCCTCATCGGTCTGCTTGCCCTCTATCTGAGCATCCCCTCCGGATTAAGGACGCTCGACATTCGTCAGCTAGACCAGATGGCCGCGACCGGAGCATTCCATCCCGCCTCATGGATCTATCTGGTCCTCCTGGTCGGATTCGGTTCCCTGGTTTCCCTCTTCCCGTTCCACTCCTGGGCGCCGCCTGCTTATGCCTGTGCTCCCGCTCCCGCCGCGATGCTGCACGCTGGAGTGCTCAAGAAGTTCGGTCTCTACGGACTGATCCGCATTGCGCTCCCACTCTTCCCTGATGCGATGCATCAGTTTAACGGCCTGTTGATTCTCCTCCTCATCGGCAACATCCTCTACATCGGCTACGTCACCGTCGCCCAGAAGCGCCTCGACTGGACAGTCGGCTACTCGAGCGTAATGCACATGGGGTATATCTTCCTCGGACTTGCCTCCCTCAATCTGCTGGGCATCAACGGTGCATCGCTTCTTATGTTTGCCCACGGACTCTCGGTTGCGGCGGCCTTCGCTTTGTGCGGTGAGATCCGCCGCCGCACAGGAACGCTCGACTACGCTGAGCTTGGCGGTCTGGCCAAGGTGACTCCCGTGCTCGGATTGCTCTTTGGCTTCGCTGCAATGGCCTCGGTCGGCCTCCCCGGATTCGCAAACTTTGCCGGTGAGATCCTGGTGTTTTTCGGTGCGAGCGCCTACGGACCGGAAATGATCATCCCGGTCATCATCGGCGTCTGGGGTGTCGTGATCTCGGCCATCTATATGCTGCGCGCCTACAGGAACATCTTCTGGGGCCCAATTGCCGAGCGTTGGGCATCCCTCTCCGACATCGCTCCGACCGCACGCTGGAGCGTCATTCTCCTTCTGCTTCCCCTCATGGTAGCCGGCTTCTATCCCCAGATCATCCTCAGGATGGTGGGAACGGCTCTTCCTCGATAACCGCCCCAATCAAACCGCCGATCCGAACCCTGTGAATACGCTTTTCCTCGAAATCGCCGTTGTCGCCATCGGGATTATCCTTCTCCTTGTGGAGGCATTCTCCGACCGCTCCGACAAGAGCTACCTCGCCTACCTCGGCGCCGCTGGCCTCGTCGGCGTTCTGATCCTCAGCTTCTTTCCTTCGCATGGCCCGCTGCCAGGTAGTTCCACGGAGGCCTTCATCACGTCAGATTTTCTCTCCGTCTTCTTCGTTCGCTTCATCCTGGTGGCGACCATCGTAACGTTGCTCATGATCCCGGGTTTCCGTCCTGTCCTGGAGCGGTACCTTCCTGCGGAGCGTGCGGGTGGCGGTGTCGGTGAATTCGCCATCCTGCCGCTCTTTGTCTGCGCCGGTCTGATGTGGATGGTCACCGCCATCGACTTCATCATGATCTTTGTCTCGCTGGAATTGGCAACGATCACCCTCTACGTCTTGGTCACCTACCTGCGTCAGAACAATGCCTCCCTCGAGGCTGGAACCAAGTTCCTCATCCTTGGGGCTCTCTCCACAGGCTTTATTGTCTATGGTATTTCCTGGATCTTCGGCGTCACGGGAACGACCAATATCCTGGCGCTTCCCGGCGCGATCGCGACCCTCCCGGAGACCTCGCTCGCACCGCTCCTATTTGGTATTGCGATGATCCTTGTCGCACTCAGTTTCAAGACGGGCGCATTCCCCTTCCAGTTCTGGGTTCCCGATGTCTACCAGGGTGCTCCGACGCCAGTGACTGCCTATCTCTCCGTGGCTTCGAAGGCCGCAGGATTCGTTGTGCTGATCCGCCTGCTCGTGGCACTCGAGACGATCCCCGTCATTGCTCACAAGCTCCACGCTGTGATTACTCTTCTGGCGGGACTCACTCTGATTTTCGGTAACTGCTCGGCTATTCCGCAGACAAACATGAAGCGCCTGCTCGGTTACTCGAGTGTGGCCCACGCAGGCTATCTCCTCATGGGTGTGGCAAGTCTCGGATCGATGCTGGCAATTCCCGCCATCGGCTTCTACTTCGCCGCTTACCTGGCGATGACGATGCTCTCCTTCGTCGTCCTTCTGGTGGTTGCCGAGGCCACGGGAGGCGACGAGATCTCCCGATTCAACGGACTCTCCCAGCGTTCGCCCCTCCTTGCCGGGGCGATGCTTCTCGCAATGGCGTCCCTGGCTGGCATTCCTTTTACTGCCGGCTTTATCGGCAAGTTGCTCATCTTTGAAGTCGCCATCAAGCAGGGGCACTTCGGTCTTGTTGTGATCGGTATCGTGACCGTGGCGGCCGGCTTCTACTACTACTTCAAGGTGATCCGCGCCATGTACTGGCAGCAACCGGCCGAGGAGACCGTTATCCCCGTGACCTTCACGGTGAAGATGATCATCGCCGTGCTGGGTGCCGCCATCCTCGCTCTCGGCATCTACCCCGCCCCGATTCTCGCCACCCTACGCTAATTACCGATGCCCGCTCTCGACAAGCCTCTGGCCGAACTGGAGAAGTATCGGGGGATTAATCCGAAACCGGAGAATTTCGACGACTACTGGGCGGCCGCCCTGCGCGAACTTGACGCGACGGATCCGGAGCCCGAACTCGTTCCGAGCGTCGCGATCAGCCCGCCCCATGCCGAGGTCTTTGATCTCTGGTTCCGGGGAGTGGGGGGTGCCCGCATCCACGCGAAATACGTCCGTCCTAAACTCGCCCTAACCCCGTCGCCTGCCGTCCTGATGTTTCACGGCTATGCCGGGCACAGCGGCGACTGGCACGACAAGCTGGCCTGGACGGGGCAGGGGATCGCGGTGGCCGCGATGGACTGCCGGGGGCAGGGCGGGCAGAGCGAGGACAACTCGCCTGTGCGTGGAAACACCCTGAATGGCCATTTCATTCGGGGTCTCGATGACGCACCGGAAAAACTACTCTTCCGTAGCATCTTTCTCGACACGGTTCAACTTGCCCGGGTCGTGATGTCCTTCCATGAAATCGATCCTGCGCGCATCGGCACGACCGGAGGTTCGCAGGGTGGCGCTCTTTCGATCGCTTGCGCCGCCCTAGAACCCCGCATCAGCCGCTGCGTCTCGATCTACCCCTTCCTCTCGGACTACCAAAGGGTCTGGGAAATGGATCTGGCCAAGGACGCCTACGCGGAACTGCGAACCTACTTCCGGCTCTTTGATCCGCGACATGAGCGGAAGGAGGAGATCTTCACGCGCCTCGGCTACATCGATGTGCAGCACCTCGCCCCGTGCATTGAGGCAAAGGTCCTTATGGGTCTCTCTCTGATGGATAACATCTGCCCTCCCTCCACCCAGTTCGCCGTCTACAACGCCATCAGCAGTTCGAAGGAATCGGTTATCTATCCCGACTTCGGACACGAAAGCTTGCCAGGATTCGCCGACCGCGCCTTCAATTTTCTGCTCGGACTCTGAGTATGCCGCGCTATGCGGCAAAGGAAGAAGGCATCGGAGGCGCTTCTTCCCGCGCAATGCTCCGGAGCATCAGACTCGCAGGATTCCGCTGCTTCGAGGCACTGCAGTATGAGCCGGGCCCGACCCTGAGCTTCATCACCGGTCCCAATGCGCAGGGGAAGACCTCGATCCTGGAGGCTGCCTGCGTGCTTCTAAGGATGCGCTCACCGCGCACCACAAGTATGGGCGAGCTTGTCCGCTTCGGTGGTACGGCCTTTGCCTTGGAGGGTATTCACGGGGAGACCCGGCTTTCCATAATCTGCACACCGCCCGCGCGATCCCTGAAACTCGACGGGGTGCCACAGACATCATCAAGGGAGTATCTCTCGCAGGGTCAGATTGTCTGGTTCGGGAGTGAGGATCTCTCCCTCGTGAACGGCTCGGCAGAACGGAGGAGAAAACTGCTCGATAGCGTAGGCCTACAACTTCCGGAACAGGAGGGGACGCTCGCCCCGAACTACGGCCGGGATCTGAAGAATTACGACAAGGCTCTCCGCTCGCGCAACCTGCTCCTAAGGGAAGGGAGGCCGCGCAGGGAGATCGAGGCTTACGACATCCCTCTGGCTGATGCCGGGGACCGAATTACCGGGTCACGCCAGAGACTCGTCGCTGCGATTGCTCTGCTGGCAGCCACTTCCTGTCATGGCATCTCGGGAGAGGTGCTTTCGCTCTCCTACCTTCCCGGCGCTGATCTCCCTCTGCTCGAGGCCCTGAAGGAAAGCCGCGGTGAGGAGATCCGCCTCCGTCAGACCCGGGTGGGGCCGCAACGGGATGATGTCGGCCTAATGCTCAACGGCATTCCCGCAGGATCCTTCGCCTCCGAGGGGCAGCGCAGGACGATCGCCGTAGCGATCAAGCTTGCGGCGGCAAGACTTCTGGCAAGAGAGAACACCATGGCACCACTGCTGCTTCTCGATGACATTTTTGGGGAGCTTGATCCGGAGCGTCGGGATGCTCTGCTCGCAGGGATGCCCAGGGGATCGCAGGCGCTGCTCAGCACGGCTGACCTCACGGGCATCACCCTTCCGGCAGGATCCCTCGTCCATCGACTCGGGGATGGCCTATTGACTCCGGCTTAATGAGCATGACGCGGCTTGAAGGGGGGGCGTTCTTGCCCTAGCCAAGAGGTAGGTATGTCCATCTATCTACGCACGCTCCGCTACTTCCGTGCCTTCATCAGCCAGACGGTCCTGGCGGTAGCGCTGATGTCACTGGGTATCGGTTTCAATCTCCTGGCACCGTGGCCGTTCAAGTATGTCGTCGATGGGATCCTGCAGGGTAAGAATGCAGCCGGTGTTGCTACGGCCCATGCTTTTATTGCCCAGTGGTTTTCCTGGACGAGTGAGAAGGGAGCGGCCCTCACGCTATTCGTGATCATGGCTCTGATTGCCCTGTTCTCCGGGCTCGTCAATCTCCTTTCCAACACACTCCTGATCAAGATCGGTCTCAAGGCGCTCCTTCACCTTCGAACCCAGCTCTACAGCTGTCTGCAGGCACTGCCACTCCAGTTTCATGATGCACGGCGCAGCAGCGATTCCTCCTTCCGGGTCGCCTATGACTCCCAGTCGATCCAGACAATCTACAACAAGGGTTTTGCGACGATCTTTGGCGCCGTGGTCACCCTGATAGGTGCCCTGGTGATCATGTTCCGGATGAACTCACAGCTCACCCTGGTCTCCATGGCGGTCATTCCGCCCCTGTATTGGGCGATCCAGTACTATGGCGAGAGAATCCGCAGGGAATCGACGACCATCCAGGAGAGGGAGAGCGATCTGCTGGCCACCACGCAGGAGGGACTCGGGTCGATCCGAATGGTTCAGGCCTTCGGGCGGGAATCTTTCGAGGTGGACCAGTTTGTCCGTCACGCCACGCGGAGCCTAGAGGCCAATTTCCGCCTGAACATGACCTCGATGAAGAGCGCCCTGATCGTGACCACGCTGATCGCAGTCGGCACGTCGGCGATGTATTACGTGGGCACCGTCCAGGTGCTTGACGGGAGATTGAGTATCGGAGACCTGACAGTCTTTGTTGCGTACCTCGCGACGCTGTATCAACCGATTCAGCAACTTACCTACACCGCATGGGCTCTCGAGGGTGCGGCTGCGGGAGCCCAGCGCTGCTTCGAGGTGCTTGATCGTGAGGAGGAGACCAAGGATGCCGTCGGCGCCATACCGCTAGGTGTCGCCAAGGGTGAGATCACCTTCGCCGGAGTCACTTTTGCTTATGACCCCAAGGCTCCCGTGCTGGCAGGTGTCGATCTGGCAGTTGCACCCGGAGAGACGGTTGCCTTCGTCGGGGGGACCGGCGCGGGCAAGAGCACGCTGATGAGTCTGGTGCCGCGTTTTTACGATCCGACGGCGGGCATTGTGCGGATCGACGGGCATGACCTGAAGTCCCTGACCAAAGCGTCGCTCCGCTCCCAGATCGGCATGGTGTTACAGGATACGGTTCTCTTCTCGAGCAGCATCCGGGAGAACATCGCCTACGGCCGCGAGGGAGCGACGGAAGAGGAGATCATCGAGGCGGCCAAGCGTGCACAGGCCCACGACTTCATCATGGCGCAGCCGCAGAGTTACGAAACTCCCGTTGGAGAACGCGGGGGTCACCTCAGCGTCGGTCAGCGCCAGCGCATCGGGATTGCCAGAGCCTTCCTGAAGAACGCCCCGATCCTACTCCTCGACGAACCTACCTCCGCACTCGATCCATCGACGGAAAAGGCGATCATGGAGACCATTGCCGAACTGATGAAGGGACGCACCACGATCATCATCACTCACAGGCTCTCCACGGTGCATCATCTCGGTCGCGTGGTTCTACTGGAGAACGGCCGTATCGCCGAGCAGGGGACCGGACCGGAATTACTGGCCGCAGGCGGTTCCTATGCGCGCCTTTACCATGCAGCCGGCCACGAGCCAAAGCCTGCAAACAGTTAAGAAGCGAAGCCTCTCCAACACATGAAACGAAAAAAGATCATCGTCCTCGGCTTCATGGGGGGAATGCCCATCGCCGGAGTCATCTGGCAGCACATCCACTACATTGTCGGCCTACAGCGCCTCGGCCACGAGGTCTACTACGTGGAGGACACGCTGAATTACCCTTACGACCCGGTCGCCTTTAACGTTTCAGACGACTACTCCTATGCCGTCCAGACCCTGGGGCGGTTGGCCAAGGAACACGGATTTGAGGGGCGGTGGGCCTACTGCGCCCGTTACAAGGATCCGATGGAGAGTGCTGGGATGTCGCTTTCCGCGCTGAAGACCATCTACCAGGAGGCCGACTGCGCCCTGAATATCTGCGGATCGCACGACATGAACGACGAGATTCGTTCTATCCGTAACCTGATCTATGTGGAGAGCGATCCGGGCGTGGAGCAAATCAAGATCGATCAGGGAGAATCCGCCACCATCGATTACCTTAAGGAGCACCGGCATCTCTTCACCTTCGGCGAGAATATAGGCACACTCGCATTCGCCGTTCCGACCCACGGCTTTAACTGGCTTCCGACCCGTCAACCGGTGGTCACTGATCTCTGGTGCGCGGGGACCGAGGCGCCGCCGCCAGCTTCCGATGCCCTCTTCACCACGATCTGCAACTGGTCGACTAGCGGAAAGAAGGACATCGTCTGGAAGGATTCTAACTATCTCTGGAGCAAGTCGCTGGAGTTTCTCCGCTTCGTCGAGGCGCCGAGACTCTCCGGGGAGTCCTTTGAGATGGCAACCGACATCAAAAAAGAGGAAGAACAGGAGCTCTTCGTAAAGAATGACTGGAGGCTCGTCCTTCCCCATGATCTGAGCGTCGATTGGAACGGTTACCG
>CANIBV010000074.1 GCA_947466005.1 Spartobacteria bacterium | reverse complement strand
GCGATGACTTCCTGCCCGTTAGTCAGGCGAACCTTGGCGACCTTGCGGAGCGCAGAGTTGGGCTTCTTGGGGGTGCGGGTCATCACCTGCACGCAGACGCCGCGGCGCTGGGGGCAATTCACAAGGGCTGGTGATTTGGACTTCACCTTCACCTTGAGGCGCCCCTGACGTACGAGTTGGTTGATGGTTGGCATGGGAAAGTTTTTCGTTTCGGCTTTTTTCTTCTTGGTGGTTTCTGCCGCGGGTGCCCCGCGTTGCAGCGGAACAAGCACCACATGACTGCGGTACCAGCAAATCCCCGAAGAAGCCGGGAGGTGGGAAAGTAGGGAAACCGCACCAATCTGCAAGAAGATTTTACAGATTTGCCCAGGATATTTTCAGGAGGGCACCGTGACATCACCACCTTCGGATGTGCTGACGCCGAAATCGCGCGGCCAAAACGTTCTCCGGGCGCCCCCTTGTGATCCATCCGCCAAACGGCGCCGATTCTTTGGCGAAAGTCTTCTGAATACTATGGAATCAAGCTCCAGAGCCAATCACCCACATTCCCTTTTCTCCAGATCCTAGCGCTCCTACTGCTCGCGCGGCGTGGAAATCTTGCAGCTCAACCTCGAGAGCGTGGCGCGACGCGCGGCGACTTGTGCATATCCCCAATCTGCGAGCACACGAAAGAATCTGAAATTTTTGTAGATCGCCCAAGCCGCACTTCCCGCCCTGTTTCCGGAGAGCTCCATCATGCGGAAAACAGCCGCAGCTCCGGACTGGATTTGACCATTCCTCTCCACCAGACGGATGGCTCCGAGCGCCTGAGCGGCAGGGAATCCGTAAGGTTCCCCTACGCCGGATTGGGAGGGGGCGAAATCAAGCCTCCCCTCACCCACCCTCTTCCACCTCTCCATGCTGGCACTGCAGAAGCCACAAGCCCCGTCAAAGAGAACCAGAGGATTTCTAGGGCCGGAGGGCGCTTCGGGCTTCGCAGATGCAGAAGAGTTCACCATGGAACTCTAGCTTTCCGGAGCTTTCTTGCCACCACTTTGGTAACCCTCAAGAGCTTCAGGCTGTGGCCCCCTCGTCCTGGAGGCTCATGATGGCAGTTCAAGCGCCCGTTGCACTGGATGTGGAAAAGTCATTACCATGACCGACGTGAACTTTCCGCTCAGCGCCCCCCTCCGCTTTTCCTTTCTTGCCCTGCTCGCGGCCTCGCTTCAGATCAACCTGCAGGCCCAGAATGCCGAGGAGATTCTTCACGCCGCACGATTGAGCCCCACCAGTCGCCCAGCCGTTCTTCGGGCCCAGATCCGGGGAGATGGCGCCCCCGCGCAGTTGACCATTCGCCTCAAGGACCACCTGATCTGGTATGAGTTCACCGATCCCGCTCAGACCATCCTCTTGAAACTGGACCCTGCGGAAACCAAACTGAGCGAGAAGCTCAACGGCATCACCAGATCCCTCCCGCCCGGGCGCCTGCACGATTCCGTGCGTGACACCGGTGTGACCTACGAAGATCTCTCGCTAGGGTTCCTCTACTGGCCGCGTCCCGTGCTGCAGGGCGAAGAGACGGTGAAGACACGGCCTGCGTGGAAAATCGACCTGCAGGCACCCTCCTCGGAGCACCTCTATGGCGTTGCCCGGGTCTGGATTGACAAGGAGTCAGGAGCCATCCTGCGCATCGAGGGGTATGACAAGAAAGGTCTCCTCCTACGCCGCTTCGAGATAGTCTCAGCGCAAAAAATCGACGGCCTCTGGATGCTGAAGCAGATGCGGATTGAGAGCTTCGAGCCGGGAAACTCCGATCCGATTTCTCGCCGCTACCTCGAGGTCCTGGGGAAGGAGTGATAGGCGCTTCGGGAGACAAGCGGAATGAATTCCAACCGCGACATTGATGCCTTCTTTTCCCGCCTTTCGCCTTTGCTGACCCGGCCGTTGCTTCGCAGCCATTACGGCGCCTTTCGTCTTCCCTACACTTTCTCTGCGGCAGAGTTGCCGAAGAGCCCTGAAGGACGAACAAGCAGGATGAGGATGAGTATCCCGAAGGCAATGGCATCACGGTAGGAGGACAAGAAGGATCCGCCGAGCAGGCACTCGGTAATGCCCAGCAGAAGCCCTCCAACGGCGGCCCCAGGCAGACTTCCGATGCCCCCGAGGACTGCCGCCACGAAGGCCTTGATGCCGGGAAGCGTCCCCATGAGGGGTTCAATCGAGTGGATGTTCATCGCATAGAGGACGCCGGCCGCTCCTGCCAGTGCGGAACCGAGAGCGAAGGTCAGTGAAATCACGGCGTTGCTGTTCACGCCCATGAGTGCAGCGGCATCCCGGTTCTGGGAGAGAGCCCGAAGTGCCAGTCCGAAGCGGGTTCGCAGGACGGTCTCACGCAGTCCAATCAGGAGCACAAGCGTCACCGACATCACAAGCAGGTGATTCCCGGAAACCGTGACGCCCGCGCCAAGAGGAATGCGCATGAGGGGAAGGAGGTCCGGGAAGGCCTTCTGATTCACACCGAAGAGAATCTGGCCGCCGTAGGAGAGGAGCAGGGAGACGCCGATTGAGGTGATGAGCACCGCCAGTTTCGGCTGATTGCGCAGAGGCCGGTAGGCGAGTCTCTCGATGACGACCCCGAGCACGGCGCAGACCAGCATCGCGCAGATGAGGACCGCAGCCGTTGTCATCCAGGGATTAGGCAGTAGGTGCTGGATCCAAGGAGCTGCGTAGAAGCCGGCAAACGCGCCAATCATCAGGATGTCACCGTGGGCGAAGTTGATGAACTTCAGCAACCCGTAGACCATACTGTAGCCGAGCGCGATCAAGGCGTATATCGCGCCAAGCGAGAGGCCGTTGATCAACTGCTGAAGAAATTCCTGCATGATGGAGAGGAGAGTAATCAGGAACTCAGGAACTCAGGAAAGGATATTACGGAACGGGAGGACGAGGATTCCATAAGCGGGGTCCCCTAACAAAAAAGAAAACTCCCTCCGGTTTTACCCGGAGGGGGTTGTTCCATAACCAGTTCAAACCAACCTAAAAAAGCATCAGAAGGCAGCCGTGAAACGCACACCCAGAATCCATTCGTTCCCAAGAGTGCCGTTGCCGGAGGGGTTGATGATGTACTGAGCATACGGCTTGACGGCGGACCACTTGTTCACCTGCACGCTGTAGAATGCCTCCAACTGCTCGGTGGTCGAGAACATCGGCCTGTAGGCGTAGTAGGTATTCACAACAGGCACTTTTACAGTTTTGCCATTTACTTTGACGCTTTTTGTCTGAGGCTGCCCGGTATTGGGATTCGGCGGCGTTGCCGTCGTGGGACCATCAGGCACCGTTCCGTTGTAGGCACTGGTGTAAGAGTTATAAAGGGCCTCGTTCTGGGACTTCAGATAATCATTGAAGTAGGAGCTGTAGACTGCGAATGCGGCGACAAAGCCAAGCATGTCCTCATCACGCTTGGGAATCAGGCCGCGATAGACAAGTCCGGTGTGGGCGTAGAACGGAAGGATGTTGTTCTGGGGAGGCGTGTAGTTCGCCATATTGATGCTGTAGAGTCCCTTCTTGGTCACTTTGCTGATCGTGGCCCCGGAGACTGCATCAATCGACGTGTCCGGCACTTCCTCCTTAACTGCGGTCAGGCGCTGGTCAGCCTGCCAGTAGAGTCCCCACTGACACTGGTTGATGAGGCTGGAAAGCGGTTTTGTGGTCGCGTAGGAAGAATATGAGGTTGGAGTGAAGGATGAGTTTGGCTGGCCCCAGATATAACCGCCGAAGACATATTTCCCTTCGAGCTGATCCTCGCCGAATTTCGGTGTCCACCCCACCTCGTTGACCGTGTAGATGCCGTTGGAGGTGTAGTTTCCGTTCATCCCAGGGTCTGCCCCGGCAACACCGATGTTCTGCGTCTGCGGATTGAATTTGGGTGCTCCTTGCATGAAGAATCCGTGATTGTTGGCAGGGGTGGCAACCCATCCCTGTGTCGTGGTTTTTCCATTGGGCTGTCCATTGACACCCACCGAATTGAGGACCCTGCCGGTGGATTTGTACGTGCCGACATACTGGGGTGAGACAGCCGTGTAGGGGTAGACATCCGTGGGCCTGTAGATAGAGGCGTTGACATCCGTCCGGGAGATGGCCGCATAAAGACCACTCTGGATGTAGGTGACGCACGAGGGCTTCACCCTCAGCGTCCCACCCCAGGTGGCGTAGCTGCTGGTCCAGGGAACGCCTGTCGTTCTGTAACTGTATTCCTTCGTGCCGGCTTGGTTGGCGACCGCGATGCCATTGCCCAGCGTTGCGCCGATCCCCTTGGAAGCATTGACAGCGTTGAGTTCGAAGAGTTTAGAGAGCGGCTGCTGAATGAAGTATTCGTAGGGGTTCTCCCAACCGGCATGCACGACAAGTGAGGGATCCTTGGAGCCATCCGACTGCCACTGGAGGTATTGGGTCATGATGCGCATACCGAGGCCTGAGTTGGAGGACTCACCGAGTTGACTGATCGGAACGCCCTCCACATTCGCTGGATCGGCACCGCGGTTACGGTAACGCCAGTTGGTGACAAAGGAAAATCCTCTGGCGTAGTCTCCGAAGATTTTCTCGAAATCGAAAATCCCCTTAAGCTTCACCTCGGTGAGCCACAGATTCTTAGGCATGTTGGGCATTCCCCCCTGCGCCATGTTATAATAGACTTGCTTGAATTCACCGCTGACCGTCAACCCGTGATCCTTCAGCGGAAAACCGAGACCGAACCAGTTCGCAGAAGCACTGCTCCCGTTCCACCAGGATCGCTCCATGTCCCATAGGTGCCCCCCCGAGGCGTGGGCGATTCCCGAGGCGTGGGGAGCGAGGGAATGCGGTTTGTCGTATTCGTTGAAATGCAGCGTGGAGGCATGATTATGATGATCCTGATCGGTTATCGGAGCATTCGTTGAGGCGGCGGAGTTGTCGCCAACCTTGAAAACATTGGGGCGGGAAAAAGGATGCGCGTCGTAAATGCGTTCTGATGGCGAACTAGTGGTTCCCTGCCCGTAGGACAGTCCGCCAGTCAGGCTGATGACAGCAAGCAGTAGGGTTTTTTTCATGTGTGGTTTTCGGGGTAACTTATCTTGGAAAGGAGGTGAAACTACACACTCACTGGGGACCTTCAATCATAGTAATGTCACAATTTCGTCACATAACTTTACCCCCTCGCGCTCACGCTCTCAGTGCACGAAAAAGCCCCCGGGAGTTTCCTCTCCGGAGGCTTGATAAGTCTCTCAAGCGGGAGTTGAACTCCCGCTTGAAGGCTTTGTTTGTGCTGCTTAGCCGGCGTTCTCGGTCGTGCCTGCTGCCTGGTCGCGCTCTTTCATCGCAGCCTTGCGGCTGAGCTTCACCCGGCCCTTGTCATCGACCCCGATGCACTTGACCCAGATGACGTCGCCTGTCTTGACGACATCCTCGACCTTGTTGACACGCATGTCTGCAAGCTCGGAGATATGGACCAGTCCATCCTTGCCAGGAAGCACCTCGACGAAGGCACCGAACTCCTTGATGGAGACGACGGTACCCTGATAGATCTCGCCAACCCCGATCTCCTTGATCATCCCCAGGATGATCTCCTTCGCGCGCTTCAGGCTCTCGCCGTTGCTGGAGTAGATGTTCACGGAGCCATCGTCCTCGATATTGATCTCGGCACCCGTCTCGGCAACGATGCTTTTGATGGTCTTGCCACCAGGGCCGATGATGAGGCCTATCTTGTCCTGAGGCACCTTGACGGTCTCGATGCGCGGAGCGTACTTGCTCATCTCACTGCGGTGAGCAGGGAGCGTCTGATTCATGTGAGCAAGGATAAGTCCGCGATTCTTGCGGGCGTCATCGATGGCTGTAGCCATGAGTTCGTGGCTGATTCCCTTGAGCTTGAGATCGAGCTGGAATCCGGTGACACCTACCTCGGTGCCACAGAGCTTGAAGTCCATGTCGCCGAAGTGATCCTCGCTGCCGATGATGTCGGTGAGCAGGGCGTGGCGAGTGAGCTTGCCGTTGCCATCGTCCTCGGAGACGAGACCGACGGAGATGCCAGCGACGGGACGCTTGAGGGGCACACCTGCGTCAAGGAGGGCGAGAACGCCCGCGCAGACGGAGGCCATCGAGGTGGAGCCATTGGACTCCATGACCTCACTGGTCACACGCAGCGCATAAGGGAACTCCTGCTGGCTCGGGATAACCGGGAAGATCGATCGCTCGGCAAGGGCACCATGGCCGATCTCGCGGCGGTTCTGACCTCCGAAGCGACCGGTCTCGCCGACGCTGAAGGGAGGGAAGTTGTAGTGCAAAAGGAAACGCTTGGTAGTCTCGCCTCCGCCGTATCCGTCGATCATCTGGGCCTCGTCGGAGGTGGCAAGGGTTGCCAGCGCCATGGCCTGGGTCTCGCCGCGGGCAAAGAGAGCGGAACCGTGTGCGCGGGGCAGGACGGTGGTCTCGCTGGTGAGCTGACGGAGCTCAAGAAGGCCGCGGCCATCGCAGCGCTTCTGCTTATCGAGGATGCTGACGCGGAAGGCCTTCTTCTGAAGGTAATCAAACGCCTGGGAAATCTCGAACTTGGTTGCCGCAGGGAACTTCTCAAGGATCTTGGAACTCACCTCCTCACGAAGGGCGCCGACAGCCTTGCCGCGGCCAACCTTGCCCTGAGTGTAGAGCGCTGCCTCGATGCGGTCACCTGCGACTGCGTAGGCGATCTCGAGCATTCCCTCGTCAACCGAGAGGAGAGCGACTTCACGTTTTGGCTTGCCGGCCTTGGCGATGAGTTCGCGCTGGGCTGCAATGAGGGGACGGGTCTGGTCACGGGCGAAATCGAGAGCCTTCTTGAAGTCCTCTTCAGGAAGTTCGTTGGCCGCACCCTCGATCATGATGACCTGCTCGCCGTCGCCGACATAGACGAGATCGAGGTCGCTGTGCTCACGCTCGGCGTGGGTCGGGTTCACGACGAACTCACCGTTCACGCGGCCGACGCGGACTGCTGCGATCGGCTTCTCAAACGGGATATCGGAGACGCAGAGCGCGGCCGATGCTCCGTTAATGGAGAGGATGTCGGGATCGATCTGGCCGTCAGCGGAGAGAAGGATGCTGATGATCTGCGTATCGTAGAAGTAGCCCTTCGGGAAGAGGGGGCGCAGGGGACGGTCGGTCATGCGGGCGGTGAGGATCTCCTTCTCGCTCGGGCGGCCTTCGCGCTTGAAGTAACCACCGGGGAACTTGCCGACTGCAGCAGCCTTCTCCTTGTAATCAACGGTGAGCGGGAAGAAATCCTGACCTTCCTTGACCGAGGTTGCAGAGACTGCGCTGACGAGAACGATGGTCTCGCCGGAGGTGACGACAACGGCGCCGTCTGCGAGCTTGGCAATCTTGCCGGTCTCAAAGCTGATGGGGTTTTGGCCGACGTTGGCCGTGATAATGGTGTGTGACATGGGAATTAAGGGTTGGGTGGGTGGATTGCTTGGATGGGATTCAGGCGCATGATTTTGTGAGCGCCCGACATGCGGATAGCACCCGGAATGGGCGCCTGCATGGATGGTATGTTTCGTTGCAAGCCCCCCGCTAAAAATGCAGGGGGTCAGAGGGTATTGGGGTTGCCTGTGGGGCAGGGTTGACCGGAGAGGTCTGTTTCTCGAGATGACTCCCCGATTCCTTGGAATCAGAGAACCTACAGAGAACAGAAGTCCTTAGGTCAGCCTTTTATTTACGCAGATTCAGCTTCTCGATGACCGCCTGGTAACGCTCGGAAGCGGTATCCTTGAGGTAATCGAGAAGACGGCGGCGTGTGGCAACCATCTTAAGAAGGCCGCGACGGGAGGAGTGATCCTTGGCGTTGCCCTTGAGATGCTCGGTGAGAGAGGTGATCCTCTGAGTGAGGTTAGCCACTTGGACATCAGCGCTGCCGGTGTCCTTCTCGTGCAGCCGGAGTGCTGCTGTTTCTGCTGTTTCTGTAGTCGTCATGTTTTTTTAGAGGGTCGGAATCTAGCCTTTCCTGGGAATCCTGACAAGGAGATTCGGCTTTTCTCAAATTCCAACAGCAAGGCAATCTGAAATAATCTGGAACTCAGGAACTCAAGAAAAACTCTGTAAACTTTATCCATTGCGATGAAGAACTTTTTTTTTCGTCAATCCCTTAACTTATGAAAT
>CANIBV010000073.1 GCA_947466005.1 Spartobacteria bacterium | reverse complement strand
CACGCCGATTCCTCACCATCACGACCACACGATCCCCCACCGAAACCCCCACGCGCAGATTCTCCGGAATGGAGTAATCAAGCTCCCTCCCCTCGGATCGGTCGATCAGAATGCGGGCAAAGGAAGGCATGGAAGAGAAGGATGAAACCTGAAACTTGAAACCTGAAGGATTTTTATCAGCCTCGCCTCCTTACGTGCAGGTTGCAGTTATTCAATTCCATCTCTCCCAACAGTCCAGCACTTCATAATTCAAGTCCTTTTCGACTGATCCCATTTCAGGTCTCAGGTCTCAGGTCTCAAGTTTCATCCTTCATAGGCACTGCCGATGCAGTGCCTACTCCGTAATGATATCCTTGTAGGTCTTACCCGATGGGATCATCGGCAACACATGCTCCGTGTAGGGAGTCATGACATCGAGGACGAAGGTCTCCTTGGAGTCGAGCATCCGCTGCAGCGCTGCACGGAGATCCTTCTTGTGCAGGACACGTTCCGCAGGAACCCCGAAGCCTTTGCAGATACCGAGATAATCAGGGTAAATACGATTCAGATCCTTAGGGTCTCCTAGGAAAGTGTGCCCGCGGTTACTGTCGTAGAATCGGTCCTCCCACTGCACCACCATGCCGAGGTGCTGGTTATTGAGAATAATCACTTTTGGCGCAATGCCGTCAATGTGAGCTGTCGCCAGTTCCTGAACATTCATCAGGAAGGAGCCGTCGCCATCGATGTCGATCACCTGCTTGTCAGGGCGGCCCAGCTTGGCTCCCATGGCAGCAGGATAACCGAAGCCCATGGATCCAAGGCCAGCCGAGGTGATGAGCGTGCGGGGTTCCGTGAAATTGTAGTACTGGGCCGCCCACATCTGGTGCTGCCCAACGCCGGTCGTAATGATTGCCTGCCCCTTCGTAAGCTCCATGAGAAGCTCAATCACATACTGGGGCTGGATGGCATCGGGCGTGTCCTTGTAGCGGAGCGGCTGATCCTTCTTCCACTTCTCAATCTGCTTGTACCACGCGGGGAAGAGTGTGTGACCTTTTTTGACCGGCTTGCGACCAGTACGGTCGAGTTCCTTGTTGAGTCGCGTCAGGGCATCCTTGACGTCACCCAGGATCGGCAACTTCACGGCGCGGTTCTTGTTGATCTCGGAGTTGTCGATGTCGATGTGAACGATCGTACCGTGCTCACAGAATTTCTCTACCTTGCCGGTCACCCGGTCGTCGAAGCGGACACCGATGGCGAGGAGCAGATCGGCTTCGTTCACGGCGTTATTGGCATAGACCGTGCCGTGCATGCCGAGCCACTTGAGCGAGAGGGGGTGATTCTCCGGGAAGCAACCGATTCCCATGAGGGTGGTGGCCACCGGAATCTGGGTGCGCTCCGCGAACTCGGCGAGTTCCTTGGAGGCCTCTGCCGTGATGATGCCCCCACCGCAGTAGATCATCGGCTGCTTCGCTGTGGCAATCAGACCCAGCATCTCCTGCAGTGCCACATCATCTGCCCTGCGGACAGGGTTATAACCTCGGAAAGAAATGGTTTTTGGAAAGATCGGCTGAGCGGTCTGGTTCTGGATATTCTTGGGGATATCGACCAGCACCGGTCCCGGACGACCGCTCTGGGCGATATGAAACGCCTCCTTGATGATGCGCGGGATGTCGTTGATATCCCAGACCAGGTAGCTGTGCTTCACCACGGGCAGTGTCATCCCGAAGAAATCGGTCTCTTGAAAGGCGCCGCGCCCGATCATTTCCTGGGGCACCTGACCGGTGATCGCCACCAAGGGCACAGAGTCCATGTAGGCATCGGCAATGCAGGTCACCAGATTGGTGGCGCCGGGTCCGGAGGTCGCCATGCAAACGCCAGCCTTACCGGTGACGCGCGCATATCCCTCGGCCGCAAATCCACCGCCCTGCTCGTGACGAGGGAGAATCGTCCGTATCTTTTTGGACTTCGTCAGCGCCTGATGGATCGGCATGGAGCAGCCTCCCGGGTAGGCAAAAACAAAATCAACTCCCTCGCGCTCCAGTGACGCGACCAGAATCTCCGCTCCGTTCATGACACCGCCACGCTCATTGGCTGAAGCGGATTTGATGGATTTGCTTTTCTTGGATGGAGATTTCGATGCCATGGCAGTTAGGGAATGTCACCGAAGGGTGACGCCGGTGTCGAGAGACAAAAAAAGGGGAGCCCCGTATGGAGCTCCCCTTTTATGAATGAAGTAAATTAATTAACCGCACCAGGGGCTGAGGCTGCAGGCCAAAACAAGCCCGTGAGTCCATTGGTATTAGTTCCCGTGACGGAAATCGCTGAACCACCAAGGGTCACTACAGAGCCACCCTTTTGGCCGTATGGTAATCCAGTGCCAACAGCTCCAGCCGTGGCGATGTTGAGAGTGGAAAGAAATGTAGTAGAAGAATCATTTGTGGATCCAGCACCCCATATAGTGGTGTTTCCAGGAAGCCCCTTCACGGTAAGCAGATTGGAAAAGGTAGCCCTTGAGCAGTAATTAGACACGAGGGCGGCCTGCCACAGAGAAACAGTGACACTACCCGTACTCAAATCACCGGGGAAGGCACCGACTCCACCAGCTCCTTGGCTGTCCAGGTTGGCGCTCTGGGTGAGGATGTAGAGCTGACGGTAGTTGCTGGTGGTCTGCGTGATCTGACCCTTGACCAGCGCTCCAGTGATGGCCGGAAGGGCGAGGGAGGCCAGAACAGCAATGATCGAAATAACTACCAGGAGCTCGATGAGGGTGAATGCTGCTAAACGGTTTTTGAGTTTGTTGATATGTTTCATGGGGTGATTTCTTGCTAATAGAAATTTGGCTTCGATAAGCGCTTGGGTCAAGTGCTCTTTGAAGGTTTACTGCTTTTGCTAAGCGCTATTCCTTACTGCTTTTTCTCAAGGCCTGGGGTTGAAGCTTTCAAGATCAATACCGCGAGAGGAGGCAGGTCGAGAACAATCGAGTGCGTCCTGCCATGTGCTCCGATCTCCTCCGCATCGACGCGATGACAGGAGGCAAAGCCGCTGCCTCCAAACCCACTCTCGTCGGAGTTGAGAATCTCCACATACGATCCTGCGGCCGGAACCCCAATACGGTAGCCGTGGCGCACCACGGGAGTCGCGTTCACGATCACAAGCAGGTCGCTCGAATACTCCTCCCCATGCACTGCCGGCCCTGCTGGCCCTGATTGCCACGACTGGGGCGCCTTGCGCAGGAAAGACCAGACGGTGTTCTCCGAATCATGGAAGTCAATCCACTCGAATCCCTCGGGGCGGTCATCGAGGACGAAGAGGGCCGGTTCCGTACGGTAGATTTCGTTCAACCGCTTTACGAGTCGCTGCATCCCGGAATGGGGCTGATGCTCCAGCAGGTGCCAGTCGATGCTCTGATCGTGATCCCATTCGCGCCACTGCCCGATCTCGCATCCCTGGAAGAGGAGCTTCTTGCCGGGGTGCGCCCACATCCAGCTCAGGAACATCCGCAGGTTGGCCGCCTTCTGCCAGTCATCACCCGGCATCTTGTTCATCAGCGATCCCTTTCCGTGGACGACCTCGTCGTGGCTTAACACCAAGACGAAGTGCTCGTGGTAGGCGTAGAGCATCGAGAAGGTGATCTCCCCCTGATGGAACTTCCGGTGAACCGGGGGGCGGGCAATGTAGCGCAGGGAGTCATTCATCCACCCCATGTTCCACTTGAAGCCAAAACCGAGTCCCCCATCGTAAACCGGCTTCGAAACACCAGGCCAGGAGGTGGACTCCTCGGCGATCGTGATGACTCCGGGATGACGGCTGTAGCAGGCGACGTTGAATTCCTTCAGAAACTCGATCGCCTCCAGATTCTCGCGCCCGCCGAACTTGTTGGGCACCCATTCGCCCTCATTGCGGGAGTAGTCGAGGTAGAGCATCGAGGCCACCGCATCCACACGCAGGCCGTCGATGTGGTACTGATCCAGCCAGAAAAGGGCGTTTGCGATCAGGAAGTTCCTCACCTCGTTACGGCCGTAGTTGAAGATCAGCGTCCCCCAGTCGCGATGCTCGCCGATCCTAGGATCCTCATGCTCATAGAGGGCCGTCCCGTCGAAACGAGCCAGACCATGTGCATCCTTGGGGAAGTGCCCGGGCACCCAGTCCAGAATCACCCCGATCCCTGCCTGGTGCAGCGCATCGATGAGATGGCGGAACTCGTCGGGTGATCCGAAGCGGCTGCTCGGGGCGAAGAAGTTCACCACCTGATAACCCCATGATCCATCGAAGGGATGCTCCATGACGGGAAGCAGCTCCACATGGGTGAAGCCCATCTCCGTCACGTAGGCGAGGAGTTCTCTGGTCAGCTCCAGGTAGCTTAGCGGCCTGTTATGATCCTCGGGATGGCGGCGCCAGGAACCGAGGTGCACTTCATAGACCGACATCGGCTCGGCGTAGACATCGCGGAGTGCTCGCTTTTCCATCCAGGCGGAGTCACTCCACTGGTAGCGTTCCAGATCCGTCACCATGCATGCCGTGCGCAGGTCGTGCTGGGCATAGAACCCATAGGGGTCCGTCTTCAGGAAAACCTCCCCTTCACGCCCACGGATCTCGAACTTGTAGTGATCTCCCTCGCTCACCTCGGGGACAAAGATCTCCCAGATCCCCGAGCCGCCCAGCCGTCGCATCATGTGACGGCGGCCGTCCCATCCGTTGAAGTCACCGACAACGCTCACGCGTTGGGCATTCGGGGCCCAGACCGCGAAAGCCGTTCCGCCGACTCCCTGGATGTCGCGGGGGTGGGCTCCGAGGACACGGTAGGCTTCGAGGTGCCGCCCCTCCCCGAGCAGGTACAGATCGACCTCTCCGAGCATCGGGGCAAAGGCGTAGGGATCACGTTGCCTCGCGCTCGATCCGTTCCCGTAGGTGATCTCGACCGTGTAGGCATCCGGAGCGGAAGGAAGAGCCGTTGCGACCTCCGCCTCAAAGAGGCCATCCGCATGGACTTTCGTGAGAGGAACCTTCTCCCCACTGTCAAACACGACCGCGACGGCGACGGCCCCGGGATGGAAAACGCGAAGGGTCGTCCCCTCGGCTGCATCCGACCTCACCCCGAGCAGCTGGTGAGGATCACTGTGCCTGCACTCCAGCAGTGGATAGAGATCTTCCGGGGAGAGGAGCATCGCAGGCGAGGGGCTGCCTGAGGGAGTGCTGCGCTTTTTCATCAACTCAACCATGAGGGACAAAGAACCCGGCGACAATCACCTAAAGGTGACCTGATGCCCCTGAAGGAGGCGTTGGTTAAATCGCCTCGAAACGGCTGAGGGTACGGAAAATCTCGTATCGCTCGGCGATGTCAGCCTTCGTGACCTCGCGGAGGCGATCCATGCTGAAGGATTCGACATTGAAGCTGGCGATCACACTCCCCTCCACCACTGCCTGACGGAGAAACTCAAAGGGGATCTCCTTTTTCTCGGCCAGATCGGCATCGCTGATGTGACGACTGGAGAGATATCCCGCCAGGCCACCCGCGAAGCAATCGCCAGCACCCGTGGGATCATGAATGTCCTCTAAGGGATACGCAGGGCAGCTGAAGAACTGTCCGTCACCGAAGAGAAGGCAGCCGTGTTCCCCCTTCTTAATCGCCACGGCCGAGGGGCCCATCTCACGGATCTTGCGACCCGCCTTGATCAGGCTGGTTTCGCCGGTGAGTTCACGGGCCTCTCCGTCGTTCAGAATCAGCATGTCGACACGGGCGATCAGGCTGAGGAGTTCCTCCTTGGCAATGTTGATCCAGAGATCCATCGTGTCGGCGATGACGAAGTGGGGGCGGATCAACTGGTCCAGCACATGGTGCTGAAGGGCCGGAGCGATGTTGCCGAGGAGGACCATTCGCGCCGAGCGATACGACTCGGGAAGATCGGGAGTGAAGTTCTCGAAGACATTCAGCTCCACCGAGCGGGTCTCGCGCTGATTCATGTCCCACATGTATTCGCCGGACCACCGGAAGGTTTTCCCAGGAACAACCTGCAGTCCTCCCAGATCAATGTCCCGGCTCTTGAAGAACTCGATGTTCTCTTTTGAAAAGTCATCGCCGACGATTCCCACCAGATTCACCGGCGAAAAGAAGCTCGCCGCGATGGCTGCGTAGGATGCGGAACCGCCAAGCAAATCGGTCCGTTCTTCGATCGGGGTTTTGACGGTATCTAGGGCGATGGAACCAAGGACGAGAAGGGACATGAAGGAGGAAGTTTAGGCTGAAGACTGAAGGTTGTTAGGAATTGATTACTTGTCGGCCGCAGCACTCTTGGTGCCGATTCGGGAGCACCAGAGGACGATCGGCGAGGCGACGAAGACCGAGGAGTAGGTTCCGACCAGGATGCCGATCAGAATCGCAAAGGCGAAGTCCTTCAGCACCGCGCCACCGAAGAAGAACAGGGCAGCAACGGAGAGGAGCGTCATTCCCCCGGTCAGCATGGTGCGTCCCAGTGTCTCATTGATGCTGCGGTTCATAAGAGACTCGACGCTTCCACCGGTGCGGTGGCGGAGACCCTCTCTAATACGGTCGTAGACGACGATCGTGTCGTTGATCGAGTATCCGGCGATCGTCAGGATGGCACCCACCATGACGAGGGAGAGTTCACCGCCGACCAGCGAGAACACGCCCACGGTGATGATCACATCGTGGAGGAGTGCCACAAGGGCCCCAACGGCAAAGGAGAACTCAAAACGGAGGGTCACATAGATCAGGATGCCGATCATGCCGAGTCCGAGGGCAAGCATGGCCTTCTTGGCAAACTCGACGCCGATCTGGGCCCCCACCTTCTCCTGCTGTGCAGGAACGAGCTTCCGGTCGGGGAAGGCGGCCTTGAGTCTCTCTAAGATGCGCCCCGAAGTATCCTCCGCGCTGCGAATCGCGAGCATCTGCTGCGTGCCAGCCTGCTCCAGCTGGATCGTCTCCTCGGCGAGATGGAGTGGCTCGAGGGCGGAACGGGCCTCATCAACTGTCAATGAGGGACGGGAATCCAGAACAAGGAGGTCTCCACCGCGGAAATCGATACCGAAGTTATTGGCCCCACGCTTGGCGAAGATGGCCAGCGAGCCGCCGATGAGGACGAGGGAGATAAAAACCGCCAGGACGCGGCGCCCCAGAAAATTGAACTGATGGCGGGGAGCCAGATTGGCCATCGTGAGGCGCTTGAGACCGGCGAACTTCATCATCCAGCGGAAGGCCGTGCGGGTGAACAGGATCGCCGAGAAGAGCGATGCCACAATGCCAAGCATCAGGGTGACAGAGAAACCTCGTACTGGACCGCTCGCCTGCCAGAACAGGATGCCCGCAGTGATCAGCGTCGTAGCATTCGCATCAAAGATCGCGCTGAAGGCCTTGTTGTAGGCACCGTCGATCGCGGCACCAAGCGACTTGCCGGCCGCGAGCTCCTCACGGAGTCGCTCGTAGAGGAGCACGTTTGCATCCACCGCAAGACCGATGGTGAGAATGATACCGGCGATGCCGGGAAGGGTCAGGACGAAGTGGAACATCGCCATCATCCCGAAGAGGAGGAGGATGTTGATCCAGAGACCGAGAAGAGCTACACATCCCGCCAAACGGTAGTAGAAGACGACAAAGAGCATCACCAACGCCAGACCGCCGACACCCGAGACAATACCGCTTCGGATCGAGTCGGCACCCAGGGTGGGGGAAACGCTGCGGGACTCCTCGATGGTGACCGGCGTGCGGAGAGGATTCTCCAGGATGCTCGCAAGCTCACGGGCCTCCTTCTCCTTGAAGTGGCCGGTGATCTGGGCGGAGCCGCCGGCAATCGCGCTCTTCACCGAGGGTGCGCTCTGGATCTTGCCGTCCAGCAGGATGCCCAGACGTCCCTGATGGGGGGCCAGTTGCGTGGTGAGCTCGAAGAACGTCTTGGCACCCTCGCCATCCAGCGTGAGGGAAACGCCATAACCCTGCTGGTCAAAGAAGGCGTAGGCATGAGTCACATGCTCTCCCGTGAGGTCGGCCTCTTTTTTCACGAGGAGCCGCTCGACGGCTTCTTTCCCTTCGTAATTCTGAACGTGCTCCTTGATGACGAAGCCCGGGGGCAGGATCGCCTCTCCCTTGTCGATCTGCGCGATCAGGGCGGCCGAATTAGGATGAACTTCGGCAAACTCCAACTTGGCAACACGCTGAAGCTGCTCCCGAGT
>CANIBV010000072.1 GCA_947466005.1 Spartobacteria bacterium | reverse complement strand
CCTCCATGCCATGGAGGCGCTCTACCAACTGAGCTATGACCCCAAGTGTCTCATCAGAAAAACCACCAGGGCTTCCGAGATGAATGTGAGAAGCTAGGATGAATCCTCCGGCGGGGCAATAGGATTTCGTGAAATTGATTATTGTTCAAATCATCCATTGACACACCCTCCCCTTCCGCACATCATCTGCCACCCGATTCTTTTAAGATTTTTACGACATGAAGCGCACCTACCAACCTTCCAAGCGCACGCGCAAACGCCAGTTCGGCTTCCGTGCACGCATGCAGACCAAAAGCGGTCGCGCCATTTTGAGCCGTCGTCGCCAGCGCGGTCGCAAGCGTCTCCTGCCGAAGGGCGTTGAGCTCCATTACGCACGCCACACCCAGGCTTAGTCTGCCGCGTAGCTCGCGCCTCCGCGCGGGATACCAGCATCTAAAGGTCCGCTCAGCGGGCCTTTCTTTTCACGGATCCTTGATTCGTATGGGTGTGCTGCCCTCCCAGGAAACCTCCACTCAGGGTGCCGTTGTCGTCTCCCGTCGTGTCGGTTCTGCCGTAATCCGCAACAAGGTGAAGCGCCGTCTCAGGGAGATATTCCGAAAGGAACTTCCGGGACTTCTTCCCGGACTCTGGATCGTGGTGACCGCAAAATCCCCGGCAGCAAGTGCCTCAACAGAAGCCCTCCACGCGGAATGGTTGCGTCTTGGGAAGCGTCTCTCTATTTTTGCAGACTCCTAATCGCGCTGTCCCGATGGCCTTCCTTCTCAGCCTTCCCATCCACCTCTACCGGGTGGTGATTTCCCCGGCACTGCATGCGCTGGCCACCCTGACTATGGGAAGCGGGTGCGGTTGCAGGTTTTATCCGAGTTGCTCAGCCTACACGCTGGAGGCGCTCAAGGAGCATGGCGCCGCACAAGGTTCCCTCCTCTCGCTGCGACGGATCCTCAAGTGCCACCCCTGGAATGAAGGTGGCATCGATAAGGTTCCAAGGCATTCCTGAATCCCACCTACTAGATTAGATATTTTTATCCTTTCCCAAGTATCATTTTAGCTTTCAGCTTTTTCCTATGCCCACCATCTCATTTGCAGGCGCTCACACGGCACTCGTCACCCCGTTTCGAGACGGAGTCATTGACGAGGCAGCCCTGACCTCCCTGATCGAATTCCAGATTCAGGCTGGGATTTCGGGTATTATTCCCGTCGGCACCACTGGAGAGTCCCCCACCCTGAGCCATGAGGAGCACCGTCGCGTGATCGAAGTGGCTATTGCCGCAGCCAACAAGCGTATCCTTGTGATTGCCGGTACGGGATCGAACGCTACCTCCGAGGCGGTTCAATTAACAATTGAAGCTGAAAAGCTTGGTGCCGATGCGGCCCTTCTGGTGGCTCCCTATTACAACAAGCCATCCGCCGAGGGACTCTACCGCCATTTCAAGAGTGTGGCGGATGCTGTTTCCATTCCGATCGTCCTCTATAGCATCCCTGGGCGCTGCGGCATTGAGATCCCCGTCTCCGTCGTCGCCCGACTGGCGGCCGACTGCCCCAATATCGTGGCGATCAAGGAGGCTGGCGGCAGTGTTGAGCGCGTCAATCAGCTGAGGGCCGCCCTCCCCACCAGCTTTGAAATCCTCTCGGGAGATGACTCGCTAACATTGCCTTTTATGGCGGCCGGAGCAGTGGGGGTCATTAGCGTTGCCTCCAATATTATTCCCTCGGACGTCCAGAACCTCGTTCAGAGCTTCCTCGGAGGCGACACGGCCAAATCCCTGGCGATCCAGCAACGATACTACCCCCTCTTCCGGGATCTCTTTCTTGAGCCAAACCCCGTTCCCATCAAGACGGCACTAGCTCAGAAGGGTGTCTGCGCGGAAGATGTCCGTCTGCCTCTTTGTGAGATGAGTTCTTCCAATAGGGATACACTCATCAATACACTCCAATCAGTTGGCATCTTGTAACTCTCTTAACGCTGATATGAATCCACTTAATGTTATTATTTATGGATCTAAAGGAAGAATGGGCCTAACCCTTCTTCGTTGTGTGGAGGAGGATCCGTCCCTTGCCTTGGCGGGCACGATTGATGCTGGGGAATCCCTTGATGAGATTGCCGCTTGTGACGCCGTGATTGACTTCTCGCATGCTGAAGCGACCTCCCGTGTCCTTGAGAAATGCGTCGAATTAGGTAAGATTCTTGTTATTGGAACAACAGGACATAACAATGAGTTGCGCGATCGTATTGCCGCCGCCTCGGTAACGATTCCGGTCATCTTCTCACCGAATTACAGCGTTGGAGTCAACACGCTCTTCTGGCTCACCAGGAAGGCGGCAGAGATTCTCGGACCCGACTACGATGCCGAGGTGATCGAAATTCACCACCGCCTCAAGAAGGACGCACCCAGCGGGACGGCGCGACGTCTTGTCGAGGTCCTCGATGAGGTCAAGGGCCTTGATTACGATAGGGATACGCGGCACGGAAGAGTGGGAATGCCCGGCGAGCGCACCAGAGGCGAGGTTGGTGTGCATGCTGTCAGAGGTGGCGATGTGGTGGGCGACCACACGGTGCTCCTTGCGGCCCCCGGGGAACGCATCGAGCTGATTCATCGTGCCTCAAGTCGGGAGACCTTCGCCCGCGGAGCGCTCAGGGCTGCCCTCTGGGCTCGTGATACCCGAAAGAACCAGCCCGGGCTCTACGACATGCAGGATGTCCTGGGCTTGCATTAACGCTTTCCATTCAAAGAGACCTTCATGCGTGCCGGCATCGCCCTCGGCTCCAATCTGGGAGACTGCCATGCCCTTTTGTCTCGGGCACTCAAGAACCTTCGGGAGATCCATGAAGACGAGACCGGTCCCTTTTTGGAGTCTTCCTTCTTTGAGACGGAACCGGAAGATTGCCCCCCCGACTCACCTCTTTTTCTCAACTCAGTGGCAGAACTCGAAACCTCGCGACATCCACTGGAACTCATAAAGCTCTTGCAGGACCTGGAGACCGCCGCAGGGCGACCAGTTCATCATGGTCACCATCTTCCAAGATTCTTGGACCTAGATCTTCTCTATTGTGACGAAATGACCCTCGATTCTCCGGGCCTTCAGTTGCCCCATCCACGAATCAATGAGCGTCTTTTTGTCTTGAAACCTCTAGCTGAAATCCGGCCAGGCCTCCAGCTTCCAACTTGGAATTATCCCTGCAGTGAGTATTTAAGACTTATTCTTAATAAGTGACCATATCAAGCTACCCATAAATAGGTAATGACTTTAAAAGAAACCCTTATTTTAGCTAAGAAATCCCACAGGAAGTTGGCTTGGTTAACCGCTTACGACTACCCTTCGGCGCGTCTATTGGATGAATCTGGGATCGATCTGATCTTAGTCGGTGATTCTCTTGGTATGGTCGTTTTGGGTCTTAACGACACAATCGACGTCACACTGGAAGAGATTATTCATCACTTGAAAGCAGTCCGCCGGGGCACTAAGAGGGCACTCGTGGCTGCAGATCTGCCTTATGGGACGTATAAGACTCCAGATCAGGCACTTATCAGCGCAAGGGCGCTTATTACCGCCGGCGCTGATGCCGTGAAACTGGAAGGCGCTCTTCCAGGGATCATCAGAACGCTAGCTCAGGCAGGGATTGAAGTTATCGGACATCTTGGGATGCTTCCCCAGCAAGTCCGAGAGGAAGGTGGCTACCACAAGAAGGGAAAATCGGATGCCGAAGCGGAGGTCTTGATTAAAGACGCCCAAACCCTACAGGATGCTGGTTGCTGCGCCATCGTTTTGGAATTGGTCAATGCGCCAATAGCAGAGAAAATCAGCAGGGAACTGGAGATTCCCACCATCGGAATCGGCAGCGGGACAGGTTGCGATGGTCAGATTCTCGTCACTTCGGATCTCATGGGGCTCCAACCATGGTTCCGCCCCTCCTTTGTCAAACCGAAGGCTGATCTGGCAACCCCCTTTCAGAAGGCAGTCAGAGAGTATATCCAAGAGACTCGCACCCCATGAGCAACGGTGAGATTCAAGCAAGAGCCGCCGCTGGGAGGAGTGTCGTGGCGGCTGGTGTCCTTCTCAACCTGTTGCTTTCCGCAGGGAAGATTGCAGGTGGGATTTTCGGTCGTTCCAATGCCCTGATCGCCGATGGAGTCGAGTCACTGCTGGATCTCTTTAGCTCCCTCCTGATCTGGGGGGGTCTTAAGTATGCCGCCAAGCCGCCTGACGAGGAACACCCCTACGGCCATGGGAAGGCGGAGTCCTTGGCCTCCCTGATCGGCGCCTTCGTCCTGGCTGCAGCCGGTGCCTTTATTGCTCATGCCAGCATCGTTCAGCTTGTTGCCGTGGCCCACGGTCAGATTCCCCACACCCCCTCGCCTTACACGCTTCTCATCCTCATCGGTGTCATCCTGATCAAGGAGACCCTCTACCAAGTGATGGCCGGGCGTGCACGTCGCATTGGAAGCAATGCCCTGCTGGCCGATGCCTGGCACCATCGCTCGGATGCCGTCACCTCGATCGCCGCCTTCATCGGCATTTCGATCAGTCTGATCGGAGGTCGCGGTTATGAGGCCGCCGACGACTGGGCTGCCCTCTTTGCCTGCGTGGTTATCTTCTACAGCGCCTACAACATGCTGCGACTCTCTCTGGGCGACATGATGGATGCCCGCGTCTCTCCCGATGCGGAGGCCCTGGTCCTCTCTGAGGCCTGTGCTGTGCCCGGGGTACTAAGCGCAGAGAAATGCCGCGTCCGTAAGAGTGGCCTCGCCTACTTGGCAGATCTCCACATCAGGGTCAGGGGAGATATCTCCGTCCGTCAGGGCCACGGTATCTCCCATGCCGTGAAGGACCGTCTCATGTCATCGGAGTTGCCGCTCGAAGATGTGACCGTCCACATCGAGCCTGAAGAAGATTAGCACTGGGACAATCGGCGTAGAGCGTCGTGATCGTCCGTTGGTTTAAACAACTAGATTTTCGAGCCGCCCGATCTCCTCTATCTCGACTTCCACGCGGTCTCCAGGATGTAGCCAACGCTGGGGCGTTCGGCCAACACCTACCCCCGACGGAGTTCCGGTCAGGATGATGGTGCCGACAGAGAGCGTCGTGTCAGCGCTGAGAAACTCAATCAAGGCCGGCACATCAAAGATCATGTCCCCAGTGTTGGAATCCTGAAGAATCTCCCCGTTCACCTTGGTGGTGATCCGTAGCGCATTGGGATTGGGAATCTCATCGGGAGTCACCATCCACGGTCCCATCGGCGCGAATGTATCGAATGACTTGCCCCTGCACCACTGGGAGCCTCCCCAGTCCTTCTGCCAGTCCCTTGCGCTGACATCGTTGGCGACGGTGTATGCAAGCACATGGCTGAGGGCATTCTCGCGGGTGACATTCCGGCAAGTTTTCCCAATGATGACGGCCAACTCCCCCTCGTAATCAACCTGGGTGGAGGGCAGTTTTCTTGGGGTCTGAATGGAAGCCCCCGGATCGAGTAGCGCGCCGGGGTTCTTAAAGAAGAGCACCGGGAATTTTGGGACCTTTGCGTTCATCTCCTCGGCATGTTTCCGATAATTCAGACCGATGCAGAGGATGGCAGCGGGAACCATCGGAGCAAGCAGCGTGAACTGGGTGACGCGTTCACCCGTCAGGTGAACTCCCTGAAAGGGATCTCCGGAGAGGATCTCCATCGAGGCGCCTAATTCATCCAAAGGCCGCGCATAATGAATGATGCCGTCAGGAAGCAGGATGCGTGCAATCTTCACATTTTTATAGGTACACCGAACCGGGCCGAATCAAAAGGTTTCCCGCAGAGGCGCTGAGTAAAATACCGGTAATCTTAACTCATTAACAACTCGGCGCCTCTGCGGGAGAATTATCAGTGGTATTCTGCTATCCATCCACTTCATCCCTGTAAATTAAACCTTAAGCCTTTAAACCATCTCCATCTGCATGGCCGAGCCATGCAACTGCGGACCAAGATAGCAATGGGACCCTACGGAGAGAAATCCCTGACTCTTGAGGAGACGGCGATAGTAGGCGGAGGTTTGAAGTCCCTCCTTAGGAAAATCGCCGATCAGTGAATCCTCTTCGGTGTAGAGTTCCAGAAAGGCAACGCCCGCGGCGCGATGCGCAAGGGATTGGAGGCCGAGTTTCAATTCTTCCAGAGGCAGGTAGAAGAGTGTGTCGCTACAGACAATCAGGTCGTAGGAATCTGAGAGACCGATCTCCTCCAACGCGGCAAAGGTACCGAGGCGGATGTTCCGTTTTTTCCCGAAGCGTTCCACGGCGTAGCGACTCGCATCGACCCCGGTATATCGGATCTTGGGACGCAGGGAGCGAAGCGCAGAAAGCCAATTCCCCTCCCCGCACCCGGCATCGAGAACGCTCCTGACAGGTCGCTCCAGATAATATTCGGCGACAGAGAGAGCAAGCGCGGCCTTCCTACGGATGGAGGTGCCCGATTTCACCCGCGTCTTGGGATCACGATACCAACGGTCAAAATAGGCCCGGTCGTAACGATCTGAAGAATTTTTGCTCATGTGAAAAATTGGGAGATAGTAATTTGAAGATTGGAGTTAGGATTTTTCCCGCAACCGCCCTAACTCCAAACTACTATCTTCCAACTTCCTTCCTCGGTTTTAGCCGAGGAAGGAGCAGATATAATGGCAGGGTTCCCCCGCGACAGTGATCGTGAAGCCGGAGTCGGCGGGGACTTCAAAGGCCTCCCCTCTCGCGTAGCGCACGGTTGCCTCGGAGCGATCCAGAACCACTGAAGACTCTCCCTCGATGATCTCCATCTTCTCGGCCTGCTGGGTTCCGAAGTGATAAGTGCCGGGCAGAATGACGCCGACAGTCTTTCTTTCCCCATCCCGCAGAATGACTGTGTGAGAGATGACCCTGCCCTCAAAGTAGATGTTGGCGTTGGCGTGAACGGTGACGTCGGTGAATTCCATGTCGAGGGTGATCGTTTCCGTGGAGATGATTTGCAAGATCAAAGAGTAATCGGCGCGTGAATCTGCGCCCGATAATCTGGAGCAAAGGGGGATCGAACCCCTGACCTCGTCATTGCGAACGACGCGCTCTACCAACTGAGCTATTGCCCCGAAATCTCCTCGAAAGCTAAATCCGCCGAATTCTCCCCGCAAGAAAATCTCGACGATAAGGAGGGCGTCTCATCCATTCCCTGCAAGAGATCCAGCCGACGATTGGTTCTTGTCCCGCTTGAAAGGCTGCGAAAGAGTGCCCTATGGATCCCTTTTTTACCGGACTCGGCCAGACTGTCTATGATCGCTGGAAGCAGGAGAACTTCGATCTCTCCGCCTTCCCCGGGATCGCTGAGGAAGCCCTTCTGGAGAATCCCCCCTCGGACACCGTCGATCTGGGATCCCTGATTCAGGAGTTCCTCCTCAATGATGAGCAGCCTTTCCAGACATCCTCAGGATTCGGCCAACCTGAGCTAATCGTCTATGACAATCCCAAGTTCTACATCCAGATCCTCTTCTGGATGGATGGGACGACCGACATCCATCAGCACGAGTTCTCCGGAGCCTTTCATGTGATGGAGGGATCGAGCATTCACTCCCACTTTGAGTTCGAGAACGTCCGTCCCGTGACGGCCCATTTCCGTCTCGGCGAGTTGAAGCTCAAGGATACCACCCTGCTGGAGACGGGAAGCACGGTTCAGATTATCTCTGGTCGCAGTTGCATCCACTCGCTCTTTCACCTCGAGACCCCCTCGGTGACCGTCGTCATCCGCACCCATTCTGATCCGGGAACAGGACCTCAGTTCACTTACCTGCCTCCCCATGTGGCCGTTGATCCGGTCCATCACGACGCCCTCACCATGAGACGCAAGCAACTCCTAGATGTGATGGAGCAGACGGGCGATGCCGACTATGCTGATCTTGTTGCCGAGATGGTCGGTGAGCTCGATTTTGAACGCGGCTTCTTCATCCTTCAGAATTGCATCAGCCACCTCAGAAACCTCGGGGCCTGGGAGGATGTCTGGGAGGTCTTTTCATCAAAGCACGGAGCCCTTGCAGGACCGGTCGCCCCCACCCTTCTGGAAATCATCCGCCGTGACGGGATCGCAGCGATGCGAGGGAACGTCGAGGATGTGGAGCACCGCTTCTTTCTGGCGCTCCTGCTGAATGTGGAGCGTCGTGAAGACATCCTGGAGATGGTCTCGCGGAAGTCCGACGGCGATTCTCTGGAGACCATCATGCGCTGGGCTGAGGAGCTGATGCAGCTGACCGAATCCGGAACATGGTTCCTCGACGCTGGATTCCCGAAGGAACTCGG
>CANIBV010000071.1 GCA_947466005.1 Spartobacteria bacterium | reverse complement strand
GGTCCTGTTTAACAATTTCATATTTAGGTTGCGTTTTTCTATCATGGAAATGATTACCCAGAGGGTTTTTCGGGCGTTTGAACTCCGCGATCAGAGGCAATTGGGAAATGGGAGCGTCCGGAGCGGGAGGATCGCCCGCGATGCGCGCAACCATCGATGTCCTCCTGGGGCAGGTCGAACACGGCTTGAAAGGGGTACCCCGCGCCGGTCTGCTTTTGAAAATGGAAAAGGAGGGGGCGAGAGCACGCAGCGGGCGGCTTTCCCCCACCTGCCGCGACCCCGCCAAAAATGCCATTTGCCAATTCTCCTGAAAATGATCCCTCAAGAGCCGGTCATGCATCCGCGGAAGTATGGGGCGAGTTTCTTTCTCATCGTCAAAGACCATTTGACGACAGATGTGTTTTAGGTTCCATGCATGTCGGCGGCTACTTGAGGTGATCGCATCGAAACGGTGCCGTCGGCCATCCATCCTGATCGAAGAGGGTGACCGGAGGGTTGTCCGCCCAGGCGTAGCGGAGTGTTGCGGGCTGATTGACGGATTCATGCCAGACCAGCACGGTTGCCTCGTCCAAGCGTGCATGGGCTGCAAAAAAGACGCCGTCCGCACCAGCCAACGTGAATCCGGACCCGAGGGGGGGTTGCCGCAGGTCGAGACCTCTCCCGTGGCAGTCGAATGCCAACCGGACGATGCCCTCCTCGATATACCAATCCTGCGGAGACGGACCGCACCACGGCACCTGTTGTTGGTAAACATTCGCGTTCACGCAAGCGAGAGCCCGGCGGGCATATTCCTTTTTGTTGGGCGGATGGATGTCGATGGGGTCTCCCAGATCGATGCACGAAACCAACCAGGCGCTCGGCAGCTCGGAAACGGCCTGCGCCTGGGCTTCGCGCAGGTCGGCCCACATGCTGACCTGTGCCACGGCCTCGACCTCGCGGAAGCGCGGAAGCTGGATGACGATGACCGGCAGTTCGGGAGACTTGAAGAGGGAGCGCCACTCTGAAATCAGGTGGGTGAGAAGGCGGTGGTAGGTGGATGCACGGCGGCCATTGGATTCCCCCTGATACCAAATCACTCCCCGGAACCGGCACCGTGCCAGTGGATGGATCATCCCGTTAAAAAGGCAGCAGGGGGCATAGCGCCGGAGAAAATCGAGAGTGGGCTCGGCCGCAGTTGCGAGTTCATTTGTGTGCCTGGCCACTTGGGCGTCAAATTCCTCGACCGTCGGCCGGAGCACAGGATCGGCAACCATGGCGGATCGGCTCAGCCACATCTCAGCCGAGGTGTCTCCGAGCGCTGAGACGACAAGTCCCAGAGCAACGGATTGGCGCTCCCCCCAGAACTTGGCGAAATACATCCCGATGGCCGAGAACGCGGGAGCCGACTCCGGGCTCATCACTCTCCAGGTGCCCCTGATGTCGTTCGAGGCCTCCGGTCCGCGGTGGGTCGCCAGCGTAAAATGGCGCACCATCGGCGCATGGGCATCCGCCGCGTCAGCCGAGGCGTCGGGAAACTGGGATGCGGTCCACTCGATGTTTGACTGCCCGGCGAGAAGCCAGACCTCGCCGATCCAGACATCCTCAAAATCGAGGGATCCGCTTGCGCTGCGCACCCGAAGAATGTGAGGTCCGCCAGCCCCCTGCGGCGGAAGAACGGCCTCCCAGTCGCCGGCCGAGTCGGCGCAGGCGGAAGCCTCCGCATCCGCCAAGGTGACCTGAATGGTCTCAAATGGCGGCGACTGCCCCCAAACGGTCAGAGGCACGCCTTGCTGCAGCACCATGTGCGATGAAAAGAAGCGAGAGATGGAAAGGGATGTGATCACGGAAAATGAAAAGGATTCGTGATGATTCTGAGGGCGATCTCCCTCATCACTCAACGCTACACGCTTGCCGATGCGGTGCAGAAGGCTATATATTTTTATCATCATGCCGTTATCTTCTCCCTCCAGCCCTCACGAGCTGCGGAGCGTCCGTTTATCCGAGTGGGCCACGCTGGAGGCCCACCTCCTCTGGATTTACGACGGACGCGCCCGCTTTCCCGGCGGATTTGGCCTGGCAGTGAATGAGCAGCTCTCCGCATGGCTTGTACGCAAAGGCTCAGTGCTCATCCGCATCGCGGACCAGGAGACGACGGTGAGGAAGGGCGAATGGATTTTTCTCGGGCAGGAAAAGCGCTGGCAGCAGTTCTCGCCGGACTGCCAGATGCTCTCCATCCGTTTCTGTGCACATTGGCCGGCCGGCGAGGATGTGTTCCCGCGCAAGCAGTGTTCCGTCATCCATGCCGCCGAGGTGCCACAGCTCGAGCAAAGCGCCTTGAAGATGCTCCGCGCCGTGCGGAGGCACTTTCGTCGCAATCTCGTCTTCCTGATGCAGCAATGCGGTTCGCTCGATGCCCATCTGGATATCAGCGCGGCATTTTACGACTGGCTCCGCATCTACATGAAAGTGCAGAACAAGCTGGGCTTGCCAACCACGCACGGCGGCACGCTCGACTCACGCGTGCAGCAGATCCATGATCTTGTTCTCAACCACCCCCTGAGCGAGCCGTTCAAGGAGCGTGAGGCGGCGACATCGGTCGGCTTGAGTACGATCCAGCTCAACCGTCTTTTCGTGAAACAGTTCGGGCGGACCATGCGGCGATCTTTGGAAGAAAGGCGCATCGAGCAGGCGATCTCCGCTCTGAGCGGCACGTCGGCACCGATCAAGCAGATCGCATTCGACCTGGGCTTCGGCTCCCTGCCCCACTTCTCCACCTGGTTCCATCGCAAGAAGGGCGTCTATCCGCAACTGTATCGCAAATCGGGCAATACGTTTTTTTAGCGGCCCGAGGCGGGATGAAAACGCGCAAGCCTTTGGGAAAAATGCCAAGCGGCGTGGATTGAACCCGTCATCGGCTTCCGCGAGAATTCCCAACATGATTCTCCATTCTTTTCGCGCATTCGCCTTCCTTGCTCTCTCTATTGTCCCATGCGGCATCGCCTCCGCCGCCGAAGCCGGGGAGGAGATCGGCGTTTTTACCGACGCTTTGGACGGGTGGACCTACAATGGCGGATGGGAGTTCAAAGGAGCAAATGGACGCGCAAGCAGGATACCCGACCAGGGCCACAATGCTCCGGGTGCCGTGCGGCTGTCGGCGGAATTCGCGGCGGGAAGCTCGTATGTGGCCCTGACGCGCCGCGTGGATCCGATGCCTCTGGGCGAACTGAAGTTTTGGGTGAAACCCGAAGGTATTACCGGCCTCGATATCCGCCTGACTGATTCCGGTGAACAGACGTTTCAATACGAAGTGCGTCTGGAAGGCGGAGACGAATGGCAGGAAATAACGATCTCGCCCCTGACGGATTCGCCGAAGTCCCACTGGGGCGGCCTGAATGATGGCAAATGGGGAGGTGAAGCCCGGGTGGTCTGGATCATGCTTTCTCGACGCTTCTGCAAGGACGGAGCCGCAGGGGCATGCCTGATCGATGACATCCGGCTTGTTCCGGGAAAATAAGCCCTCTTCGACACGTGCCCACGCTCGGGAAACTAGGGGGAGGTGAGTGTGGATTTCCGCGCTTGACCTGATCCGAGCAGCTTTGGGATGCCCATTTAAGATTCCCACGCTTTCTATGTCATGGCACACCATTCGATGGTCTAGTGAAATCCTCGGCAAGTCCACCGAGACGCAGGTCCTATTTCCTGAAACCGGCAAGCCTCCCTTCCCCACACTGTATCTGCTTCATGGGCTCTCCGACGATAGCACGATGTGGCTGCGTCGATCGCGGGTTGAACTCCACGCCGCGCCCTATCCTTTTCTCATCGTGATGCCCGACGGTTACCGTGGATATTACACAAACAACGATCAGGGTCCCGCCTACGCACGACACATTGGGGAGGAACTACCGGCGTTCATCGAGCGTACATTCCCCGCCATAGCCACCCGCGAAGCTCGTGCGATCGGGGGACTCTCGATGGGGGGATATGGAGCCCTGCGCGTCGGGCTTGGATACCACGACCGGTTCTGTTCGATCCACAGCCATTCCGGGGCAGTCGGTTTTGGGAAGAGCGGCCAGCACGACCGCGCGGCAAAATCACTCGGCAGGGGTGAGCACTTCGCCGTCGAACTCAGCCGCGTCTTCGGCCTCTCCCCTGCGAACACCGACCACCATCTGCTCATGCTCGCCAAACGGGCCAAAAAAGCCCGGCAACTTCCAAAAATTCAGCTCGACTGCGGGACGGAGGATTTTCTCCTTCAGGACAACCGCATATTTACCGAAGATCTTCGTAGGGCAAGAATTCCGCATGCCTACACGGAATACCCGGGCACACATGACTGGGGATACTGGGATATACACATCCAAGAAGCCTTGGCCTTCCATTCGAAAAATCTGTCAGTCAAAGGTGTGAAAACAAATATTCGTTGAACCCCGTGTGAGTTCAGGCGGCGAGGGATGAAACCTGAACCAAGCTCCTTGGAAGGAGCGCGGTAGACTACGACACAGTCGTAGCCCCAACGGGGCGCCACGGCTTCCGGTAGGAAGTGGCGTCAATCGAAGGTCGGAGTCGAAAGCCGATGTGGCCTGATCCCTACCTCCGGGGTATTCCTACCTTTTACTTTCGGACGTTTTACCTTTCACTAAATACCATGGTTACCATCATCTCCACTTATGACGGCGGTCTCCGCTGCACCGCTACACATGGCCCTTCGGGCGTCACGCTTATCACCGATGCCCCCGTGGACAATCATGGCAAGGGGGAGAGTTTTTCGCCGACGGACCTCGTGGCGACAGCAGTCGCCAACTGCATGATGACGGTCATGGGGATCCCCGCCGAGCGTCACGGCATCAACCTCAAGGGTACTACTGTTACGATCGGTAAGGAGATGAGCGCCGATCTGCCCCGACGGATCGTTGCTCTGCGCTCTGTCATGACGATCCCGCTCCCCGCTGATCACCCGCAGCGCGATCTACTCGAGAATGCCGCCAAAGCCTGTCCTGTGAAGCAGAGTCTTGATCCCAAGATCGATACAACGGTGGAGTTCAGGTGGGTCGGCTGACTTCGAAGGAGTCAGCAGGGTAAAAGGTAGGAAAGTTGGAAAGTAAAAAGTCCCATCCAATCAGGTGATGAACTTTGCGGAGCAATTCGAGGATCTTGAGATCTGGCAAGAGTCGCGCCGCTTGTACAAGGTGGTCTACAAATTATTGGAACCCTGCCGCGATTATTCCTTTCGAGATCAAATGCAGCGAGCATCTCTCTCGGTCATGAACAATATCAGCGAGGGATTTGAACGCCGCACAGCCAAAGACTTCGCTCGCTTCTTGGATCTCGCAAAGGCTTCCGCCGGGGAAGTCCGAAGCATGGCGTATGCAGGAGAGGATGTGGGGATCATGAATCAGTCTGATGCCAAAGACTTAAGGGATGGATTTGCGACACTTTCCAAACGGATCGCCGCTTTCCAACGACATCTCCGCAAACCATAAAGACCTTCCCACTTTCCCACCTTCCCACTTTTTACTGCTTCGTCTCTCGACTCCTTCTCACTGTATCCACAAAAAGCTGACGCCGGGATTGGAGCGCTCCAGATCTCGATCACTTCTGAGTTCGGGAGCCACTGTGATCATCTCGAGTGAGATGGAATGAAAAATCGAGAATTCCTCGCCCGATGCAAATCCCAGGATATCCCCGTCACGCTGATACTCCGCAAAGACTTTACGCAGTCCTGTCCTGAGGACTCCGCCGCGGCCACCGGATCCGTAGCCGTGGATGATCTTAAGCACAGCGATCCCATCCCCATGGCAGCGCCTCACTTCGAGCAGGAGTCGCCTCTTTGCCTCCTCTAGCGTCGGCAGTCCCTCTTTGATGGTGACCTCACGGAGTGCCCCCATTCCTTACTTGGTCTTGAAAGTGAGTTCTCCAGCGGAGACATCAGCCTTGATCGTCTGTCCCTCGTGGATCCTCCCATCCAAGATCTCCATGCTGAGCGGATCGAGAATCTTCTGCTGGATGACCCTCTTGAGCGGACGGGCGCCGTACGCCGGATCGTACCCCTCCTTCGCAAGGTAGGCGCGGGCCTTGTCCGTGAGCTCCAGATGCAGCTTTTGCTTACCGAGGCGTGTCGCAAGTCTGGCCAACTGGATATCGACGATCTTAGTGATCTCCTTGTCCGTGAGGCGGTCGAAGATGACGATCTCGTCGACACGATTCAGGAACTCCGGGCGGAAGTGCCCTCGTAGTGCCTCCATGACGCGCTTGTTGCGTTCTGCGACCGGCAGTTCCTCCATGATGAACTGGCTCCCGATGTTGCTCGTCATGATGATGACGGTATTCTTGAAGTCAACGGTGCGGCCCTGTCCGTCGGTGATACGGCCGTCATCGAGCACCTGAAGAAGCACGTTGAAGACGTCGCCGTGGGCCTTCTCCACCTCGTCGAAGAGGATGACGGAGTAGGGCTTGCGACGGACGGCCTCGCTCAGTTGGCCTCCCTCTTCGTAGCCGACATAGCCGGGAGGGGCTCCGATGAGGCGGGCCACGGTGTGCTTCTCCATGTACTCGGACATGTCGAGACGGATGATGGCGTTCTCATCATCGAAGAGGAACTCAGCGAGGGCCTTGGAGAGCTCCGTCTTGCCGACGCCAGTCGGTCCGAGAAACATGAAGGAACCGATGGGGCGGTTCTCCTCCTGAAGACCGGCGCGTGCTCGGCGGACGGCGTTAGAGACGGCCTTGATCGCCTGAGCTTGACCGACGACCCGCTCGATGAGGCGCTCCTCCATCCTGACGAGTTTCTGTCGTTCGCCCTCCTGAAGGTTTGAGACAGGAATGCCGGTCCAGACGGAGACAACTTTGGCGATGTCCTCCTCGGTCACCTCTTCCTTGAGGAGTGCCGATGCGCCTCCTTTGGCAAGCTTGGCATTGTGTTCTTCTAGCTTGGCGGTGAGATCTGGAATGCGACCATATTGGATCTCGCTCGCCTTGGAAAAATCACCTTGACGCTGCGCTGTCAGGAGCTCGTTCTTGAGAACCTCGATCTGCTCGTTGATCTTCTGGGACTTTCCGATTTCCTCTTTCTCTTTCTGCCAGCGGGCTTTGAGGCCCGAAGCGATCTCCTTCGTTCCTGCCAGTTCTTTCTCTAGTTTCTCAAGACGCTCCTTGCTGGCTGCGTCCTTCTCTTTGCGGAGGGCCTGCCGCTCCATCTCGAGCATCATGATCTGGCGCTCCATCTGGTCGATCTCGGTGGGCATCGACTCGATCTCGATCTTCAGGCGTGAAGCGGCCTCATCGATCAGGTCGACCGCTTTGTCAGGGAGGAAGCGGTCGGAGATGTAGCGGTGTGAGAGGACTGCTGCCGCCACAAGAGCGGCATCCTGAATCCTGACGCCGTGGTGGACTTCGTAGCGCTCCTTGAGTCCCCTCAGGATCGCGATCGTATCCTCGACGCTCGGCTCCTTGACCATCACTGGCTGGAAGCGTCTCTCCAGAGCAGCATCCTTCTCGATGTACTTGCGGTACTCGTCGAGCGTCGTGGCTCCGATGGTGCGGAGCTCACCTCGCGCAAGCTGTGGCTTGAGAAGGTTGGAGGCATCCATCGACCCCTCTGCAGCACCAGCCCCGACGATGGTGTGCAACTCGTCGATAAAAAGGATGATCTCGCCCTCGGAGGCGGTGACTTCCTTGAGAAAGGCCTTGAGGCGATCCTCGAACTCTCCGCGGAACTTGGCTCCGGCGACCATCGCGCCGATATCCATGGCGACGAGGCGCTTGTTCTTCAGCGACTCGGGGACATCTCCGCTGACAATTCGGCGCGCAAGCCCCTCGACGATGGCGGTCTTGCCGACACCCGGCTCTCCGATGAGCACGGGGTTATTCTTTGTGCGCCGGGAGAGTACCTGCATGGTGCGGCGGATCTCCTCGTCACGGCCTATGACGGGGTCAATTTTTCCCTTGCGGGCGAGCTCGGTGATGTCGCGGCCGTACTTCTCCAGTGTCTGGTATTTCCCCTCGGGGTTCTGGTCGGTGACTCGCTGGCTACCACGCACCTCGACAAGTGCCTTCATGAGCCCCTGATGGGTGATGCCGCTATCCTGAAGCAGTCGCGCGGTGGCGCTTTTTTCCTGACTGAGGGCCAGGAGATAATGCTCGGCTGAGAGGAACTCATCCTTCAACTTGGCCATTTCCCCTTCTGCCGCATCGATCGTCTTGCGGAGTTCATTCCCCACGAAGGGTTGGGCACCTCCATGCACTTTGGAGAGACTCGCTGCCGCTGATTCCAGCTTTGTGATGAATGGGGCGACGCTCACACCCATCTTCTCAAGAAGCGGCCGTGTGAGTCCTTCGCTCTGGGCCAGCAATGCGAGCAGGAAGTGCTCGTTCCCGATTTCC
>CANIBV010000070.1 GCA_947466005.1 Spartobacteria bacterium | reverse complement strand
TGGTCCCGTTCGCCCTGATCGTGATCGGTGGCCTCTTCGTGATGGCCGATGTTGTCCTCCTCAAGAGGAGAGGGGATGCCGATGCTGCGAGATCGTTTCTCGGTTCGGGCGCCCGGCCACGGGCCGGCCTGCAGCTTGCCTCGATCTTTTTCTTCACATTGGCCTCCGTGCTTGCGACGCGCGATCTCCTGATCCTGCTCAAGGATGCACCGGCAATGATCCTTTCCCTCGCGATCGGGATCACCGTCACCGTTCTCGCTTTCCTGATCCTGCTCTTCGGGATTCTCCTTTCCAGAGCGCTGGGTGAGTCGCTTCACGATTCACTCCCCATCCGCGCAATCTCCAAAGTGGCTCACTGGTTGACCATCTGGGCTGACCCCCTTGCCGGGTTGGGATGGGTGGCCGTGGCCATGGTTCTCCGTGTTCTCCGTCTCGACCGGAGACGGACCGCCGAGGAGAGGGAGGAGGACGTTCTCCAAATGATGGACGAAGGGTTGGAGAGCGGAGCCTTTGATGCTGCCGAAATGGAGATGGTCGAGGGGGTACTGGATCTCGACGAACAGTCGGTCGCCGAACTGATGACCCCACGCTCACGCGTGACCTGGCTTGATCTGGATGATCCCGACGAGGTGAACTGGCGCAAGATCGCCGGCGCCGGTCACTCTGACTATCCCGTCTTTCAGGCTAACCATGACAACGTGAGGGGAATCGTCTCGATCAAGTCCCTCTGGGCCAACATTTCAATGACAGGCACGGTGAATCTTGCCGATGTCCTTAACCAGCCCCTCTTCGTCCCAGTCACCATGACCGCCCCCCGGCTCATCGAGGAGTTCAGGAATACACGTCGCCACGTGGCTCTGGTGGTGGACGAGTTCGGCGTCGTCGAGGGCATGGTCACGCTCCAGGATGTGGTCGAGGCCATCGTTGGGCGTTTGCCCGAGCGCGGAGTGCGCCAGCATTATCCGGAGATCATCACCCGCGAGGATGGAAGCTGGCTGGTGGATGCCCAACTCGACTTCGAGGAGACGGCGGCCGCCATCGGGCTTTCGATTCCCAGCGAGGAGTTGGAGGCCAACCGCTACCAGACGATCGGCGGCTATGTCCTCCATCATTTAGGACACATCCCGGAGGAGGGGGAGAGGTTCAAGCAGGATGGATACCGCTTTGAGATCGTGGACATGGATCGCCAGCGGATCGACAAACTCCTGGTGACCCATCTTAAGACTCATGCCCCGGAGACCTCCCAATCAGAGACGCACTAATTCTTTATGATCGCTTCAGCTTATCACCCCGAGCTCTTTCCCATGGAGACCACTTGGTGGCTCTACGGACTCTTCTGTCTCCTGATCCTGGGAAGCCTCTTCATCGACATGCGGAGACGCTCAGGGAACGACCACGAGATCGGTCACCGCGAGGCCGTCCTCAACGTGGTGGTCTGGATCAGCTTGGCACTCCTCTTCTGTGCGGGACTTTATGCCTACGGACTCTGGCAGTTTCCGCGCACTCCGAACCTCGCCGGATACGACGCCCATGCGCTGGCGAAGCAGTGCAGCCTCGAGTTCCTCTCAGGCTATCTGGTAGAGAAGAGCCTCTCCATCGACAACCTCTTCATCTTCCTAGTCGTCTTCGACTTCTTTGCGATTCCGCAGAAGTACCGCCATCGGATCCTCTTCTACGGTATTCTGGGGGCGCTGATCTTCCGTGCGGCCTTCATTGCGCTGGGGTCCGTCCTCATGCAGATCTCTTGGGTGCCGTTTGTTTTCGGCGTCTTCCTGCTTTTCACCGGTCTCAAGGTTGCCTTCGGACCCGAATCCCATCCCGATCCCTCCAAGAACGTCTTGATTCGGTTGCTGAAACGATTTCTGCCCATTTCGCAGCAATTCCATGACGAGAAGTTCTTCGTCCGGGAGGCTGGACGCTGGGTGGGGACACCACTGCTCCTCACTCTGTTCTTCATCGAGGTGACGGACATCATCTTCGCCCTCGACAGCGTGCCGGCGATCTTCGCGATCACCAGCGAACCCTTCATCGTCTTCACCTCCAACATCTTTGCCATCCTTGGCCTGAGGGCCCTCTACTTCGTCCTCGCCGGAATGGCCTCCAAGTTCCATTACCTCAAGTACGGCCTCGGCTTCATTCTCTGCTTCGTGGGACTCAAGATGTCGTGGCTCGACCATCACTACGAGGGGCACTTCCCGATCAGTTGGTCACTCGGGATCATCGTCGGAGCGCTGGCCGCCGCCGCGTTCTTCTCCTGGCTCCTTCCCTTGAAAAATGAAGAATCGATAAAAGAATAACTCCCGCAGAGGCGCTAAGGTGCAGAGGAGGGGAGTAAGAAGAATGAATCTTACTGATAGGGATTCAACAAGGATGTGATCCCTAAAACTCCTCTCATTATTCTTTTCTCCGCGCCTCTGCGCCTCTGCGCGAGAACCTTCCTCCCGTTTTCTCTACAATCCGCTAGGGTAGGTTTCGTCGACTTCACCCGGCACCCAGTGAATCGATTTTTCCAGGGGTTCGACCGCCCTGCTCCGGTCGTAGTGAATGATGCCGTCGAACTGATCAGGGAGGCATGACTGGAAATAGTGGCTCTGCCGTTCCGTATCAGGGCGGTAGATGACACCGATAGCCCGTTCCAAACGGGGATTACGGAGCATCTTTTCAATCTCGGGTGTCTCGTGGCAGTCGAGCCAGAAGTTGGGAATACCGGTCTCGTGGAAGAGTAGTTCATAGCTCTCGGGTAGCGCTGGACGGACCTTCTTGCGCTCCGCTGGGCCGTCCCAGTCAGAGGAGGCTGTGACCGTCCCGTGATGCGTGGTGAAGCCGATGGAGAGCGCCTCGTTTCCAAAGTGCTCACGGACAAGCTGCCCGATATTGAACTCACCACGTTCGCCCATTGTAGTGGCCGCCGCATTGCCGAGATGCGAGTTATGAGCCCACACGACCACCTTGGCATGGAGATGGGTGTGCTTGAGATGGAGCATCAGTTGGAGGAGCGTCTGCATCATGTGACGATCGCGGAGGTTCCAGGAGGAGACATTGCCATGGAACATCGTGCGGTAATACTCCTCGGCATCTTTTACGACGCGGGCATTCTGATCAGCGTCGAAGAACGCATCCGAGGCTACCATTCCATCCCTCTTTAGGAGTTCAGCTTTCTTTCCATGGAGTTCAAGCAACGCGCCCAGCACTTCCCTCTTACAGTCCTCAGACATCCCAGAACCCGTCAGGAGGCCGTAGCGCTGCGTGTCGCTCCCGTAATGATCGAAGCATCCGTAACGTTCAGCCACGCGAGCTGCGGCGATCGGATCCAAGGTCCGCAGGTAGTCGAGTACTGCCACCATCGATGCATTGAGACTGTAGAGATCGAGGCCGTAGAAACCCGCCTGAAAGATACCCGAGAGCATCCCCTTGCGCTCCCGATCCGTCACGGAGTCATTCCAGTTCTTCAGCCACCCAACGAAGTCGAGGACATCGGTATTCCTCCACATCCACTGGGGGAATCGCTTGAAGCCACCCAGAGAATCCACCGCCTCGCAGTCGTTTCCACGGCCCCTGACATACTGATTGATCCTGTGGGCATCGGGCCAGTCCGCCTCGACAGCCACCGCGTTGAATCCCTGCTCCATGATGAGCCTCTTCGTGATTTCCGCCCTGATCCGGTAGAACTCATGCGTGCCATGGGAAGCCTCTCCCAAAAGAACGACCTTCTTCTCTCTGGCCTTGGCCATGAGGGGATCGAAGTCACCCGGACCGCCGGTGAGTGGAACGATGGAGTCGTGAAGGAGTTGTGCAGTGGATTGCATGCTGGTCGGGGGTTACGAAGTTAATAGCTGCGGATGAGTTGGTTCAGGAGCCGAAGCATTCAGAAGGAAGTGAACCTCCTCATCGCTTGTTTGGGAAAAATCGTCATACCACTGACCGACTCCGCGAAAGTCTTCGGGAGTCATTTCGCAGACTACCTCGTCCGCAAGTTGACGGAGGATCTCCAAGACGGAGGGTGGGGCCACGGGAGTGGCCACGACAATCCGTTCGACCTGTCTTTGGCGAAGTGAGGCGATGGCCGCCTGCATCGTGGATCCTGTGGCGATGCCGTCATCGACCAGGATCACCGTCTTCCCTGAGGTCTCGAGTCGAGGACGTGATCCACGGTACAACTTTTCCCGACGTTCGAGTTCCGCCAGTTCCCGACGTTCCACCTCCACTACCGAGTGGGGAGTGATATGCAGTGCGGAAATCATCGGCAGGTTAAGAAGCCGGACTGCCCCCGTGGCTATGGCTCCCATCGCCATCTCCTCGTGCCCTGGCACCCCCAACTTACGCACCACTAGGACATCTAGCGGTGTGTTGAGAGCGTGGGAGACCTCATAGCCCACCGGAACACCTCCCCTTGGAAGCGCCAAGATGATCACATCGCTCCGATTGCCGTAGTGACTGAGTCTCAGTGCAAGCAATCGCCCCGCTTCCTCCCGGTTATGGAAGCGTTTCATCGCAGGACACCTCCCTCACGAAGATGACGAACGCGCGAGCTTTTGGGCTGAAACTGTTGTTGCTTGCCGGATATCCCTAAGGGGGAGAAATGGTGATCGAACCATTCCGCCGCCAACACCGAGACTTGTTCCAGCGTTCCCGGCTCTTCGAAGAGGTGAGTGGCCCCAGGAATAATCATGATCTCCTTCCGGCAGCAGAGTCTCTTCCAAGCCTGCTTATTCAAAACCTCCACCGCAGCGTCCCTTCCTCCCACGATCAGGAGGGTAGGGGAGGTGACATCGGCGAGGGCGCTGCCGGCGAGATCGGGGCGCCCCCCCCGGGAGACGACAGCCGCTATCTCATCCTGCAGTTCTGCAGCGGCCACGAGGGCGGCCGCCGCACCGGTGCTTGCCCCGAAGTATCCGAGGGGCAGATCACTCGACACGAGTTGAGTGCGTATCCAGTGCGTGGCCATCACGAGACGTTTGGCGAGCAGTTGAATGTCGAAGCGCAGATGACGCGTCATTTCATCGACCCGCTCCTCCTCTATGGTCAGGAGATCGAGCAGAAAGGTCCCGATGCCGCGACTTACCAGATACTTGGCGACAGCCTTGTTGCGCAGACTATGCCTGCCGCTCCCGCTGCCGTGCGCAAAGAGGACGATACCCCGAGCATTGGGAGGCATCTTCCAGTCGGCTACTAGGTAGTTGTCATGGTCCAAGATGGGAATATGAGCCTCGGTGCTATACTCCTCCTTTCCGAAGAGGTCATGGCGATTGATTTCTGTCATAAAGAAATCTTCCTCCGGACAGGATCTCCTTACAATTGGTAGAAACGCTTAGCTGCAGGAGAGGCAGGAAAGACTCCCGCATCCGTTACGGCTGCGGGAGTTATTCCTAAGTTTCCTGAATTCCACATTGATCATGCAGTCTCCCCTCAAGCGACAGATAGACTAGACGATGCTCTAGCCTTATTGACTCCCGATGAGCGTCGTCAGCTCTTCAAGGGTCATCGCTTTTCCGTAGAGATAGCCCTGAGCGTATTGGCAACCGAGGCTGCGGAGATGATCGGCCTCGACCTGCTCCTCGACCCCCTCGGCGACGATCAGAAGACCGAAGTTCTTCGCGATGCCGACGATGGTTCCGAGCACGGCCTTCAACCTCGCGTCACCCGACTTGATCCCGCCGATCAGTTCCCTCGGGATTTTCAGCTCATTGATCGGGAGTCGGGAGAGTCTCACCAGATTGCTGTAGCCGATCCCGAAATCATCGACGGCTACATGGATGCCCGCTTGTTGAAGGATCGCTAGGTTTTCCCGCACCGTTCCATTCGTCGGCATGAGACCCTCCTCGAGGATCTCGAGGGTGAAGGAGTCCGGTTTGGCTCCCCCCATCGAGATCTGGGAGAGGATCTTCTCCGCGTAACCCACGTTCGCCAGAAGTCCGGGTGAGATGTTGAACGAAAATCGGAAATCCTTTTTCTGGAGTAGGGGCTCAATCTGACCCCTGCTGGAGTCGAGGAAGCTGGAGATGACCTCTTCATCGATCAGGGAGAGGGAGGTCGTCCTGATCAGAGCCTCCATGAATTCCCCTGCGGGCATGATCGAGCCGTCCTTCTGACGGAATCTCAGCAACCCCTCGGCCCCGTGGATCTTTCCTGTATCCAGGCTGACGATCGGCTGGAAGAGGAGAAAGAAACGCTTGGATTTCACTCCCTCAATGATCTCGTTGTCCAGCAGGCTCCGTCGTTTCAGCTTCGTGATGATGCTGTCATCCACCATGAAGATGCCTTCGTGCTTCCCGAGTTTGACCTGTCTCATGCCCTCATCGCACTGGGCGAGGATATCAGCCGTGGTCTCCCTGGGGATTCTGAGGATCACCCCACCGATCGAGGCCTCGACGGTAATCTCGAGATTCCGGAGATGGAAGGGACGCTCGAAGCAGTTCTGGATGACCTTCAGAAGGTCAGAGAGCTCTTGTTCCAGACCGGCACGTCGGATGAGCAGGAAGAACTTGTCAGCCCCGAGATTGCCGACCAGATCTTTCGGCCCGCAGAGTGCGTTCAGCCTCCGTGCGGTCTCCACCAGGATCTGGTCTGCGAAGGGGGCCCCGTAGGTGGTGTTGAGTTGCTTGAAGTTATCGAGATCGATCGAGAAGAAGGCCGTTTCGGGAGCTTGCGGATCGATCCCGGCGATAGCTTCCTCGAGCTTCTCCAGAAGAAGTGTTCGTGAAGCCGCTCCGGTCAGTGGGTCGTGGGTGGCTAGGCGGCGGAGTTCCGCATTGAGCTGTGACTGCTGCTCCTCGGCCTGACGCCGTGCCGTGCGGTTGGATGACTCCGTGATCGCCCTTTCGACAGCACCGAGCAACCGTCCCGATAACCTGTCCTTGAGCACGAAGTCGGTGGCTCCTTTCTGGAAGAGCTCCACGGCGGTATCCTCACCGACCGCTCCCGTCACGACGATCGCCGGAACTTCCGGGCAGATCTCCTTGGCCATAACGATGGCCTGTCCACCGTCGAAATCGGGCAGCTTGTAGTCGACCAGGATGAGGTCGGGCAGGAAGCTCTTGAGTGCCAGACGATACTCCTCCCGGGTCTGTACCCGGTGCCAGACGAAGTCGAGCCCCCCCTTCCGGAGTTCCCTGATCACCAGTTCCGCATCGAAGTCCGAATCCTCCAGCAGGAGGATCCTGCTGGTTTTGCCTGTCATGAGGTTCATGGTTTTGCGTTTTTAACGGGCAGCTTGTTAAGTAGGAGCCAGTAGAGACCGAGTTGCTTGATAGCGGCTGCGAAATTCTCAAACTCGACCGGCTTCACGATGTAGCTGTTGGCGCCGAGTCTGTACGACTTGCTCAAGTCCGCCTCCTCTTGGGAAGAGGTCAGGATCACGACAGGGACGCACTTCATCCGTGCGTCACCCCGGATTCGGGCCAGGACCTGGAGGCCGTCCAGTTTGGGAAGTTTCAGATCAAGCAGGATGGCCTTGGGGAGATTCAGCGGATCTCGGTCGCTGTAGGTCCCCTCGGCAAAGAGATAGTCCAGGGCCTCCTGACCATCGCTGACATGGACGATATTGTTGGCCAGATTGTGCTCCTTGAGGCTGCGGATGGTGAGGAGAGCATCGTTCGGGTTGTCCTCGACGATCAGGATATCGGTGGATTGGCAGCTCATGGTGTTAGTTTGGTGGATGGTTCTTTAACGTTCGTTATTTGTTTCCCGGCATCCGGGATGGTGAAGAAAAAGGTCGCCCCCTTCTCCACTTCCCCCTTGGCCCAGATCCGTCCGCCGTGACGGTTGATGATCCTCTGGACAAGGGCCAGACCCACGCCGGTTCCGGGGAACTCCTCCTTGCTGTGGAGCCTCTGAAAGACACCGAAGAGCTTGTCGACATAGCGCATGTCAAAGCCAGCGCCGTTGTCCCGGATGAAATAGATCTGCTCGCCCTCATCACCATGCTCCCCTTGCTCTCCCGGCATGACCCCGATTTCGATCTTGGCCACCTCCCGTTTCATGGTGAACTTCACGGCGTTCCCGATCAGATTGATCCAGAGCTGCTTGATCATCGCCTCCGTGCCGAGGGCTGGCGGGATCGGATGCAGGTTCAGGTGGATCGTGCGTCCTGGCTCCGTAGCCGCCAGCTCCTGAAAAACCTGTTGGGCCATCGTTCCCATGTCGATTATCACCGGCTCGGCCTTCTGCCGGCCGAGACGCGAGAAGGTCAGGAGATCGTCAATGAGGCGGCCCATCCGCTGAGCCTCGCCGCGGATCACACCGATCAGGCGTCTTCCCTCGTCATCGAGCTTGGGGGCGTAGTCCTCCTCGACGATTCGTGAAAACCCGTCGATGGCGCGCAACGGGGCTCTCAGATCGTGCGAGACCGAGTAGGAAAAGGAATCGAGCTCCTTTACGGAGGCCTCCAATTCCTCGGCGCGGTTTGCGAGACTAGTATTTAGATTTCGGATCTCTTGCACCCTTTCCATCCCTTCGGTGATGTCGACGTTGATACCGACGATGCGTATCGTCTTCCCATCCTCCATTACGATGGCGGCGTCGGAGGCCCGGATGATACGTATA
>CANIBV010000069.1 GCA_947466005.1 Spartobacteria bacterium | reverse complement strand
GGATATCTCCCTCTTTTTCTCCCTCCCCCCCGCGTTCTCCGCGACTCCGCGTGAGACCTATTGCACAACTACAATCTCAGCCTTGGGCTCAATCCACTTAGCGAGCCAGATGCAAGCTTCATAAAGCACCACCATCGGGCCGCCCATCAGGAGATAAGTCACCAGATCAGGGGATGGCGTGATGAAGGCCGCCACAGTGAAGATGGTCACGATCGCAGCGGAGCGGGTCTTGCGAAGCTTCTCAGCGGTGAGGATCCCGAGTTTCACAAGGGCAAGGACTACCATTGGCATCTCGAAGGCGACCCCGAAAGCGATGAGGAACTGGGTCGTGAAGGAGTAGTATTCGCGGACGGTCCATGTGGGAGTCCAATGCATGGCCTTGGCATCCTTGAAGAAGAAATCGAGCGTGCCGGGTAGCACCACCAAGTAGGCAAAGGAAATACCTCCAAGGAAGAGGAAGAGGCCGAAGGCGGCCACGGGAAGGAGGATCTTGCGCTCGGCGGGTTTGAGCGCTGGAAAGAGAAACTGGGCGAGGAAGAAGGTGATGAGTGGAAAGGAAATCACCAGCCCGGCATAAAAAGAAAGCTGAAGGGAGATGGTCATGGAATCCGCCACTCCCAGTGACTGAAGAGAGTTCGCACGAACCGGGTCGACGGCGATGAGTGGACGCTGGATCACTGCGGCAAGGAGGTCACGGAAGAAAAAGGCTCCGATCATCGCCAGCACAAGGATCAAGGCGATCCTGATGATCATCACCCGAAGATCGCCGAGGTGATCCATGAAGGGACGTGCCTCATCCTCCTGATCACGGAAGGAGAAGATCTTGTTCAGTTCCATCGAGGAAATCTTGAGGACTCTTCTCTAGGAGAGAAGCTTCTTCCAATGAGCAAGGCGGGCAGAGACATTTGCAGGTGACGGAGCGCCGATGGCGGCACGGGCCTTTAAGGAGCGGATCGGATCAAAGATCGCCTTCCATTCGTCCAAAAGCTGCGGGCAATGCTCGCGGATTACCTCCACGGGCAACTGGTCGATGGGAATGCCGGTCTTGGACGATTCGGCGGCAAGCTTGCCCACCAGATCGTGGGCGGTACGGAAGGGGACGTTCTTGCGGACCAACTCATCGGCCAGATCGGTGGCCAAGAGCGAGGGGTCACTTGCTGCCTTCGTTGCGGCCTCCTGATTGATCACGAGCGCGGCCATCATCTCGGCAGTCACCGCAAGAGCCATGCGGGCCGTATCCACGGAATCAAAGACGGCCTCCTTGTCTTCCTGAAGGTCCCGGTTGTAGGCCATGGGAAGTCCTTTGAGAACCGTCAGAAGACGGAAGAGGTTCCCGTAGAGTCGACCTGTTTTTCCACGGGTCAGTTCGGCGATGTCGGGATTTTTCTTCTGCGGCATCAGACTGGAGCCTGTGGAGTGTCGGTCGCTCAGGCGGGCAAATCCAAATTCCGTGGTGGTCCAGAGGACCACATCCTCGGAGAGGCGTGAGAGATGCATCCCGGCGATGGCCAGGGCCGAGAGCAGTTCGAGAGCAAAATCACGGTCACTGACACCATCGAGGCTGTTCTGAGTCACACGTGAGAAACCAAGCTCTTTAGCGATAGCCTCACGATCCAGAAACAGGGTGGATGCAGCCAAAGCTCCGGATCCCAAGGGAAGCTCATCCATGCGGAGAGCGACATCCCCCAAACGACCATGATCACGGTTGAGCATCTCCACATAGGCAAGGAGATGATGAGCCAGTGGTACGGGCTGTGCGCGCTGCAGGTGAGTGTAGCCAGGGATGAGGACCTCCTCGTTGGCCGAGGCCAGCCCGACAAGGGCGGCCTGAAGCGTGCGAACTCCCGATTGCAGGGCCGTAATCTCGTCACGGAGATAGAGACGCAGGTCGGTCGCCACCTGATCATTACGGCTGCGAGCCGTATGAAGCTTGGCCCCCGCATCACCGATGCGGTTGGTCAGCTCCTTCTCGATATTCATGTGGATATCTTCCAGATCGACGGAGAACTCAAACTTACCAGCGGCAATCTCCTCACCGATGGCATTCAGACCCTGCTCGATTGAGGAAAACTCGGCCTGCGTCAGGAAACCGGCTTTCAGGAGGGCGCGGGCATGGGCCACACTTCCCCTGATATCATGACGGTAAAGTCTCCAGTCAAATGAGATGGATTCCCCGTAGTCCCTCAAGAGAGTGGATATTGATTCCTCAAAACGGCCGTGTCGCATCACTTGGTTCTAGCGGTTTTTCTGTGCCGCGGAAGCAAGAATACCCCCCTAAAACGGCTTGAATGAAAAAAGTGTCAGGGAACTACGGCAAGAGAGAGCTGGCTGCCGTTGCTGCATTCCTGCCCTGGCGGGGTCCACCGGTCTTTCATCCATAGCCCCTGACATCTTTACAATACGGGGTTGTCAAAAAAAAACAATATCCCATCATCATTTTTGTAGCTTGAGGAGATGACTGAAACCCCCTACAAATCATCCCCTTCATAGTTCCCCCGATGCAAAAAATTCTTATCATCTTGGCAGCCGTACTTTCCTTGACTGCGGCAGGGCTTGGTTTCCTGAATCGCAGTAACTTAATCAAGGTGAAGGATGCCAAGGCTGCCGTCACTACTGAGCGGGATGAGTTAAACAAGAAAAACCTATCGTTGAGCTCGGAGTTGAAAGTCTCCAATGAGAAGTCGGCACTAGCCACTACGGATTCCGAAGGCAAAGCCGCTACGATCATCGAACTCACTGAGCAACGGACCAAACTCACTTCACAACTCGCGGATGTTCAAAAAGAGTCGGCGGATAAAGACGCCTCCGTGACTCAGATGAAAACGGACACGGCGGCCAAGGATGCGAGGATCACAGAACTTGAGACCAAGGTAAATGCCACTTCACAGCCCGGCAATGACCCGACAGTGGAACTCAAAAAACAACTTGAGGAAAAAGATATCCTTGCCGCAAGCCTGCAGACGAAGCTCAAGGATCAGGAATCCCAGCTCTCGGCCCTCAAGGAACGTGAGGCTCAGCGCCGCACTAAATCAATGCGTAACGGACTCGAGGGACGCATCCTTGCGGTCAACCCCTCTTGGAACTTTGTTGTCCTCAGCCTCGGTGACCGCAACGGTGTGGTGAATAACGCCGAAATGCTCATCAAACGTGGCTCTCAACTCATCGGAAAGGTGCGCATCACCTCTGTGGAACCCTCCACCTCGATCGCCGACATCGTGGCCAACAGCGTCCGTCAGGGTCTTGCTGTGCAACCGGGTGACACGGTGATCTACACCGGCCCGGGAGATGACGCAGAGGTAAAGCTGCCCTAAGCTTCATCCCCATCCAATGGACACCTCCCTCATCATGAAACGCCTTCTGGTTCTTCTGATTCTCGGAGCCCTTCCACTTATCTCCGGATGCCAGTCCGCCCCTGAACCGAGTACCTCTTCTACAGCCAGCACAGCCGTCAGCACCATTCCTTGGAATAAGCCGGCAAGTTGGGAAGGTGCGGGCGCCCTTGGTGGCTTCATGCCTCAGGGTGGTCGCTAGTAGGAAGCCTGCCCGACTCCTCCTGTGGAGCTCTCGTGTCGCTTTTGTGTAGTGCTGCTACTCCTTTCGGTACGTTTTTGTTAACCCCTATTCATTTACTGCCGTTCAAAACCGCATAGATTCATCTCATGCGTATTTTGGCAGTTGACCCCTCACTTCGTGGAACCGGTTTTGCGATTTTAGAAGAGATCGGAACCCGGACCCGTTGTCTGGAATACTCGGTGGTGAAAAATCATCCCTCTCTTTCCCAAGAGGGATGCCTCGTCGCCATCTACGCGGCCCTGAGCGCGGCGATCGAGCAACACCAACCGACGGCGCTTGCGATTGAAAAGGTTATCTTCGTGCAGAGCTATGCGACGGCCATCATTCTGGGTGCAGCCCGAGGCGTGGCGGTACTCGCCGCAGCGCAAAAAGGCCTCCCCATCCATGAGTACCCGCCCAAGCGGGTAAAGCAGGCCGTCGTTGGAAAGGGGTCCGCCGCCAAGGATCAGGTTGCCTTCATGATCAGGGCTCTGCTGGGACTGACAGAGACGCCCCCCAGCGATGCCGCTGATGCCATCGCGATTGGTCTGACCCATCTCAGGACAGTTGCTTCACCTGTATCGAAGACCAATCTGGCTGCCCTAGCAGGACTGACCACATCACCTAGGCGAAAATAGTAAATGGGCATGAGGATCAATCCGCGCTGGCTTGGAAGGCTCTCCTATGAGGAGGGACTCTCTATTCAGGAATCCTTGGTTCGGGAAAAGATACGGGGAAGTGTCACTGACCACCTGCTTTTACTGGAACATGAGCCCGTCTACACCATGGGGCGCACACGTGATGAATCGAGCCTCAGAGAGGAGATCACTCTCCCCTACCCGGTCCATCGTACAAACCGGGGTGGCCAGGCCACTTATCACGGTCCAGGCCAGTTGGTAGGCTATCCCGTGCTGGATCTGGGTCTCTTTGACCGGGATCTGCATGCCTACCTGAGATTTCTCGAAGAGGTTCTCATCACTCTCCTCTCACGCCGCGGCATCACTGCTGGACGACTTGAAGGAAAAACCGGGGTCTGGGTGAGTGATCGCAAGATCGCATCGCTTGGAGTCGGTGTTCGGCGATGGGTCTCGATGCATGGATTTGCGATCAATATCTGCGGGAACATGACCCCGTTCAATCACATCACTCCCTGCGGACTTCCGGGGGTCTCCATGACCTCACTTGAGGCGGAGGGAGGCAAGGATGTCTCGGTCGAATCCTGCGCCCGTGAAGTCGCCAATATCTTCAATGAGTTACTGCACCAGAGAGATTCTCCCGCAGAGGCGCAGAGGCGCGGGGAGAATGGAGCATAGGCTGTAAGAAGTCTCTTCAGGCCTTTCTCCACAAGCAGATCTTCCCAAACAAGCGTGGTGGCCAAAATTCAGAAGTGCCCATCACCCTAGGCTTACGCGCCACTTGGTTCATCCATTACTTCTCTGCGGCTCTGCGGGAGATCCCTCCCCCGTATCCTCAGGCTTTGAGCCTCAGAAAGTTGGCGAGGAGCTCCTTGCCGTGGGTGGTGAGGATCGATTCCGGATGGAACTGGACCCCCCAGAGAGGAAGGGTGCGGTGACGGAGTCCCATGATTTCGCCTTCGGCTGTCTCGGCGGTGATTTCCAGGCAGTCGGGCAGACTCTCACGGCGTACGAGCAGGCTGTGGTATCGGGTCGCCTCGAAGGGATTGGGAAGCCCCTCAAAGAGATCCGTGGAATGATGAAGGATCGGGGAGGTCTTCCCGTGCATCAGACGTCCTGCACGGACAACTTCACCACCATAAACATCGCCCATGCACTGGTGACCCAGGCAGACTCCGAGAATCGGCATCTTGCCTGCAAAGTGGCGGATCACATCGCTGCTGATTCCCGCTTCCTTAGGGGTGCATGGCCCTGGGGAGATGCAGATGCGCTCAGGCGCCATCGCCTCAATCTCGGTGAGAGTGATCTGGTCATTACGCCTCACCAGAGGATCGGCACCGAGCTCTCCGAAATACTGGACGAGGTTGTAGGTGAAGGAATCGTAATTATCGATGACGAGGATCATGACAGGAAAGATGATTAGCCGGTTGCCACCGCCAGTTCGATCGCGCGGATGACACCCATGGCCTTGTTCACCGTCTCTTCGTACTCGGAGGCCGCCTTGGAGTCGGCAACAATCCCGGCCCCGGCCTGCACGTAGGCGTTGCCGTCTTTAAGAAGGACGGTTCTCAGCGCGATGCAGGAGTCGAACTGTCCGTTGAATCCCAGGTACCCGACAGCGCCGGCATAGGTACCCCTGGCTGTCGGCTCCATCGTGCTGATGATCTGCATGGCACGGACCTTGGGGGATCCGCTGACGGTTCCAGCTGGGAACGTAGCCCTCAGCACATCCAGCGGAGAGTGTTCACCGGAGAGCTCCCCGGTGACATTGGAGACGATGTGCATGACGTGGCTGTAGCGTTCCACCGTCATGAAATCCGTGAGCGAGACGCTTCCGAATGCGGAGATGCGTCCGACATCGTTGCGGGCGAGATCGACGAGCATGAGATGTTCCGCCCTCTCCTTGGGGTCGTCCAGAAGCTCGAGGCGAAGGGCCTCGTCAGCCTCGGGGGTATCACCACGCTTCCGTGTACCAGCGATCGGGCGGATCTGCACATGGCCGTCGGTCACTTTCACATGAACCTCGGGGGAGCTTCCGACCAGCGAGAACCCACCCGGCAGGCGCAGGCAGAACATGTAGGGGGAGGGATTAATGAAGCGTAGGGCGCGGTAGAGATGAACCGGATCCCCAGCATACGGAAGGGCGAAACGCTGGGAGAGGACGATCTGAAAGATATCCCCAGCACGGATATACTCCTTGGAATCCTCCACGGCCTTCTCGAAGGCCTCCCTGGTCAGATTGCTAGTGACCGGCAATGGGACACCCTTGGCACCTGCCGGGAAGGGTGTCATTGCAAGCGGCTTGGAGAGCTTGGCAAGCAATCTGGAAATACGCTCGATCGCATCCCTTCGTGATTCCTCGACTCCCAGCTCTCCGGGAAAAGCACAGGCGACAATCTTGATCCTCCTCCCCTTGTGATCAAAGGCAACCACCGTATCGGCGATCAGGAAGAGCATATCAGGCACCCCAAGGTCATCCTTGGCCGCAGCAGGAACCGATGTCTCGAATCTCCTGACTCCTTCATACCCCAGATATCCGACAGCCCCGCCAGTGAAGCCCGGCAACTCGGGATGCACCTTGCTGCGATAGCGTGACATCAGGGACTCGAGCTCCTTCAGTGGATCAGCGGCAGTCCACGATGTTGACTTGCCGTGATGATCGGTGAGTGTGACCTGATCACCCCGGGATGTGATGACGGATCGTGATCCCGAGCCGACAAAGGAGTAGCGACCCACCAGATCACTCTGCTCGGCAGACTCAAGAAGGAAGGAAGGCTCATCCGAGCCAAGCTTGCTCAGGACGGACAGTGGCGTCTCACTATCGGCGACGAGTTCGATCCATACGGGGACCACCGCTTGATCGGCAGCCTCACGGGCAAAGTCCTCCTCCAGAGGAAAGATGCCCTCCGGTGGGGAGATCACGCTGGCCTGTGGCAGAGTCGTCATGGAATCAAAAGAGTGTGGTCAGGGAAGTGCCGCTGCAATCAGGAAATCAGCGGTTCCCTAGCGACCTCCTGGCCTCCCCTGCTTGAACCGTGCGATCTCGCGGTCGGTATCGCGTTGCTCGGCACGCTTCTTGAGGTCCTGACGCTGGTCCCCTGCATGCTTACCCTTGCCGAGACCGATCTCCACCTTCACGCGGCCTTTTTTCCAATACATCCGCAGGACCGGCAAGGCCAAACCCTTACGCAGCGTCTCTTCGGTCAGGCGCGTGATCTCCACCCTGTTGAGCAGCAGAGGGCGAGGGCGCTTGGGGTCATGGGTCTCATGGCTGGCCTTCTCGTAGACCTGGATGGTCGCATCATACAGGACGACCCCCCTCTTCTCGACCTTGGCGTAGGAGCCGAGCAGATCGACACGGCCACCTCGCAGGGACTTGACCTCGGTGCCAAGCAGGGAGATCCCGGCCTCGAAGGTCTCCAGAATATGGTAATCCCTCAGGGCCTTCCGATTGGTGACGATGTCAGCACCCATGTCGTGAACCGGGAACGATGAAGAAACCCTTCATCAGGCTTGAAGCCCGGTCCGGCTTTTAAAATGAATTCCCCGGGTAAAGGAGAGGTTTAGACTGCCTCTACCGTCGTCCCATCAAACGGGGACTCCTCGGTGCCAATCTTGCCCGCGGCAATTTCTGCCAGAGCGATATCTGCAAGTCCCATCTCAAGATCCACCGCAACCATAGGTCGGCTGCCTGCGGAGAGTTCGCGAAGGCGCTTGCTGACCATATTGACGAGTTGCTGCTTGTTAGTGACCACTTTCGCGGCTTCTTCGATGTAGTGAGTTTTCATAGTGACAGGAGTGCGGAATTAGGAGTCCATCACTATGCCCCATGACTGATGCAGTGACAAGCTTCCTGAATGGAGGAGAGTCCACTCGGCATCCCGGAGGGCTTCGGCGGTGATTGCCAATCTGACACGATCCTGCTTCCCTGCACCTTCCAACCATCCTCACCATGGGACTATTTACCCCGCGATACATTAAAGACGCCCGCCTCCTTTCAGAGGGTGCCTCCAAGACCCTGCATCATCACCGTGACATCCTGAAGCCAGATCAGATAGCCACTCTGGAGATCCTCATTGCTTCCTACAATAAGGCGATCGCTCATCGGAATGAGGCGGAAATCAGCAGCCTCTCGGGCGACCTCGAAGCAGGGTTTTCACATGCCATCCCAGCACGACCTCACTCCACATGGGCGGAGAATATCGAGGCCATCGTCGTGGCAGTAGCTCTGGCCGTCGGCTTTCAGGCCTATTTCCTCAAGCCGTTCAAGATTCCGACCGGCTCCATGCAGCCGACACTCTACGGGATGACCGGTCATCCCTCCACGGACCCACTCCCCACCGTCGTCAGCCGCGCCGTTGACTTCGTGCGTCTCGGACGATCTC
>CANIBV010000068.1 GCA_947466005.1 Spartobacteria bacterium | reverse complement strand
GCTTGTTCACCACGAGGGTGGCAAGGGCCTCGCCCTCGACGTCTTCGGCGATGATGAGGAGTGGCTTGCCGCTCTTGGCAACCTTCTCGAGAAGGGGAAGCAGGTCCTTAAGGGAGCTGATCTTCTTCTCGTGGATGAGGATGTAGGCGCTGTCGAGGACGGCTTCCATTCCCTCGGCGTTGGTCACGAAGTAGGGAGAGAGGTAGCCCTTGTCGAACTGCATTCCCTCGACGACGTCCAGGGAGGTCTCGATGGACTTGGCCTCTTCGACCGTGATGGTGCCGTCCTTGCCGACCTTGTCCATCGCGTCAGCAATGATCTGGCCGATGGTGGTGTCCCAGTTGGCGGAGACGGTGGCGACCTGAGCGATCTCGGAGCTGTCCTTCACCTTCTTGCTGATGCGGGCAAGCTCGCCGACGATTGCCTCGACGGCCTTGTTGATTCCGCGCTGCAGGGAAGTGGGGTTGGCACCGGCGGTGACGTTCTTGAGACCCTCTTTGTAGATGGCCTCGGCGAGCACGGTCGCGGTCGTTGTTCCGTCACCGGCGATGTCGCTGGTCTTGGAAGCAACCTCACGGACGAGCTGGGCGCCCATGTTCTCGAACGGGCACTCAAGCTCGATCTCCTTGGCGACGCTGACGCCGTCCTTGGTGATCGTTGGGCTGCCGAATTTCTTGTCGAGGATGACGTTGCGACCCGAGGGCCCAAGCGTTGCCTTGACTGCTTTGGCGAGTTTCTCGACACCGCGCAGGAGTGCGTGGCGTGCGGCCTCGTCGAACTGGAGTTGTTTAGCTGCCATAATATTCTTCTGTGTGTTGGTTGGTTAAGTTGTGTGGATTAGCCAATGATGCCGAGGATGTCGTCCTCGCGCATGATCAGATAGGTCTCGCCGTCGACCTTGACCTCTGTGCCGCCGTACTTGGAGATGAGAACGATGTCGTTCTTCTTGACGGTGAAGGCGATCTTCTTGCCGTCTTCGTCGAGCTTGCCAGTGCCGAGGGCAATGACCTTGGCCTCTGTCGGCTTTTCTTTGGCGGTGTCAGGGATGATGATCCCGCCTTTCTTGACTTCCTTCTCATCGATCGTCTGCACGAGCACACGGTCACCGAGAGGTTGGATGTTTACTGCCATGGTGTGTTTTTCCTTATGGTTGTGGTTTTCTAACGGTTACCCCGTCCCGCACCTGCGGGAGGGCTTGTTGCTAAATTCTTGTGGAGAGGGATGAGACTTACTTCTTCTTGTCCTTATCTCCCTTTTCCTCGTCGACCATTTCAAACTCGGCGTCAACGACGTCCGCGTCCTTCTTGGCTTCAGGGGTGGGGCCTCCGGCGGCTTCAGCACCTTCCGGAGCGGCTCCGGCTCCGGCAGCAGCGGCCTGCTTGTAGAGTTCGGCGCTGATCTCCTGGAACTTGGCCTGCAGGGTCTCGTAGGAGGACTTCACAGCCTCGATGTCGCTTCCCTTGAGGGCCTCGCGCACCTTGGCGATTTCGTCTTCCACGGTCTTCTTGGTGGCGCCGTCGAGCTTCTCACCCATTTCGGTGAGCTGCTTCTCGCACTGGTAGGCGAGGGTGTCGGCGTTGTTGCGGATCTCGATGCCTTCCTTAGCCTTGAGATCTTCCTCGGCGTGGGCCTCGGCCTCGCGCTGCATGCGCTCGACCTCTTCCTTGCTGAGTCCGCTCGAACCGGTGATGGAGATCTTCTGCTCCTTGCCTGAACCGAGGTCCTTGGCGGAGACATTCAGGATGCCGTTGGCGTCGATGTCGAAGGTGACCTCGATCTGTGGCGTGCCGCGGGCGGCCGGCGGGATGCCGTCGAGATGGAAGACGCCGAGCTGCTTGTTATCACGGGCGAGCGGGCGCTCTCCCTGGAGGACCTTGATCTCCACACCGGGCTGGTTGTCGCTGTAGGTGGAGAAGACGTTGCTCTTCTTGGTCGGGATCGTGGTGTTGCGGGGGATCATCGGGGTGGCGATGCCTCCAGCGGTCTCGATCGCAAGGGTCAGCGGGGTGACGTCGAGAAGGAGAACGTCCTTCACGTCGCCGCGGAGCACGCCGCCCTGGATGGCCGCGCCGATCGCCACAACCTCATCGGGGTTCACACCCTTGTGGGGTTCCTTGCCGATCATGTTGCGCGCGGTCTCGATGACCTTGGGCATGCGGGTCATGCCGCCGACAAGAACAAGCTCGTCGACGTCGCCCTTCTTCCACTTGGCGTCGGCCAAGCAATCCTCGACGGGCTTGATAGTGCGCTGGAAGAGGTCGTCGGTGAGTTGCTCGAGCTTGGAGCGGGTGAGCTTTTTCTGAATGTGCTTCGGTCCGCTGGCGTCTGCGGTGACGAAGGGAAGGTTGATCTCGTACTCCTGAGTGGAGGAGAGGGCAATCTTGGCCTTCTCGGCCTCTTCTTTAATACGCTGGACGGCATCAGGCTGTTTGGTGAGGTCAATGCCGGACTCGGCTTTGAACTCGTTGATGATCCAGTCCATGATGCGGTGATCCCAGTCGTCGCCACCCAGATGGGTGTCGCCGTTGGTGCCGCGAACCTCGAAGACACCGTCTCCGAGTTCGAGGGAGGAGATGTCGAAGGTGCCGCCACCCAGATCGTAGACGGCGATCTTCTCGTCAGCCTTCTTCTCGAGGCCGTAGGCCAGGGAGGCGGAGGTGGGCTCGTTGATGATGCGCAGGACCTCGAGACCGGCGATCTTGCCGGCATCCTTGGTGGCGTTGCGCTGGGAGTCGTTGAAGTACGCGGGGACGGTGATGACGGCCTGGCTGATCTTCTCACCGAGCTTGGCCTCGGCGTCGCTCTTGAGCTTGGCAAGAATCATGGCCGAGATCTCCGGTGGGGAGAAGGCTTTGGGCTTGCCGTCGATCTCAACCTGGATGTGGGCGTCGCCATTGGCAGCCTTCACCAGCTTGTACGGGACGCGATCCTGCTCTCCGCGGCACTCGTCGTACTTGCGGCCCATGAAACGCTTCACCGAGAAAATGGTGTTCTGTGCGTTGGTGATGGCTTGGCGCTTGGCGGCCTGGCCGACAAGTCGTTCACCACTCTTGGAGAAGGCCACCACGGACGGGGTAGTACGGGCTCCTTCGGAGTTCTCGAGAACAACCGGTTCCCCACCCTCCATGACAGCCATGCAAGAGTTGGTCGTTCCTAAATCGATTCCTAGAATTTTAGACATAACGCTTCTTAATAAGCAAAGCGTGTGCCTAATGGATTAATAAATCACATCAACTTGTTAGTGAAGTAGATAGATAGAATCAACCTCTTTTCAGAAAGCGCTAACTGAGTCATCATGACTCATTTATGAGACATTCATGGATTTAATGAGTCCCTCTGTCTCATCCAAAAATTTCCCCGCCACGATCTTGAAGACCGGGGTGAAATCCTCCGGGGTGTGCTTCACCCACTCACGGATCTGATCGATCGGGAAGAAGGCCCCAGTCTCCACCTCACCGGGGGCGAAGCGGAAGGGCCCCTCGGAGGTGCCGATATAGAACTCGATGAACTCGTGACCCGTCTCCGGCGAGGCAACGATCTTCCAGAACTTGGTCAACTTGCAGTCGATGCCGATCTCCTCGCCTAACTCGCGATGACCGGCCTCCTCGTAGCTCTCACCCGAGTCGACATGGCCCGCCGTGCTGGAGCACCAGAGGTCGGGGTAGTTGTGCTTCCAGGGGGATCGTTTTTGCAGAAAGAGGTCTCCCCGAGCGTTTACAATCCAGATGTGAACGGCTCTGTGACGCAGGTTATTCACATGGACCTCATCCCGGCGCTTGGAGTCGATCACTTGGTCATGCTCATCGACCACATCGAAGATCTCCTCCGGCTCATCGATCCGGGGAGCACCCCCCATCAGTGCCAGCTCCGACCAGTGATCGACAGGAAGATCCTCCGCACGCGCGGTAACAGGATGCCCCTTGGATACTGACCACTCTTCCCAGCTCTCTTTCGGAAGATCCAGAAGTGAGCGCAACTGCTTGCGGCGGGCGGAAAATCCCTGACGCACGAGTGCGGAAAAGCGCTCTGGATCGCAGTTCGGAAGGCCCTCGATGGGACGCTGATTCACGGCGATCACGGCCGACTCGACGGTGGGGCGTGGCCAGAAGACATCAGGAGGAACGATACGGAGTTTCTTAACTGACCAGCGCCTGCCGAGCTGCACCGTGAGGGCGGCATAATCCTTGTGCCCCGGGACTGCGGCCAGGCGCTCTGCAACTTCCCTCTGCACCATGAGCACCAGTCTGGATGCGGGTGAAAGGGATGCCGTGAAGTGGGAGATGATCGCTGTGGAGGCGCTGTAGGGGAGGTTCCCCACCATCTTCACGGGGCCATACCCGAAGAGAGCGCGAAGGTCCGCCCTCGCCCCGTCACCCTGGATGATTTCAAGTCGACCGGAGGAGATTTCCGCGGCGTAGCGCTCCCGGAGTTCGGCCGCCAACCGGTAGTCGCGCTCGATCAGTGTGATGCGCCTGGCGGGGGACTCGAGGATGTGAACCGTAAGCGCTCCCATGCCGGGGCCAACCTCGACCAAGTGATCGCCGGGAGCAGGATCCAAACCGGCGACAATGGCGCGGGCGAGGTTGGTATCGAGGAGGAAATTCTGCCCGAGCATCTTGCTCGGCCGCACCCCGATCTCATCGAGACGGGCGCGGAGTTCGGCTTTGGACATGGGAGTATCCATAAAGCCTTGAGGCGACTTGCGCCAGCCACGATCTCGAAGGTGTCGGGGGGAGTTTTTCGCGATTATTCCCAAGTTATTCACAAAGGAGCGCATGGCGCTCCTGCTAAACCTGAATAAAGCCCCAACCCGAGTAATATCGCAGCGTGCCCAGCAATAATTCAGCCTTCAGGTTTGCTTGCTTGGCCGTTGCTTCGCATCCGTTGCATCAGGATTCATCATTCTGACCTTGCGCCTTGAGCGCAAGGTCATCTTCCTCCACTCTCTACGACTCATGAAGAAGTCCGGATGCCTCCCCCTGTTCTTGATCGTGTTACTCGGGTTGAGCCTATTCGCTAATCTCGTGCTGCTGATCGCCCTTGGTTCGCGCGGCGCGGGACCCGCCAATGTCATCATGGAGAAGAAGTTCACGGAGACAACGCTCGTTCCGGGACACGACAGCCAAGACAAGATCGCCCTGATCCCCCTCGATGGCCTTATCTCCTACGGATTCGGACGCGGCTCCTCCTCGGGCGACTCGATGGTCAATAACATGAAGGATGCGTTTCAGCAGGCCGCCAATGATCCCAAGGTGAAGGCCATCGTGATCTCCGTCGACTCACCCGGCGGCGAGGTCACTGCGGGGGACACCATCTACCATGCCCTCGGGAAACTGAGCGCCAAGAAGCCGGTCGTCATCTTCATGAACTCGATCGGCACCTCGGCCGCCTATTACATCGCCTGCGCCGGATCATGGATCATGTGCAGTGACACGACCTTCACCGGCAGCATCGGCGTCATCATCTCGACGCTCAACTACAAGGAACTCTTCGGCAAGATCGGCCTGCAGTCGGTGATCTTCAAGAGCGGCAAGTTCAAGGACGCCCTTAATGGCGCACGCGACCTCACCGAGGAGGAGCGGAGTTACTTCCAAGGGCTCGTGATGCAGACCTACGACCGCTTCCTCGGCATCGTGGCCTCCGCCCGAAAGCTCGACCCGGAACTCCTGCGCGACGGTATAGCCGACGGCCGCGTGATGAGCGGGAAGGATGCCTACGCCGCCAAGCTGATCGATCAACTCGGATACATCGAGGATGCCTATGAGAAAGCACGCACTCTGGGGAAATCCCCCGGGGCGGAAATCGTCCGCTACGAGAAGAAGCGGGGTCTCGGTCGGCTGCTGCGATTCTTTGAAGATTCAGAAAAGAGCGACATCCACCTCGATCTGAACATGGGTGGAGCATCAGGCGTGAAGCTTGAAAGCGGACGCCTGTATCTACTGCCTGCGTTCTACGCTTTGTGATGAATCCCTCCCTTCTTGCCGGGGCTGTGATCTCCTCTCCCCCTGACTCGGTCACCTCGCTCTGGATCACCGGCGTTGCCCTGCTGGTCCTCCTTGCTTTCTACGGATGGCTGGCAGCCCGCAGTTCCTCCCATTCTGTGCTGACCACTCAGCCGTTCGGCATTCCCGACGCACTCTGCGCCGGAGTTCTTGCCGTCTGGATGATCTCGGTGATCTGGCAATCACTCGACGCCCCGCAGGTGATCACCCTCAAGGCGATCGTCGCGAACTCCGTGGTCTACAGTTCACTGATCCTAGGCATCTTCGGGGTGATCGGGATCCGTGGACTCTCCGCCGTCTCGATCTTCCAACTGGAGCCTGCACGCTTTCCGAAGGCGGCGGGGATGGGGCTCCTCTGGCTCATCATTACCTACCCCCTGATTCTGGCGGCACAGGCTCTTGTTCAAAAAGTGTCGGGCAGTGCCGATGACTCCCAGTTGATCGTCAGGTATTTCCTAGAACATCCCGACCTCAAGCACCGTGCCGCCATTTTCTTCATGGCTGTGATCGTGGCACCCGTGGCCGAGGAGATCATCTTCCGAGGATATTTCTACGGAGTGATCCGGCGTTTTGGGGGACGCCTTCCCGCACTCCTGACCTCCTCACTCCTCTTCGCCGCGATCCATGTCCACCTCCCCTCGATGCTCGGTCTCGGCATCCTGGCCATCATTCTCTGCCTGCTCTATGAGAGGACGGGATCGCTCTGGGCTCCGATCACGATGCATGCCTGCTTCAATGCCTCGACCATCGCCGTCCTGATCTTCTTTCCCGAGGTGATGGGATAAGAGATTCCGAAAGCAAAGAATCCATCACTTCTCTTTTCTGATGATCCCCCTCACTTCCAAGAGTAAAATACTGAAGCCGTGCTCGGAGGATGAACTCCTCCGTCTCATCTCCAAAGAGCTCCCCTCCCCTGATGAGGATGTGGTGACGGGAATCGGTGATGACTGCGCCGTGATCCGGGGCTTCGGAAAATCAGGCACTCTGGAACTTCTGAAAACCGACGCGCTCGTGGAGGGGATTCATTTCGCCAGGGGAACCCCCCTCCCTCTCGTTGGATGGAAAGCCCTCTGCCGCCCGATCAGCGACATCGCCGCCATGGGGGGAAGCCCCCGTCACGCAATGATCACCGTCGCCGCGCCAAGCACCTGGGGCGTCACCGAGTGGCGGGGCCTCTATCGAGGGATCGGCAAGGCGGCACGTGCATTCGGCGTCTCCATCGTCGGGGGTGAGACGGTTCGCTCTCCCAACCCTCTCTTTCTCTCCGTCTCTCTCAACGGCGAGGTTCGGAAAACACACCTTCGTCTCCGTTCGGGAGCAAAGCCCGGCGACTTCATCTGCGTGACCGGAAAGCTCGGGGGATCGCTTCGGAGCGGACGCCATCTTCGCTTCCAACCCCGGATCGCTGAAGGCGCATGGCTTGCCTCCGAGCGAGGAGTCACCTCCATGATGGATCTCAGCGACGGACTGGGTAGCGACCTTCCGAAACTTGCGAAGGAGAGTCTTTGTTCCTTCCGTATCGCAACCGACAGCCTACCTCTACACAAGGGGTGCTCAATCAAGGAGGCTCTCTCGGATGGAGAGGATTACGAACTGCTCGTGACCATCCGTCCACAGCTCTGGCCCGGAATTCAAAGCCGTTGGGCCAAGGCCAGCCCTGATGTTGCCCTCACTCCTATCGGCATGATGCTTCCATCGGGAGCGCTCGCCACCGCCCTGCCGAAGGGGTACGATCACCTGCGCCCATGATCAGATTAGTCTATCACAAGCCTGGAACCGCTCCGGCTTCCCTCCAGATCGAGGGGAACTGGGAAACGAAGCCTCCGGAGATTTCAATGATCCAATACGATGCCGATTCGTACACCGAGATCAGGTGCGCCAATACCTCGGAAGCGATCCTGGCGCTGGATCCCGCGAGGAATAACTGGATCAATGTCGACGGCCTCAACGACACGGAGACAGTGCGCGTGCTCGCGAGTCATTTCGGCCTGAGCCCCCTGATGATCGAGGACATCGTCACGACGCAGCGACCTAAACTGGAGACACTCGATGATGGGATCTTCCTCACCACCACGATGATCTACCCCGACTCGGAACGGGATCTCGGCGTGGAGGTCGAGCAGTTGAGCATGTTCTTCAATCGGAATACCGTCCTGACCTTCCAGTCTGAGAACGGCAAGGATCCGTTCACTGGCGTGAGGAAGCGCATTGCCCAGCAGGGAACCATCGTCCGGAAATCAGCTGCAGACTTTCTGGCCTACGCCCTTCTCGACAATGTGATCGACCATTTCTTCCCGGTGCTCGAGATGATCGGGAACGAGTCGGAAGTGATGGAGGAAACGCTGATGAGGAATCCCACCAAGGCGGCCCTCAAGGATCTCTTCCAGAACAAGCGGGTTCTCCTGGAGATGCGGCGTCTGGCATGGCCGTTCAGGGAAGTGATCGGCCATCTGATCAGGGATGACTCCGGAATCGTGCAGTCCTCGACCCTTGTCTACCTCAGGGACTGCAACGACCACCTCACCCAGGTGATCGATATTTCCGAGAGCTTCCGGGACCTCACGGCGGGACTTATGGATATCTACCACTCAAGCCTCGGCTTCCGCACTAACGAGATTGTCCGAGTGCTCACATTGGTCTC
>CANIBV010000067.1 GCA_947466005.1 Spartobacteria bacterium | reverse complement strand
GTTGATGCTCAAGATCCACGAACTCCACACTGCCGGCCACACAGTCATCCTGATCACCCATGATCACGGAGTTGCGGCCGAGGCCCCCAGGGTAATCCAAATTGTGGACGGGAATATCCTCTCCGATGAGAGGTCCAGCCAGGAGCAGGGCGGTCCTGTCTCTGGAGGATCGCAACCTGCCGTTCTGTCATTGCCCGTTCTGCCCGCTCTTGAAAAACGGCGTCGGCTGATCCTGATGGCCGATCTGATGGAGGCTGTCCGCATGGCCATTCATGCCCTCAGGGCGAATCTTTTCCGGACTTTCCTCACGATGCTTGGCGTCATCATCGGCGTTGCCTCCGTTGTCACGATGCTTTCTATCGGCGAGGGATCCCAGCAGAGCATGATGAGGTCCATGAGCCGCATGGGAACCAATATGCTGCAGATCCAGCCGGGATCAAAGACTGTGCTCCAAGGCGGGGCCCTCACGCTCCAGGATGTCGAGGCAATCAGGAATCTCAGCCATATCCTGCAGCTTGTCCCGAGTGTCTCGTCCAACCAGATCTTGCGCTACCGAGGAAAGACCTACTCCTGCGGAATCGGGGCCGTCACCCCGAATTACCCGGAGGCCGAGAACCGTCTGATCGTGATGGGCACCTTTTTCAACGAGCAGGATGACGAAAGGCGAGCGCCCGTCGTTGTGCTGGGCATGAAACCGTACCTCGAGCTTTTCGGAGCCGGTGTCGATCCAGTCGGGAAGTACGTGCTCCTCAATAATGCCCCCTTCATGGTCGTCGGCGTGGTGACCGTCCGCGGAGGAAGCGGCGACGGCCGCGACCGCGAGGATGACAATGCCTTCATCCCCCTCAACACTGGCGCGGCCCGCATCTTCCGCAGCCAGAACCTTTCGCAGATCAGGGTGCAGGTCGACGAATTCAAGAATGTGAACCCAGTGCAGGATGAAATTCGTAACCGCCTTAACAGGATGCGGGGTCAGGAGGATTTTCGGATCTTCAATCAAGCCGCGATGATTGAGGCGGCCAAGCACACCCAGGATACCTTCCGATTCCTGCTCGGGGCCGTGGCTTCGGTTTCACTTGTCGTGGGAGGAATCGGTGTCATGAACATCATGCTGGTCAACGTGGTCGAGCGGACGCGCGAGATCGGGGTCAGGATGGCTTGTGGTGCTCGCAGCCGAGACATCCAGTTCCAGTTCCTGACAGAGGCCATCCTTGTCTGTCTGCTAGGCGGGTTGCTCGGCGTGGCTTTCGGGATTCTGATTTCAAGCATCGTGACCGTTGGCGACACCAAAGCTGTCATCACGCTTCCCCCGATCCTGCTCTCCTTCGGGGCGGCTTTTGTGACGGGTGTTCTTTTCGGTTTCTGGCCTGCCCGTAAGGCTTCCCAACTTGATCCCGTGGTTGCACTTAGCTCGGAATAGTCGTCCCATGGACCGCTCAATGACCAGACACATCTCGTTGACGGCACTGATGCTTGCCCTCGCCATACCAAGTTGCTCCACGCCCCGCAAGAAGGAGCCGTCATCACCCGTGGCCGTTCCGCAGGAATGGAAGGCAACGGGCCTGAAATCCCCTCTCGCTCCTTCCGGATGGCTCTCCACCTTCCACGACCCAATGCTCGATTCCGTGGTGAGGGGCGTCCTCACCGATAACTACGACCTGAAGGCTGCGGCAGGCCGTCTTCAGGCCGCCGTTGCGAACTCCCGCGTGGCGTCCGCGGACCTCTATCCCCAGATGGGGGTCAGGGCTGGCGCGTCGGTCAATGACACCCCTCTCTACAGCGCGCGGTCGGTCAACTATCAGACCTCCCCGGGCAACTGGAACTACACCCTCAACCTTGCCCTCAGCTGGGAACTGGATGTCTGGGGTCGCCTCAGGTCCCTTTCCAAGGCCTCCAAGGCAGATGCAGCCTCCGCGACATTCACCTACGAGGGAGCGCGGCTCTCGCTTGCCGGGCAGGCGGCCAAGGGGTGGTTCGCCGTGATCGAGAGCCGCGAGCAGGTTCGTATCGCCGAGGAGACGCTGGCCAGTCTCCGCAAAACGCGGGATCTGGCCAAGGCACGTTATGACAACGGCGCAGTTTCCTCGTTTGACGTCCACCTCAGCAGTGCAGACGAGATCACCGCTGAGGCGAATCTTGTCCAGCGACAGCAGAACTACGCCGATGCCAAGCGCTCCCTTGAGACTCTGCTCGGCCGTTATCCCTCCGCAGAACTGGAGAACCGGCGCGCCTCCTTCCCACGCCTCATTCCCGAGGTTCCAGCCGGGTTGCCCTCGGAATTGCTTCTGCGCCGTCCCGACCTGCGTGCGGCCGACTGGAATCTCTTCGCTTCGGAAAATCGCCTCTTCTCCGCCAAAACGGAGAGGCTTCCCAGGCTGGCCCTCACCTCCACGGCAGGGACGCCTTCGGTCCTGCTTCAGGACATCACGAGCGACAAAAGCTTCCTCTACACGGTGGCGGCCAACCTCACTGCTCCTATTCTCGACGGCGGCAGAATTTCCGGGAACGTGAAGCTCACCAAAGCGCAGCGCGACACCGCAGCGGCCGTCTATGCCCAGCAGGTGCTCACAGCATTCCGGGAGGTCGAGAACACGCTTTCCAACGAGGCCACACTTGTCTCCCGCGAACAACTCCAGGAGAAGGCGCTCGGGGAACTGCGCGAAGCCTACCGGATCGCCACCATCCGATACAAATCCGGCCAGATCGACATCGTCTCGCTCCTGCAGGCCCAGCGAAGCATGCTGGCCGCCGAGAGTGTCCTGATGAACACGCGCCTACTCAGGCTCAACAACCGGATCGATCTCTTCCTAGCACTGGGAGAGAGCATCGGCCAGCGGTCCTCTGCAATGCGCTTCCGCGACGAGGCCGTGCTACTGCCCCTACCGAAGGCGTAAGAGCGTTCTAGGGAACCGCTGAAACCTGAATCCCCCAACTCCGACCTTCGACTCTTCGCGCAGTCAAAACGGCATCTTCAGCGGGTCTCTCCGCGAGAGTTCCCAGGCTAGGAGAGTCTTCTTTCTCTTCACACCCCAGCGGTAGCCGCTGAGTTTCCCTCCGGACTTACCCCGGGAGACGACCCGATGGCACGGGATCAGCAGGGCGATTTCGTTAGCCCCCACGGCCTGACCCACGGCGCGGGCTGCAGTCGGGCGTCCGATCGCTTTTGCCACCTCGCCGTACGTGAGTGTCTTCCCCTCCGGGATGCTGCACAGGTATTTCCAGACTGTGAGTTGGAACGGTGTGCCGATCGCCATCAGGGAGATTGAGTCGGGCTGATCAAAAATGCGGGCCATCACTTCATCTGCTGCCGTTGCAGGCCGGAGGACTGCGGTGGGCCATTTTTCCCGCACCAAGGCGATCCCCTCCTCCCTCTCCTCCGCGAAGTAGAGCGCTAGCAGGTGGTCGCCCGTTGTCAGAGCCAAGCAGCCTCCGAACGGAGTCCGGGCAAACCCGTAAGCCAGCTCACCCTGCGCTCGCAGGGCCCGAACCCTGGCATCGTGCGGGGAAAGCCAGAGGTGCATGGCGCGCTTGAGTTGTACAGTTTTGCTGCCGCTCAGGGAGCTTTCCGGGCCAGGCGGAGCAACACCTCGTTGCGGCGCAGGAACCCAGGGGTCCAGGGAGGATTGTAGTAGGCAAAGATGGGCGTCCCCTCAACGGCGAGTTGCTGCGACGCACTCCAGTCCTGAAGCTTGAGCGCCGCCGCCTCGCTCGGGGCCGGCCTGCTGGAGCCGGAGAAACGGTAGACGGCGTAGCGTCCCGCGGACTTAGTGCATACCGTGAGATCGGTGTTGGATGGTGTTGGGGTACCCCGCTGCGCCACCTCTTTGGGGATCACGAAGCTCATTGTTCCCGATCCGGTGCCGCTCATCAGCACCGGGGTCGTCATGGAGATCTTCTCAGCGCGGTCGTTCCGACCCTGGATGAAGCGGAAGAGCTTCATGAAAGAGCCGTCCGCTCCGCGTTTCTGCATCGGAGTGGAGACCAAGGTGAGTTCGGGGTAGTCCCTGACCTCGAAAGAGCCCTCCTTCTGCACGACCGTGTAGGAGGGTGATTCATACTTGGCCCTAGCACAGGAGGGGAGGAGAGATGTGAGGAGGGCGAGCATCAGGGTGATTGCGCGTACGCTGAGGGGAGGCCGGGGCAAGTTGGGGAGGAGGAAATAGGGCTTCACGAGATCACTTGAAGGCAAGAAGGAGACCCCGTCAAAGGCTAATCCCACAGCAACTCCACGGGGGGGAATCGGGGGGTTCCTCCTGATCACCAGAGCCGCAGGGAAGGTTATTTTCTTGCCCTTTCTTCTGTAAATGGCGATTTTTGTCCACTCGGCCGGACTCTGGTCCGGCTTTTTCGCGTAACCATTATGTCAAACACCATTCTCGTAGGATCCCAGTGGGGGGATGAAGGCAAAGGAAAAATCATCGATGTCCTGACCGGCGGGGTCGATATCGTGGTTCGCAGCCAAGGAGGCAACAACGCCGGCCACACCATTGTTGACGGCGACAAGAAGTACGTCCTCCACCTGATCCCTTCGGGCATTCTCCGCAAGGGAAAGATCTGCGTCATCGGCAACGGTGTCGTCATCGATCCTGTCGCCCTTGTCGAGGAGATCCAGGGCCTGCGCAAGCGCGGCATCAAGGTCGACAAGAATCTCCTGATCAGCGACAGCGCCCACCTCGTGATGCCCTACCACCGGTCGATCGACGAGCGCCGCGAGGCCCTCAAGGGAAAGAACAAGATCGGCACGACGAAGCGCGGCATCGGCCCCGCCTACGGGGACAAGGCCGCCCGCACCGGCCTGCGCATGGCCGACCTGATTCGCCCCGAGGTCTTCAAGCAGAAACTGGCTCTCAGGATCCGTGAGAACAACGCCGTGATCAAGAGCCTCGGCGGCAAGCCGGTCAACGGAGCCAAGGTGCTGGCCGATTACATCGCCGCAGCGAAGGTCCTGAAGCCCTTCGTGACCAATACGGTCACCTACCTCCACAAGGCGATGGAGTCCAAGAAAGAAATCCTTTTCGAGGGTGCCCAGGGAACCTTCCTCGACATCGATCACGGCACTTACCCCTTTGTCACCAGCTCCAACACGACCTCCGGCGGTGCCTGCACCGGCTCCGGCGTCGCTCCGAACCGGATCGACGAGGTGATCGGCGTGGTCAAGGCCTACACGACCCGCGTCGGGGAGGGGCCTCTCCCCACCGAGGAAGAGGTGATCGGCGATATGCTCCACAACATGGGGCGCGAGTTTGGATCCACCACCGGACGCGCCCGCCGCTGCGGATGGTTTGATGCCGTGGCGACCCGCTACGCCACCATGGTCAACGGCGTCGACGTGATGGCCATCACCAATCTGGACGGCCTCGACGGCCTCGAGGAGATCCGCATCTGTACCGGCTACCGCATCGATGGCAAGGGACCCGTGCTCGACACGCCCCCCACGGATGCCGGCGAGCTTGCTCGCTGCCGCCCTGTCTACACCTCCATGCCCGGCTGGCTCACGCCGACCGATTCGATTCGCAAGTACAAGGATCTCCCGGTGAAGGCACGCCGCTACGCTGAGACCCTCGCGAAACTGAGCGGGGCGAAGCTCGCGATTGTGAGCGTCGGCCCCGGCCGTGATCAGACCATCCATCTGTAAGGTGAGGATGTGGAGAGAATGCTCCGCGCTCATCCCGTTCTGCCAGTGAATCATTCCTCCGAGCCGAAGAGGGAGGCAGGCTTTGCTTCCGCGGAGGCCAACGAAGTCCCGCAGCACATCGCCATCATCATGGATGGCAATGGCCGCTGGGCCCGCGAACGCGGATGGTCCCGCCTGAAGGGGCATGAGCAGGGATCGCAGTCCGTCCAGAAGGTCGCGGACGCCTGCATCGAGGCCGGAGTCCGCTACCTGACCCTCTACGCCTTTTCCACGGAGAACTGGAAACGCCCAGCCCACGAGGTGGCCGGGCTCATGCTGCTGCTGGAGATGTTCCTTTCCGAAAAGGTGGCGCTGATGAATGAGAACGGCGTCCGCCTCGCGGCAATCGGCCGCACGCAGGATCTTCCGGTGCCTGTGCGCAAGAGATTGGAGAGGGCCATCGCCGAGACGGCGCACAACACGCAACTCACCCTCACGCTCGCGCTGAATTACGGGGGGCGTGACGAGATCGTCGATGCCGTCAAGGAGATCGCCGTCGAGGTACGTTCCGGCGAGACCAATCCAGATGAGATCACGGCGGGAATGATTTCCGGGCATCTCTACACCCGCCACATGCCTGATCCTGATCTCCTCATCAGGACCTCCGGGGAGATGCGACTATCGAACTTCCTGCTCTGGCAGTTGAGCTACACCGAGATCCATGTGACGCAGAAGCTCTGGCCCGATTTCGGACCGGCAGACCTCATTGCCGCGATCGCGGATTACCAGGCCAGGGACCGCCGCTACGGCGGGGCCAAGGACAATCCCGTCGCGCCATCCCTTCTATCATGAGCACTCAGGGAAAAGGCACCCAGACCATCCTGATTGTCGACAGCGAAACCGATTTCCTCGACTGGGCGCGGCAGCAACTCAAGGCCTCCGGCGTGAGGGTCATCACGGAAACCAACCCGAGCGCCGCCTTCAAGATTTTCTGCCTTGAGAAGCCCGATCTTGTGATCGCTGAGATGCATCTGCGCCCGGAGGGAGGGCTTGACCTGCTCGCCAAAATTCGGGCTGATTCGAGCAACGCCATGGTCATCATCATGAGCGCCTTCGGGACGACCCAGGCTGTCATCGAGTCGATGAAGCTGGGGGCTTTCGATTTTCTGCGCAAGGAGTCGCTTCCCTTCACCCTGAAGGTCGTGGTCGACACGGCGCTCAAGGCATCGGCTGAATTGCGTGCGGCCGCCACGGAGAAACCCTCACTCACGGTCGAGCAATACCGCGACGATATCGTCGGTCAGTCCGAGGCGATGCAGTCCGTCTTCAAGATGGTGGGCCGGGTTGCCATGAGCGACGTCCCCGTGCTTGTCACCGGGGAGAGTGGGTCGGGCAAGGAACTTGTCGCGCGCGCCATCCATAACTACAGCGAGCGGAGCAAGAATCCGCTCCTGGCGATCAACTGCGCGGCGATCCCGGAGAATCTCCTCGAGAGCGAACTCTTCGGCCACGAGAAGGGATCCTTCACCGGCGCCGCGACCCAGCGTATTGGACGCTTCGAGCAGTGCAACGGGGGCACCCTCTTCCTCGACGAGATTGGCGAGATGCCGCTAGCCGTCCAGAGCAAGCTGCTCCGTGTGCTCCAGGAGGGTGAATTCTCCCGCGTCGGAGGCAACGCCACGATCAGGTCGAACGTCCGCATCGTCGCCGCCACCAACCGGAACCTCGAGCAGTGCATCGTGACCAAGGAATTCCGCGAGGATCTCTACTACCGGCTCAACGTGGTCGGCATCCATCTCCCGCCCCTCCGCGCCCGCGTGGAGGACATTCGTCTGCTCGCCGAGTATTTCCTATCCCGCCTCGCCAACCAGCAGCACCGCCCCCTGCTTCAGCTCTCCTCCGAGGCCGTCAAAGTTCTGGAGGCCTATCCATGGCCGGGCAATGTCCGCGAGCTTCAGAACACCCTGCGGCGCGCCTGTGTGCTTGCCTCAAGTGATGTGCTGCTGCCCAAGGACCTGCCGCTCGGTCAGGGGAGCAGTGCTTCCGAAATCAGCGATGCCTTCGTGGCTCCGATGACGGCACTTACCATCGAGGAGGCCTCTCATGCTCTCTTCCTGGCGCTCACCCGTGAGGATGGCGACAGGGAGCTCCTTCCTTGGATCGAGGAGGACTTCACCCGTCGAGCCATGGATCTCACCGGTGGCAATCAGGTCAAGGCCTCCGCGCTGCTTGGCATTACCCGGGCCACCCTCCGTAAGCGTCTTGAACGTCTCGGAGCGCCGCGCTCCTCGGTGCAGGAGTGATGTTCCGCCAGTGAAAACGAGCAGTACCAAGGCGGCGGCACTCAGGTCCTGGTGCTGGGATGGCTGTGCGATCACCCCTTTCCAGGGAGGCATCCCCCTAGCTGATCGCGGATTCCGTTACGGCCAGCATGTCTTTGAAAGCATCGCCGTACGCAACGGGTTGCCGCTCCTCACCTCGGAGCATCTTGCTCTACTCGCGGTCTCCGCGGCCTCAAAGGGAATTCCTCTCAGTCGATCCCTGGCCTCCGCGCTGCGCGGATTTCTCCGTACTCTTCCAACGATTGAGCTTCCCGACGGGATGCTGCGTCTCTACCTCACGGCCGGCCCAGGGGCGCCGGCCTCGGCAGTTCGAACGTCCGCTTGTTTTGTGGCATGGGAGGGGGTGGTCTTTCCTTCGCCTGCCAAGCTCGCCAAGGGGATGCAGCTCCACCTCTTGGAGAAACCATTTCTCGGAGAGGGCTGGGGTGAGAAGAGCGGCAACTACGAGGCTCATGTCCGGGCGCTCGAGTCGGCACTGGGACTTGGCGCCGATGAGGCAATCGTCCTTAATGCAAAGGGCAGGGTGCTCTCCTGCGCTATGGGGAATCTGCTCGTCTGGATGCCACTGAAATCAGGAAGCGTTCTCTGCTCCCCCCCTTCGTCACCGGGGGCAACCGCAGGTGCGAGATCTGGAGCCGTGCTGGAGTGGGTGCGGCGCCACACCAGAGTGGAGGAACGTGAACTCACGCCTCGTGACCTCCTCCGCGCCATCGCCATGGCTGTCACCAATTCGCGCCTCGGCGTGATGCCTGTCGCCGGAGTTGACGGAAGGAAGCTTGCCGATTCTTCGCCGGCGCTGAGGCTTTCTCAGGAATACCTCCGATCCCATGACCTACTCCGGCGGCCATAACGACCTGTTGGATGAGGCGGCGGGTCAGTCCGGCCTCCGATTACTCCTTTCATCGGTATCCTCCACCGCGGAGCCTGCCGAGTTGCGCGATGCATCCGAACAGGCGTGGCC
>CANIBV010000066.1 GCA_947466005.1 Spartobacteria bacterium | reverse complement strand
AGCCGCTAAAGCCGAATAATTCCAGATAGCCATGTCACTCCCAATCGCCGAACTTCAGAACGAGTACACTCAGCGCATCATTCCAGCCCTTAAGGAAAAGCGCGGTTACAAGAATGTCCACCAAGTGCCACGTCTCGTGAAGGTGGTCATCAACACCTCCATCGCCTCCGCCCCCGACGTCAAGGCTGCGCTTGAGATCGCAAAGGACGAACTCGAACTCATTACAGGCCAGAAGCCGGTAGAGACGATTGCTAAGAAGGCTATTTCCAACTTCAAGCTCCGCGCAGGTCAACCGATCGGGGCGAAGGTTACCCTTCGCGGGCGCCTTATGTACGAGTTCCTCGAGCGTCTCATCAAGACCGCCCTTCCCCGCATCCGCGATTTCCGTGGTGTTTCTAACCGCGCTTTCGACGGCTGTGGCAACTACACCCTAGGTGTCTCCGATCAGTCAATCTTCCCTGAAGTCGAGCTTGATAAAATTAAGCGCAACATCGGTTTCGACATCACCATCGTTACCTCCGCAACGGGAAATGACGAGGCGCGCGCCCTGCTATCGGAGCTCGGAATGCCTTTCGTCGGACGTAACTCCAAGAAGGTAGAGAAGGCCGAGGCTGCACCCGCAGAGAAGGCCGCCGACACCGCTTCCGCCTAATTATCCATGAGTGCCCTTACTGATCCCATCGCCGATCTACTCACCCGCGTCCGCAACGCTGTCGGCGTGCAGAAGACCGAGTTCTTCGTTCCTTATTCCAAGATTAAGAGCGACATCGTCTCCATCCTCAAGCGTGAGGGTTACATCGAGGAGTACGAGCTCGATAACAAGGAGACCCATCCCCGCATCCGGATCCGTCCACGGTACGTTGGCAAAACGGCCGCGATCGCCGGTCTTCGCCGCATCAGTCGTCCTGGCCTCCGCCGATATGTCGGGAGCGAAGAGATCCCCCGAGTTCTTGGCGGTCTCGGCATCTCTATTATATCCACATCACGTGGTGTCCTCTCGGGTCACGAGGCCCGCAAGCAGAAGCTTGGCGGAGAACTCCTCGCCTACGTCTGGTAACCCAGTAACTATTTCCTGCCATGTCCCGTATCGGTAAAACACCCATCACTCTCCCTGACAAAGTCAAGGTCGCCGTTTCCAACGGAAACCTGGTCACCGTCGAGGGCCCCAAGGGCAAGCTCAGTTGGGAGCTTCCCAAGGGAATCACCATTTCCACCGAAGGAACCACGGTTCTGGTTGCCCGCGCCAACGAGGAGCGCCAGGTACGAGCCCTTCACGGTCTCTCCCGCGCACTCATCAACAACATGGTGACAGGAGTCAGCAACGGTTTCCGTCGCGATCTTGAGATCCAGGGCGTTGGTTTCCGTGCCGCAGTCAAGGGTGACAAGCTCGATCTCTCGATCGGCTACTCACACCCCGTGCTCTTCCAGATCCCCAATGAAATCAAGGTTGCCGTCACTGACAATACCAAGATTTCGATCGAAGGAATCGACAAACATCTTGTCGGTCAGGTTGCCGCCGATATCCGCGCCTATTACCCACCCGAGCCTTACAAGGGCAAGGGAATCCGCTATTCCGACGAGGTAGTCCGCCGCAAAGAAGGCAAGACTGTCCAGTAACCAACGGTTCCATCATCCATGTCCGCTACAAATTCCCGTAAACTGCGTCACGTACGCCTCCGCAAGAAAGTCTCCGGCACCGCCGAGCGTCCACGCCTTGCGGTTCACTTCTCCGGTCAACACATCACCGCTCAGGTCATCGACGACCAGGTCGGCACCACCTTGGCCAGCGTCAACACGACTGAAGAGTCCTTCAAGAAGGATGCTTCTGCCCGCGCCAATGTGGCCACGGCGATAAAGGTCGGAAAACTCATCGCCGAGCGCGGTCTTGCCAAGAAGATCGAGAAGGTTGTCTTCGACCGCGGCGGTTTCATGTACCATGGTAAGGTCAAAGCACTCGCAGAGGCAGCCCGTCAGGGTGGACTTCAGTTCTAATTAATTTCTATGGATGACAAACGCCCCAAACGCGGACCACGCCGGGATAAACCCGTTGACGACACTCCCAAGGACACGATCGAAAAGGTTGTGTTCATCAACCGATGCTCCAAGGTCGTCAAAGGCGGCCGCCGCTTCAGCTTCAGTGCCCTCATTGTTACCGGTGATATGAAAGGACGTGTAGGGATCGGATTCGGCAAAGCCAACGAGGTCAGCGAAGCAATCCGCAAGGGTTCGGAAGCTGCCCGCAAGGCCATGGTTCCCGTCTCCATCTCTGGAACCACCATCCCGCACGAGACCTTCGGCGAGTTTGGCGGTGGACGAGTCCTCCTCCGTCCCGCGTCACCTGGTACCGGTGTGATCGCCGGAGGTGGTGTCCGAGCTGTACTCGAAGCAGTCGGCGTCCGTGACGTCCTTGCCAAATCCCTTGGGTCCAGCAATCACTCCAACGTGGTCAAGGCAACCCTTTCGGCTCTCACCAGCCTTCGTCCCCGCGCTGAAATCATGAAACTGCGTGGAAAGAAGATCCACACACCCGAACCTGCAACTCCCGTTGCGGCCTAAACAGACTCTTTGAATGACAACAATGCGACTCCATAATCTCGCGCCTCGTCCCGGTGCCAAGCACCGCAAGAAGCGCCTCGGTATCGGCGAAAGCAGCGGCCACGGAAAGACTTCCGGTCGCGGCCACAAGGGACAGAAAGCGCGTTCCGGCGGAAGCGTGCGTCTTGGATTCGAAGGCGGTCAGATGCCCCTGATCCGCCGGCTTCCCAAGCGCGGCTTCAATAACTTTGAGTTCAAGCCCGTTTACGCGGTCGTCAACCTCGATACTCTCGAGGAGCGCTTCCCGGCCGGAGCCAAGATCGACGAGGCCGCCCTTCGCTCCCTTCGTATTGTCCATGGCCGCAATGATGGCATTAAGCTCCTGGCTCGCGGCGTCGTGACCAAGTCCTTCACCGTCGAGGTGGACAAGTCAAGCGCCGCAGCACGCGAGAAACTCGAGGCCGCTGGCGGTTCCTTGGTTCTTCGTGAGCGCCAGACCAAGATTGCCGGACGTGCAATCATGAAAGCAGCTCCCAGAAAGGCAGTCAAAGCAGCCTAACTTCAGGCCGCCAAAGTTACGAACTAGTAACAGCGGCCCGACTCTAGCAAGAAACGCATGATCTCGGCATTTGCCAATATCTTCAGGATTCCCGAGCTGAGGCAGCGTATCCTCTTCACTCTCGGGATGATCGTGATCATGCGCATCGGCGCAGCAATCACCACCCCCGGTGTCAATGCCCAGGTCTTGCGTGAGTGGTTCATGAATGTGGCGGATCACAGCGCTGGCGGCGGCGCCGCTGCTCTCTTTAACCTCTTCTCGGGTGGTGCGCTCGGGAATTGCGCCATCTTCTCGTTGGGCATCATGCCCTATATCAGCGCCTCGATCATGCTCCAGCTTCTTGGCGCGGTGATCCCGAAGCTCGGTCGCTTGGCACGCGAGGATGGTGGTCGCCAGAAGATCGCCCAGTACACCCGTTACACGACGATCGCACTCTGCATCTTCCAAGGATGGCTTCTAGCCCTATCCTTTGAGAGCCCCCAGTCCAACCCCTTCCTGCCGGGCATCTCTGAGACGATTGCGCGACTTGGCATCCCTTTGGTCTCTGATCCAGGGATTTCTTTCCGACTCCTGACGGTCCTCATCATGACAGCAGGAACCTTGTTCCTCATGTGGATCGGCGACCAGATCACCGAACGCGGTATCGGGAACGGCATCTCCGTCATTATCACGATCGGCATTCTTGCCCAGCTTCCAGCAGGCCTAGTCCAGGCCTGGCGTACCTTTGTGCCGAGCGGCGGAGAGGCCTCTACGGTCAGTCCGGTGGTGCTTGTTATTCTCTGCGCCTTCCTCTTCCTGGTGATTGCCTCGGTCATTGCTGTTACCCAGGCAACCCGCCGAATCAGCGTCCAGTACGCCAAGCGAGTGGTGGGTCGTAAGGTCTATGGAGGCCAGACTCAGTACATGCCCCTGAAAGTGAATTATGCAGGCGTCATGCCGATTATTTTTGCCCAGGCAATCCTCCTTTTCCCCGCCACGATCCTGAACATGGCCTTTGGGAACAAACCATGGGCAGCCTATTGGGCCCATCAGCTCTCCGCCGGGTGGATCCACTATTGCTTCTACGCCCTGCTTATTTTCAGCTTCAGCTATTTCTGGGTGGCCACGCAGTTCCAGCCGGCGCAGATTGCCGATGACCTCAAGAAGTATGGTGGCTTCATTCCAGGAGTTCGCCCCGGCAAGCCGACCGCTGACTTCCTCGACTACACCATGGGTCGCCTGACTTTTGCCGGCGCCGTCTTCCTTGTCATCATCGCGGTTCTTCCTCAACTCCTGAGTAACGCCCTCCAGGTTCCCTACATGGCGGCTCAGTTCTTCGGAGGCACGGGACTTCTCATTATCGTGGGTGTGACCCTTGATACGATGCGTCAGGTGGAGACCTACCTCCTGCAGCGTCATTACGACGGATTCCTCCGCAAGGGGAAGATCCGCGGTCGCAATACTTCGCGCCCATCTGTCGGTGGTTCCACAGTAAGTGACACCTCTCTTGTCTGGCTCTACGCCGGTCTTGGAACACTTGTCATTGCGGGTGTCACCATTTACCTCACCACTCACCGCTAAGTCGGTGCCAACGTGGATCCGTTGAAACAGCGGATTGTCCTGCTAGGCCCCCCCGCTTCAGGTAAGGGGACGCAAGCGGATCGCCTCTCGAAGACATTTGGGATCCCCCATGTCTCCACCGGAGCGCTTTTACGCTCCGAGTGCGCGCGAGAGACAGTGCTGGGTCGCGAAGCTAACGAATGGACCAGCAAGGGTCTCCTCGTCCCGGATGAGCTGGCTGTGCGGATTGTCGCGACCTGGATGCAGGAACATGGAGCCGTGTTCCTCTTTGATGGATTTCCCCGGACCGTCGGCCAGGCGGAGCATCTGGATCGGGCTTTAGATCACCTCAAGGCACCGTTGGAACTGGTGGTGCTGCTGGAACTCCCCGAACAGGAAATTCGGCGACGGATCCTTGAAAGACTTTCCTGTCTTGCCTGCGGTGCAACATTCAGTTCCTCCATCCATGGATATGTCCAGGGAAGCGCCTGCCCCAACTGCGGTGCCCCACTGGTGCGTCGGAATGATGACACCGAGGCGGCTCTGGCTCAGCGTCTCGAAGTCTACAACCAACTGACGCTTCCGGTCGTTTCCTATTACGAGAAGACGGCTCTGAGAATTCTGCGCCGCGTTGATGCGGGGCAGGGGAGTGATGCGATCTTTGCTAAAATTGCCGTGCTTGTTGAGAATAAGGAGGGTCCGGCCAACTCCTGACAACTCTCAAGGCTGTCAAGAATGACAGATTCCTGTTTCATAACCCGCACGCTCTTTTTCACGGATGCCGATTTTCAAATTTCTTTAGCGCCAATTGTTACAGACAGCATTCAGACTCATTTTCTTGCCATGCCCATTCCCATCAAAACACCTGCCGAAATCGACAAAATGCGAGCCGCTGGCCGTGCCGCTGCAATCGTGCTAGATCGGCTTGCCAAGATGGTAGCGCCAGGGGTGACAACCGGGGAGATCGACAGCAAGGCCGCGGAATTCATGGCTGAACTCGGATGCAAAAGCGCCTTCCTCGGCTACCGGAAATTTCCCGGGCAAATCTGTATTTCGATCAACGAAGAAGTGGTGCACGGCATTGGCGGGGAGCGACGTCTTGCGTACGGTGACATCGTAAAAATTGACACGGGTGTGGTGCTGAATGGGTGGATCGGAGACACGGCGAGCACGGTTCCTTGCGGTGCAGTGGATCCGGAAACCGAACGGCTTTGCGTTGCCACCAAGCGCATTCTCGAGGGTGCGATTTCTTTTGCCGTGGCCGGACGCAGGCTGGGTGACCTTTCCAACTACATCGAGACAGAGGCCCTCAAACAGGGACTTGGCGTGGTGCGCGAGTTTGTCGGGCACGGTGTCGGCCGTCGGTTGCACGAGGAACCCCAGATCCCGAATTATGGCAGGCGTGGCTCAGGGCCCAAACTTAAGGCCGGAATGACCCTTGCCATCGAGCCGATGATCAATCTCGGGGACGAGGGAGTGAGGATTCTGGACGACGGCTGGACGGTCGTGACTTCTGATGGCAAGGCCTCCTCCCATTTTGAGCATACCGTTTTAGTGACAGAAAATGAACCAGAGGTGTTGACATGCCTACCTCCGATAGCTTAAAACACCAGGCCCTAGTCGTAGAGAGACTGTCGATGGCCCGCTTCCGTGTGGAGTTAGCCAGTGGCAGAAGAATGTTGGCTACGGTGTCCGGGAAGTTGCGCTTGAAGTTCACGCGCATCGCACCAGGGCACTATGTAGTGATCAGCGTTTCCCCCTATGATCTCAATCAGGGAACAATCATCCAGCGACTCACGCAGTCACCATCCAGCCCAAGCCAATAACCGACACCATTCGACGCATAAACACCGTCGCTGATTTCACGCATGAAAGTCCGAGCTTCCATTAAACGCCTTTGCGAAACCTGCAAGATCGTCCGCCGCAACAATGTGGTGCGCGTCGTCTGCAAGAACCCCCGTCACAAACAGCGCCAGGGCTGATTCGAGACATCACTCACTTCCCTAGGCAACCAACTCTAAAGAACCAACACCATGCCAAGACTTCTCGGCGTAGAAATTCCAGGCGACAAGCGTATTGAAGCCTCGCTCGTTTACATTTACGGCATCGGCCCGAAGACCTCCAAGCGCGTCCTCGAGCAGGCCAACATCAATCCAGACATCCGCGCCAAGGAACTCTCTTCCGAGCAGATCGGAGCGATCATCTCCGCCATCTCAGGCCAGAAGGTTGTCATCGAGGGTGACCTTCGCCGTGAGATTCAGGGCAACCTTAAGCGTCTCCAGGCAATTAACTGCTACCGTGGTCTCCGCCACCGCCGCGGACTTCCTGTACGTGGCCAACGTACCCAGACCAACGCACGTACCCGTAAGGGGCCTCGCAAGACCGTCGGAGTCATCCGAGCGAAGGACTAATCCGCAAATCATTCAGTAAAGCAACAAGCTCATGTCAGAAGAAACGCCCGTCACACCAGAGACCCCAGAGGTACCTGCAGTCGCTCCAGCCTCCGCTGAGGCAGCAGTAGCACCAGTAGCAGTTCCCGCCGCAGAAACAGCGGCCCCTGCAGTTGAAAAGAAAGCCAAGGTAAAGAAGAGCAAGGATAAGAAGGCCGAAGAGGCCGCTCCTGCAGCTCCCGTCAGCTTCAATCTCGATGATCCGATCGAGCCGCCCAAGATCGTCAAGGCCAAGGGAAGCAAGAATATCCTTCAGGGCATCGCCCACGTTCAGGCTACCTTCAACAACACCATCGTCACTCTCACCGATCTCAGGGGTGCAGTGATCGGTTGGTCCAGCGCCGGGAAGATGGGCTTCAAGGGTTCCCGTAAGAGCACCGCCTATGCAGCCCAGATGGTTGCCCAGGACGCCTGCCGTCAGGCCATGGGCCACGGCCTCAAGGAAGTCGAAGTACGCGTGAAGGGTCCTGGATCAGGTCGTGAGTCTGCCGTCCGCGCCATGCAGGCCATCGGACTTGAGATCACCGTCATTCAGGATGTCACCCCTGTTCCTCACAACGGCTGCCGTCCTCCGAAACAGCGCCGCGTCTGATCTCACCCAATATCCCAAAGCCTTTTTAAAATATCATGGCCCGTTACACAGGACCCAAAACCAAAGTTAGCCGCCGCTACGGCGTGCTCCTCGCAGGATCTGCCCGTGCTTTCGAGCACAAGCCGTACCCTCCCGGCATGCACGGCCCCAAGGGATCGCGCCGCAAAATCTCCGAGTACGGTACCGCACTCGCCGAGAAGCAGAAGCTTCGCTTCCAGTACGGCGTTCTTGAGCGTCAGTTCCGTCGCTACTTCGAGACGGCACTCAAGACCCGTGGTGTCACCGGTCTGATTCTGCTCCAACTTCTCGAGGCCCGACTTGACAACGTTGTTTACCGCATGGGCTTTGCAAAGACCCGTTCGGCAGCACGTCAGATGGTCTCCCATGGTCACGTCAACCTCAATGGCCGCAAAACCGACATCTCCTCCGCCACCATGAAGGTCGGTGATGTCATCTCTGTGCGCACCAAGGATGGCTCCAAGCGTCTTGCCCAGCGCGGCCTTGACCAGACCCAGATCGTCCAGGCCCCGGATTGGCTCCTTGTTGATAAGGAAGCCCTCAGCGGCAAGGTTGTCCGCATCCCGACACGTGAAGAGATCAACCCTGTTGTCAACGAGCAGCTCGTTGTGGAATTGTACTCTCGCTAATCTGGTAAGTCAGATCTCTTTAAGAAAACCGCCCGGAGCGCTCCGAGGCGGTTTTTTTATGCCCTCCTACCATGGAATTCGATGGAGTCTGTTTTCTCGTCACTTGCTGGAAGCAGTCATCGTGGTAATGATGCTGAAATGAAAAGGGATCACTACATCCTGATTGGATCTCTACAACTCGCCATGCAGTGCTGCTCTTCGCTGGTGGCGGCAACGCAGGCTCAGGATAAGCCTAAGGAGCCGGGCATGATGGAACGCATCATGCATCCGGATCGGAGCGCCAAGAGCGCCTTTGAAGGGAAGGTCTACAGCACGGGCGGGAGCTTTTCAGACCGGAAGGTCAGTACGCGGGAGTATGCGGGTAGCAAAGCTTTTACCTCGAAAGAGTTCACTACGAAGTCGTATGAGGGGGAGAAAAAGAGCTGGTTAGGCAACCTTCTCTTTCCTTCAAAAAAGCTCCCGGAGAATCTTCAGGGAGTGAACGACGAGGCCTCAAAAAAATTCGCCTCCAAGGATCTTCCTATCAAGAACTTTTCAGAGCTTGAAAAGAAGAGTCCCTACGGCAACAAGGAAGCCTACGAGACCAAGGAGATTTCCCTGAAGGGAAAGACCCAGGGTGCCATCGATAACGATCCGCATCTTCAGGAGGCGGTGAAGAAGGTGCTTTCAGTCGAGGATGTCAGGAAACTGCT
>CANIBV010000065.1 GCA_947466005.1 Spartobacteria bacterium | reverse complement strand
TCACCACCCAAACCCGGTGATCGTTCGGATGAGCGATTTCAAGACAAACGAATACGCGCGATCACCACCCAAACCCGGTGATCGTTCGGATGAGCGATTTCAAGACAAACGAATACGCGCGCCTGATCGGCGGCTCCGCATTCGAACCGCATGAGGAGAACCCGATGCTCGGCTGGAGGGGAGCAAGTCGCTATTACAGCGAGGGATACCGGGATGGGTTCGCGCTCGAGTGCCGGGCCGTGCGGATGGCGCGCGAGGAGTTGGGCCTTGAGAACATCGTCATCATGATTCCGTTTTGTAGGACGATCGCCGAGGCGGACAAGGTGTTGGCCGAGCTTTCCAAGAACGGCTTGGTGCGCCACCGGAAGGGTTTGCAAATCCACGTGATGGCGGAGATTCCTTCCAACGTACTGCTGGCCGAACGGTTTGCCGAACGGTTCGACGGATTTTCCATAGGATCCAACGACCTGACGCAGTTGGTTCTCGGCGTTGATCGTGACAGCGACATCCTGAGCACCCTCTTCGACGAGCGCGACGAGGCCGTGACCACGGCGATCGCCGAACTCCTCTCCAAGGCTCAAAAGAGCGGCGCCCACACTGGAATTTGCGGACAAGCGCCGAGTGACCACCCCGAGTTTGCCCGTTTTCTGGTGGAACATGGCATTGATTCCATTTCTGTGAGTCCCGACAGCTTTCTGGCAGTGAAGCGCGTCATCGCGAAGGCCGAGGACGCTTTTCGCTCGCGGTAGCTTGCCCGGCCCCCCGGACCTGTGGTCCGTTGGAAAAAAAGGCCTCCTTTACATCCTATAGTGCTCTCGGCGGTATCTCCTTGCCGAGAACAGGCGGCCTAATTTTAATCACTTCTCAGTTCATGCGCGATTAGCTCAGTGGTAGAGCGCTTGCTTCACACGCAAGAAGTCGCAGGTTCGAACCCTGCATCGCGCACCATTTCTTCACGATCGAATCATGGCCACTTATCTCTACGAAACGATCCCAAGCAAGCCGGGCGACGAGCCCCATACCTTCGAAGTGCAGCAGAGCATGAAGGATGCCCCGCTCAGCAAGCATCCCGAGACGGGCGAGCCCGTGCGGCGCGTGATCACGGGGGGATTTGGCTTTGTCCGGAAGGGGGGCGATACGCCTGCTCCGCGTGCCGCCTCCTCGGGTGGTGGCTGTGGCTCAGGCTGCGGCTGTCACTAGGAACCAGGGAACAGGTGCTAGGGAGTTCGCACCCATCGCTCTCGACTTCCGCCCTCGGCGTCACTGCTCAACGTTCCGCAGCGCCGCCTCGTCGTGTGGCGAGAGATCGGCACGGCGGAAGATGGGGTCATCCGGCAGCATCATCTGAAAGTTTCGGTGCGAGTCCCACTTGGCGGAGGCTTCCTTCACGCTGCACGCCATCACGTGGCCGCCAAGGGTCTTGTCATCGCTCAGGAAATGAAAGTGGTAGCCGGGGACGTTGATTCCCTTGATGTAGGGAGAGGAACGGAATCCGACGAGAGTCCCGGTGACGTGCCGGTAGTCGTAGATGCGTTCTGATTTCGCGACATCGGCGAGAGGGCGATAGGGAGGGTGCTGGCGGGAGATGCTGCGGACCTTCATCACGGGGAAGGTCCCGTGGATCCGCACCGACCAAAAGTAGTTCTTCGATCCCAGATGCCGGTCGAGCCAGTCTTGAAGTGCCCTGAACGAGGTGAGCTTTGGCACCGCGGCTGAATGCTCCCCACGGAAGAAGGAGACCGTGGCGAAGGAGGTCTTCTCACGATCGGAGATCACGTGCACCTTCCCGTCGCTGGCGATCTGGTAAAAGACCCCGTCCAAGGCAAGCATCTCGCCGTCGAGATGGTTCACGGTGCCGATGCCAAAATCTCCGTAGCGGCGAACTTGGGCGAATGTGGTCGGCCCGTCGTAGATCCCCTGCATCAGGGCATTGATGGTGGAAAACTGAGTGAGGGTTTCCGCTGAGTGCATGGAGGGGAGTGTGACGTAGGTGGCTAGCACTCCAAGCAGAAGTGAAGGAATCCGAAGGCTGTCCCGATTTATCACTGCTTGTTTTTCCCGAAAATGAGAACGCTCGCTTCCTGGGCCAACTCCCTCCAGGTACCTGCTTTCAAATCGCCGAGTTCCAGATCACCGACTTGGACTCGCAAGAGACGGAGCGTGGGATGTCCGATCGCCGCCGTCATCTTGCGCACCTGACGGTTCTTGCCCTCGGTGAGTTGGATGCCAATCCAGCAGTCGGGGACGCTCTTGCGGAAACGGATCGGAGGATCACGCGGCGGCACTTCGGGTTGCGGGTCAAGCATCCAGATCCGGCAGAGTCGCGTGGTGTACTCCTGAATGGTGACTCCTGCGGCCAGTTGGTCCAGCGAGGACGATGAGGGGATGCGCTCCACCTGCGCCCAGTAGCGGCGGGGATGTCCGCGTTCGGGATCGAGCAGTCGGGTGTTCAGTCCGGCTTCGTCACTCAGCAGAAGCAATCCCTCGGAATCGGCATCGAGGCGGCCGATCGGATAGACTCCCTTCGGAAAGCCGAACTCCGCCAGCGTCCGGTTCGGGGAACCGTCCGGCGTGAACTGGGAGAGGACCCCGTACGGCTTGTGAAAGGCGAGGATCATGGGCTTGCCGCCAAGTTGGCCGAGTTGATGAGCGCGCGATGTTTTCTGAAAGACAGCAAAAGGATTCCCCAAACCAGCAGGAGCCAGAAGGGAAGCAATCCGAAGGCGGAAGCCAGCTGATCCTGCGGGGTCTTTCCGGGAACCATGTTGAGGGCGAGCGCGAAGAGAAGGCTCACGCCGCCATAGGCGAAATTAAAGGCCAGCCCCTTGAACGAGAGCACCGTGGCACGGTGATGGGAATCGACCAACGTATTGAGGTACGTGGAGACGCTGAACCCGATCAGGGTCATCGCCGCCCCGAGGGGGAAGGCGAAGAGAAGGCCCCAGTGTCTGGGATGCCATGCGAGACCGCAAAGTCCGACAAAAATCACCACCCCCATGATCCGAAAGCTCCTTCCGATGCTTCCCGTGACGATCATCCGGCGGGCCCAGGGAGAGACAAAGAAGCCTAGCCCCCCCATCACGGCACCCAAGGCGCCGAAGGCGATCTCGGGAATGTCGATCAGCCGGAAATAGGAACTACTAAAAGTGAGGAAGAGCCGCACCGAACTCTCGAAGAGAAAACCCGCCGTCACCACAAAGAGAGCAACCGGGCTGCCGAGCAGCCACCGGCCGGCCTGCAGCACGAAGGCAAAGGCGCCCGTCACTGAGGCGGCGTGATGGCCCTCGGGATCCTCGATCGCGTGGGGGAGGCGCCGTGACGGCTCACGGAAGTTCAACGCCAGCAGGAGCACGCCGATGGCGCTGGCTAGCGTTAGGTAGATCGGAAAGCGAAGCGTCGTGGCCTGATCAAGGGAGGTGTGTAGGCCAAGGCAAGCCAGGGCCCCGTTCACGAAGCTCGGCGCATAGACGGCGCCACCTGCCAGCATGGCGACCACGAAACCGATGGACTGCCACCGGGTGAGTTGCTCCAGGACATGCTGCCATTCCCCCGTGCGTCCCCGTTCCGCCAGTGAGTCGTAGACGATCGCCTCGTCGGCCCCGCTGGCTAGTCCTTCCGCCAGTCCACTCAGAATCCGGTTAGCGAGGCAGAAGAGAAAGAGCAGCGCGCCCCCGTTGCGCGGAGCCGCGCAGAGCAGAGCCATCTCGGCGACCATGCAGCATCCCGCCGCCACAAGAAGTGGCTTGCGGCCGATCCGGTCGGCGAGCACGCCCGCCGGGACATCGGAGAGGAGGCTCGCTGCCGCCCATGCCACGTTGAGCAGCGTGTACTGGGTGGCGGTCAGTCCCAAATCGAGGAAGAGAACCGCCATCACCGGATAATAGAACCGTGCCGAGAAGAGCACCCGGAACCAAAGGAAGAGCCGCCAATTCTTATCAGCGTCCGAGGGGACGCTCCTCATTATTTGTTTGGGGAGTTCCCGAGGATCACATCGATCCGCGCGAGTTCTGCCTCATCAAAGGAGGCGTTCGGTGCGGCCGCGATGCATTCTTCCAGTTGGCTGATCTTGCTGGCCCCGATGAGAGCAGTGGTCACGCGGGGATCGCGGAGAACCCAAGCTATGGCAAGTTGGGCGATGCTCTGGCCGCGTGCCTCGGCGATCTCTCCGAGGGAGCGGACCTGTTCAAGAACTTCGGGGCTAACAGCTTCGGGTTTCAATAATCCATGCTTCTTGGAGGCCCTTGCGTCGGCAGGAATTCCATTCAGGTAGCGTCCTGTCAAAAGCCCTTGGGCAAGGGGGGAGAAGGAAACGCAGCCCATCCCCTCGCGCTCGAGAACGTCGAGCAGGCCGTTTTCAATGGTGCGCAGGTACATATTGTACCTCGGTTGGTGGATTAGCAGGGGGACTCCCATTTCCCGGAGCAGGGCGGAGGCCCGAACGGTCATTTCGGGATTATAGTTGGAGATGCCGACATAGAGGGCCTTGCCGGAGCGCACCGCATGAGCCAGTGCTCCCATCGTCTCCTCTAGCGGAGTTGCCGGATCATACCGGTGACTGTAGAAGATATCGACATAGTCGAGGCCCATACGCCGTAGAGACTGCTCCAACGAGGAGAGCAGATGCTTGCGTGATCCCAATTCCCCGTAAGGCCCCGCCCACATGGTGTAGCCAGCCTTCGTGGAGATGATGAGTTCGTCGCGGTAAGCGGCAAGATCCGACGCCAGCAGCTTGCCAAAAGTTCTCTCGGCGGATCCGGGCGGCGGGCCATAGTTATTCGCCAGATCAAAGTGGGTGACGCCCAGGTCAAAGGCGCGGAGCACGATATCGCGGGCCACTACAAAGGAGTCAACCTCTCCGAAGTTATGCCAGAGTCCGAGAGAGACTTTTGGGAGTAAGAGGCCCGACCGTCCGCAGCGCGCATAAAACGAGGAGCCGTTGTAGCGTTCCTGATTGGGTGTATAGGTCATAAGTGAGGATAGAAACGGGTGAAAATGCGTGGAAGTCCTAGATGTGACCCCTTCCATCCTACCTTCTCACATTTCACATTTCACTCAAAATTCCTCCTTCGGGGAGGAATTTCGTATTCTGGCATTGAAGTTGCTTGATCCTATTCTGTCCGATCCTACAGTCGGGAAATCCAGCTTCGCCGTTCGTCCGCATGGCGCAGGTTGATCAAAAAAAGACAGCGGAACACCACAAACGCCCCACATTATGGCCAAGTACAAACTCGAATACATCTGGCTCGACGGTTATGAGCCCGTTGCCAACCTCCGCAGTAAGACCCAGATCAAGGAATTCGCAAAGTTCCCTGCGCTGAAGGATCTCCCACAGTGGGGCTTTGACGGCAGCTCGACCCGCCAGGCCGAGGGCAAGAGCAGTGATTGTGTCCTCAAGCCGGTTGCCAGCTATCCTGACCCGACCCGTGAAAACGGACTTCTCGTCATGTGCGAGGTGCTCCTTCCTAACGGCAAGCCGCATCCTTCCAACTCCCGCGCCACCATTCTGGATGACGCCGATACATGGTTCGGCTTTGAGCAGGAGTACTTCCTCTACAAGGACGGAGCGCCTCTCGGCTTCCCGAAGGGTGGGTTCCCGGCAGAAGGCCAGGGCAAGTTTTATTGCGGCGTCGGTTTCTCTAACGTCGGTGACATCGCCCGCGACATCGTCGAGGAGCACCTCGACATCTGTCTTGAGATGGGGATCAACCACGAGGGCATCAACGCCGAGGTGGCGAAGGGCCAGTGGGAGTTCCAGATCTTCGGCAAGGGCTCCAAGAAGGCCGCCGATGAAATCTGGCTCGCCCGGTACGTCCTCCAGCGCGTCTGCGAGAAGTACGGCGTGGATGTCAATTACCACTGCAAGCCCCTCGGCATGGATGTCGACTGGAACGGCTCCGGAATGCACGCCAACTTCTCCACCAAGTTCATGCGTGAGAAGGGTGGTCAGAAATACTTCGAGAAGCTCATGGCGGCCTTTGACAAGTTCAAGAACGAGCACATTGCCGTTTATGGCCCCGACAACCACATGCGCCTCACCGGACTGCATGAGACCCAGTCGATCGACAAGTTTAACTACGGCGTGGCCAATCGCGGCGCTTCGATCCGTGTCCCTCATAGCTTCGTGAACAACGGCCACAAGGGGTACCTCGAGGATCGTCGTCCTAACTCCCAGGGCGACCCGTACAAGATTGCGGGCCGTATCCTACAGACCATCAAGACCGTTCCTCTTAAGTAACGGACTCGAAACTCGTCGAAACGCCGCCCTGGAAACAGGGCGGCGTTTCTGTTTATTGGAGACAAGGATGAAGTCAGAAGGATGAATAATAAAGGCGAGGTAAATGGGCGCTCGGTCCGGCCGCCGCTATGGTGTACCCTTCATCCCGCATAATTCATCCTTGCAGCCCCGCCTCCCTCGGCTATTCTGTCCGACCGCGCAACTAACACTCTGCCGTCGGTCCTTGGGTAGTCCGCATTTGCGGGCTATCGGAAAGCGCCAAGGGAAACCCGGCAACGAGAACCATCTGATACCATGCCTATCCGCCTCGGTCGCTTCGAAATGCCGAAGACCCTCGTCAAGGACGAGAAATCCGCAACTGACACCTATGCCAAGTTCGTCGCCGAGCCCTTTGAGGCTGGCTACGGTCACACCATCGGCAACTCACTCCGCCGCACCCTCCTTTCCTCACTCGAAGGCGCCGCCATCACCTCGGTCAAGATCGAGGGAGCTCCGCACGAATTCACCGCCATTCCCGGCGTTGTTGAAGACGTCGTGGAGATCATCCTCAACCTCAAGAAGGTCAAGTTCAAGGCCCATGACCACGAACCCCGCAACCTGACCCTTTCGGTCAACAAGCAGGGTGTAGTCACCGCCGGAGACATCCAGTCCACCGCGCAGTGCGAGGTACTCAATCCTGACCAGCACATCTGCACGCTCGACAAGAAGATGAAGTTCGACGCTGAGTTCGAGGTCAAGGTTGGACGCGGTTTCGCCACCGGAGACGAGAACAAGAGCCCCGAAAAGCCGATCGGCGTCATTGCCATCGATTCCATCTTCTCCCCGGTCACCAAGGTCAAGTACGCCGTCGAGCAGACCCGCGTGGGACAGCGAACCGACTACGACAAGCTCATCCTCGAGCTCTGGACCGACGGACGCCTCACCCCGGACGAGGCCCTGCTTCAGTCCGCAGCCATCCTCCGTCATCACCTTGATGTCTTCGTCAACTTTGACGACACACAGATCGAGTTCGACGAGACCCCTGTCGAGGTCAGCCAGGAGAATAGCCGTCTCAAGAAACTGCTCGCCATGAGCGTTAACGAGATCGAGCTCTCCGTCCGTGCGGCGAACTGCCTCAACAATGCAAACATCACCAGCGTCGGACAGCTTGCTCTGAAGAGCGAGGCCGAGATGCTCAAGTACCGTAACTTCGGCAAGAAGTCCCTGAACGAGATCAAGGACAAGCTTGTCCAGCTTGGTCTTGGACTCGGTATGAAGTTCGAACCTGGTCTTGTTGAGATCACGACCACCGTCGAGGAATAAGAACCAAGGATAACACGCCATGCGTCATCGTAAAAAAACCGTTAAGCTCGGCCGTAGTCAGGCACACCGGGATTCGCTTCTAGCGAATCAGGTCTGCAGTCTGATTGAGCACCGCCGCATCAAGACCACCCTCGCCAAGGCCAAGGCTACCAAGCCGCTGGCTGAGCGCATGCTCACCCTGGGCAAGAAGGGGGATCTTCATGCACGCCGTATCGCCATCTCCTACCTCAAGCACAAGGATATAGTGAAGAAGCTCTTCACCGAGATCGCGCCTGCTGCCGCTGACCGCAAGGGTGGCTACACCCGCATCACCAAGCTTGGTGCGCGTCAGAGCGATAGCGCTCCGATGGCCTACCTTGAGTGGGTCGATTTCGCTCCCGAGTTAAAATCGGCCGAGCCTGCGACCGAGAAGGCTGAAAAGCCCGCCAAGGCCAAGAAGGCCGCTGCTCCTAAGGCAGAAAAGGCCGAGGGCGAGGCTCCCAAGAAGAAGGCAGCTCCCAAGAAAGCCAAGGAAGAGAAGGGCGAATAACCCACTCTGAACGAATCAACGAAAAGCCCCGGAGAAATCCGGGGCTTTTTTTCGGGCATTGGAAAGTAATGCGGAGTAATTCATTCAAGGTCTCCCCCATTAAAAATGCGTTCGTTGCAGAAAAACGACTGACCAGAATGGATCAAATAAAAAATCTGGTTTTATCGTACGTCATTCGATTTTTCTCTCTTGCGCCTCGACAGGGGGATCTCGGGGAGGTACGAACTTTAAGCTTCGCTTTCTAACGAGACACATGGATACCGCTCTGATTCTTCACTTTCTGACCACCCCGCTGGTGTTCATGCTCTGGACGACTTTTCTGAAGTCTTTCATCTTCCTCAACATCGTAATCATCGTCGTCTCGGTGACGGTCTTTGCGGAACGTAAGGTAAGTGCCTTGATTCAGGATCGCGTCGGACCGAACCGCGTCGGCATTCCCCTGACTCTGTTTGGAGGCAAAAAAGATGCTTTTTTCTTCGGCCTCGGGCAGATGGTCGCTGATCCGATCAAGTTGCTCACCAAGGAGAATTTCGTCCCGGGCGGTGTGAACAAGTTCTACTTCTGGCTCGCGCCGAAGCTCGTGATGATCCCGCCGATCCTTGTGCTGGCGGTTCTTCCTTTCGGCAGCTCCCTGTTCGGGATTTCCATGACGATCGCCGACCTCAATATAGGCGTGCTTTACATCTTCGCCATCTCCTCCCTCAGTGTCTACGGCATCACGATCGCCGGGTGGGCCTCCAACTCGAAGTTTCCTTTCATTGGAGGCATCCGCTCCTCCTCCCAGATGATCTCCTACGAGCTCTCCATGGGGCTCTCCGTCGTCCCCGTCTTCATGATCTGCGGTTCGCTGAACCTCAATGAGATCGTCAACTGGCAGGTCGTCAACGGCTGGCTGGTCTCCCCGTACTGGCCGCAGGGGCTCTCTGCCGCCTCCCTGCTCCATCCGGGCGACGTGGTGCATGCCTTTGCCGCAGGACTCAGCCTCCAGCGCCTGCTTCTCTGGGTTCCGATCCTGATCTCTTTCG
>CANIBV010000064.1 GCA_947466005.1 Spartobacteria bacterium | reverse complement strand
TCGCTGTCTACCTAGGGAAACGTCTCCCTTGGAAGGAGTCGTCAGAGCCCATTGTGAATCGATCAAGTGATTCTCCGATTTGAGGGGAGTCACGGTGACAATCTTCTGCGGACCAAATCCTTTGTCTTTTCCTCCACGCCTCAGCACCTCTGCGGGAGTCCTTTTATTTATCGACGGCCAAGATGATCACCCAAGGAACAACGGATTATTCAGATGATGCTCTAAGTAAATTGCTTAGGATGGGATAAGCACTCCTACATCTACCCGTTTGTGGGACGATCGTTATGATCGACGGTCATGAGTGCCAACTCTTCCACCCATAAGTCATCGTTACGAAGCATCCACAAGATTCAGAGACAACACGGACACAATGGTGACGGCGATCACAGTATTGACCCTGAGCCGAGGCCCGGCGAACCTCCCTCCTTTCCCCGCGGATATCAGATCAAGGTCATCTGCCTCTACCCATCCATTGTCGCCGGGAAGTTAGCCCGTCAATGGATGGAGGATGCTATCCTCAGAACATCCCCTCACACAAGTTGCTGCATTGAGTATTACAACTACGCCGTCCTCAGTCGTGACGGAATCAGTTGGCCGCACGTGATCACTCGGATCCATCCCGACATCATCCTGATGATCGGGGATGGAAGTCACTCCCTGAGCTCCGGCCTACGGCACTCCCTTAGGGAACTCATTTCCAGTCCGAATGGCGGATCGAAGCCCCATGTGATCTTCCGTGATCTGGAGCCCGAAGCGACGATCAACACCCGAGTCCTACTCGACTATGTCTCGGCCATCAGCAACCACAATCATTGCGAACTGAGCGCCATGAACGGCAACGGCGAGCCGATCAGTTGCTTCAGACATCCTCGTCTCCTTCTTAAATCACGAAGGCCGCGCGAGTGATCAGCCTCACCGCATAATCTTTACCCTCCACACACTCTACCCCCCCGCCTTGCATATACTCATTACCGGCGGCGCAGGATTCATTGGATCCCATCTCGCGGAGCATCATCTCGGCAAGGGGCACTCCGTCGTCGTGATTGATGACCTGAGTACGGGTAGTGTAGGTAACCTCTCCGCATTCAATCAGGGCCGTTGCGTCTTTAACAAATGTGATCTTCTCACCTGGGAGGGTCTTGATGAGGAGGTGAAACTAGCCGATCGGATTTATCACATGGCAGCCGTGGTCGGAATGTTTCGGGTGCTCGAGCAACCGATCGAGGTGACCCGGGTGAATGTTCTCGGGACCGAGCGACTCTTGGAATCCGTAGCCCGAGCCAAGACACTCCCCGAGGTCCTCATTGCCTCCAGTTCCTCAGTCTACGGGCACTCTCACGAGAAGGAACTTCGGGAAGGGATTGAGTTAGTCTTCGCTCCTGAGAAGGCTGGGCTCACAGGCTATGCCTTAAGCAAGCTGACCAACGAGATTCAGGCCATGGCCTATCGGAAGGTTCACGGCATCCCGGTTTCCATTCCGCGACTCTTCAACGCGGTCGGCCCCAGACAGTCTGGGAATTACGGTTTTGTCCTCCCACGATTCATCAAGCAAGCCCTCTCCGGGGTTCCCCTCACCGTCTATGGTGACGGGACGCAGACGCGATCCTTCTGCGATGTCCGCGATACAGTCAGGGCGCTTGACATGTTGGCGGGTCATCCCAAGGCCTGGGGAGAGCCGGTGAATGTGGGAAACCCAAGGGAAATCTCCATCCTTGATCTGGCCAAGCTCGTGATCGAGCACTCGGGCAGTCGTTCCACGATAGAGTTCGTGCCCTTTGAGAAGGGTTACGGAGAAAGTTTCTGGCAGATCACCCAGCGCCGTCCCGTCGTGGAGAAACTGCAGCAAATCACCACGTTCAAGCACGCTTGGACACTTGAAATGACCATCGACGATCTGTTGGAGCGCAATCGCTCCAATATCGTCCCCGAGGGAAGGCTATTATGAAGCACTACAGGCAACACCACCATCTCACAGCACTTCTGCTCGGCATCCTATCACTTACCATAGCGCTGCGGGCGGAGGGCGAGACGACGAATGAGCCTTCTCATCCTATTCAGATTATTCCCTCAGCCCAGGCCATGGATCCGGGTCGTCTGGAGCCGTCAGTCGAACCAACGCTCTCCTACCCTCCCCTCAGTCTTTTTCAGATGGGGCAACTTGCCGAATCACGTACGGAGCTACTGGACGCACGAGAGAAATACCGGAACGCCCTCCAGCAGAATCCCGAGGATGAATCACTCAGGGAGCATTATGCTTGGTTCCTCTACTCCAATGGCTACCACGACAAGGAATGTCTGCGACTCCTCGAAAAGACCCTTCAGAAGGGTAACACCTCCGACCCTGCCTCCCTCTTCAGTGCCATGGTCGAAGTCAGGGACGAACTGGGTCTTCCCGCAACTCCGATGAAGAAACCACCAGGCGAACCGAAGAGAACATTGGTGAAAGCCGTTGCTACTGCTCCGAAGAACTCATCCCCCCAAGGGACATCTCCGAAATCCAGCTCCCTCGCAACGGACAAGAACGTTGTCAAAGGTGAACTTGAGCCTGTGGAGGATTTCAAGCGTTGGATCTTTGTTCCCTCCTACAACACCACCTTCTTCAACAAGGCTCGTCAGAACTGGAACGAGGAGGATGTCCAACTCTACTACCGGGCCAACAGCAAGCTGATCCTGGGAGCCGAGTTCGACATGATGCAGCGGCCTCCCTCAGGCACGGACACCTACTACAGCGCGATGGCCTCCTATCAGCTCATGAAGTATCTCGAGATCCACGGGAAGATCTCCATCTGCCCCGACCCCTCCTTTCTGGCGACACAGGTCTATTCCGGAGGTGTGATCTACCAAGTCATGCCGCGCCTCGGTCTACTGCTTGATTACCAGCACTACAACTTCGTCCAGGGACCGATTGACCAGATCAACCCCGGTCTGGTCTACAACTTCAATGACGAGAACTGGGTCTGCTTCCGTTATGTCAGGGGATGGGCGTTCTATAACCTCGAGTACAACTATTACTCCACGGCGTTGACCGTCGGACTGCCCGGGAAACGCAAGATGGTTCTCGCCTTCGCGTACGGCACCGATCCCGACTCCGAAGTCGGCGCGGGAAATAACAGTGTTAATAGTCTTACTCCCGCCTACACCTACGCCGCCTTTTTCACACAACCACTCGGCAGGGACGTTAGCCTCTTTGCCGGGGCGACGTACTGTTACCGACTGAAAGAAACCGGTGGCCAGCTCTACGAGCAACTGACGCCCACCTTCGGCTGCGTCTTTAAATTCTAGCCATGAATCTAATCACCATCGCCCTCACCTCCGCAATAGTCCTGACGTTCCTCAGCGTCCTCCTCCTGATCGTCATCATCGGACTGAGAATCTTCACCGATCGTAACCTTGATCACGAATCCAACTTCCGTAAGAGGGCGCTTCCTGTGCTCAAGGGATTCCTTGCTGGCGATGCCCCGGCGGATGTGACCGTGGCCATCCTAGCGAAAGATCCGTACCGAGCTCTGCAGCTTCTGATGGAGGAGTCCGATTCACTCGGAGAGGGAGGGAGGGATAAGCTCCGTCCCCTCTTTGCCTCCTTTTCGGTCGTAAAAAAAGAGATTTCCTTACTGAAGGGCAACCTCTGGCAGAATCGACTCCATGCCGCCGTGCGCCTCGGTTATTTCGGGGATGACTCCGCTCTTCCCTCCCTGATGACTGCGCTGCGTGACGACGTCGTTGCCGTCCGGTTTGCCGCGGCACGATCCCTCTGCCAGCTTGCTTGCACGGAAGCCGTCGAACCGATCATCCGATCCCTTGATGTCCCTGGAGAGGTATCCCAGCGTCGCGTGGCCGAGATACTCTTCATCCTAGGAGCGCGGGCCAACGAGGCGATCCTTGAAATCCTCAAGTCAGCCTCGTACAACGACGCCTCCCTTTCCATTGCGGCAAGAGTTGCTGGATTACTACGTGCCGAACTGGCGGTCCCTCCCCTCCAGAACCTACTCACCCATCAGGTTCCCAATGTCCGGCTGAATGCCGTCCGATCCCTTGCCTCGATCGGAGATCATGCCACGATACCTTCCATCGCCTCACTGAGTGGGGACTCCAGCTGGGAAGTAAGAAGCAGCGTCATGGCGGCACTTGGAAGGCTCCATGCGACAGCCCAGATACCGCTCCTGCTTCAGGGACTTTCCGATCAGGAGTGGTGGGTCCGTCACAATGCGGGCGCATCCCTGATCCAGCTTGGGGATCAGGGCATCAAGGCACTCAGGAATGCGGTCGAGCACCATGTCGATGCCTACGGACGCGATGTGAGTCGACAAATTCTCCAACAGCGGGGACTCCTGCCCGCCACCACCGAGTCACGCTCATGAATGCAATCCACATCCTTCTCTGGGTCATCTTGGCCTACTACATCGTTCTTCAAACGATCTACCTCCTGCTGGTTCTTATCGGGGCAACCCAGGTGAGACGCTACCATCGAGGGATCACGTTCGCCGAGTTCAGGAGGATTGGTGAATCACCACTGAGCATGCCGGTCTCCATCATCATCCCCTGTTACAACGAGGCGGAGATCATCGTCGGGACGATCCGGAACGCCCTGCGCCTCAACTACCCCCAATATGAGGTCATTGTCGTCAGCGACGGATCCACCGATGCCACGGTCGGTCTCCTCAGCGAAAGCTTCAAGATGAGAAAGATCGATCGCTTCGGACGTAGGCACATTCCTACCAAAGAGGTCCTCGGTGTCTACGAGTCGCAGGAGTATCCTAACCTTGTCGTCGTTGAGAAAGTGAACGGTCGCCGTGCCGATGCCATCAATGCGGCGGTGAGCCTCTCCCGCTACCCCCTCCTCTGCATCATCGACGCCGATTGCGTCCTTGATGCCGATGCCCTCCTCCATATGGCGCGTCCCTTCCTCCGTGACACAGGAGTGGCCGCAGTGGCCGGAGTTGTCCGTCCGTCGAACGGGCTCAGTATCGTCGATGGTCAGATCCTGAGCAGTGGTCTTCCCAAAACCCTCCTCGGGATGAACCAGGAGGTGGAGTACGCCCGCAGCTTTCAGTGGGCCCGTATCGGACTCTCGCGTCTCAAGAGCATGCTGTGCATCTCAGGAGCGCTCCTGCTCATCAAGAAAAGCCTCTTCGAGGAGGTCGGCGGTTCATGGCCTGGTGCCATGACCGATGACATCGAGTTCACCATGCGACTGAACAGGCATATTCATGACCGCAGGAGGAAGGATCATCAGGGCCTGATTTTCGCTCCCGATGCCGTCTGTTTTACCGAAATTCCGGAGAAGTTCCGTCAGTATGCATCACAGCGGAACCGCTGGCAGCGCGGCACCATGCAGGCCATCTTCCGGAACAGGGGAATGATTTTCAATCCCCGCTACGGAATGACAGGCCTCCTCGGGATGCCCTTCTTCCTGATTTTTGAGGCCATGGCTGCCGTTGTTGAGCTCTCCGCATGGATCCTGATGGTCGTCTGCCTAGTGCTTGGGATCGCCACCGGTTCCGAGATCCTGATCATGCTATTCCTGGCCTATATCCTCGGCGTGTTCCTCTCCCTCTCCTCCGTGTTGCTCACAGAGTCCACGCGCCTAAGAACAGCCAGCTGGCGTGACTTCTGGAGACTCATTCTTGCCATCCTCATCGATAACCTGGGATTCCATCAGTTCCACCTCCTGATCCGAGTCGTCGGTACCTTCCAGTACTTTCTTGGGCGAAGGGATTTGGGAAAGACCATGGAACGGATGCCCCTGCAGTCGTAGATACTATGATTCAGAAACCTGCAAATGCCCGATTCGAAGTCGCCATTGTCGGTCTCGGTTATGTTGGTATTCCGCTGGCCGTGGGATTTGCCGAAGCTGGATGCAGGACACTTGGCTTTGATGTGGATGACCTGCGAATTCAGGAACTCCAGTCGGGAGATTCGCCGCTGATCACCGTCTCTGATGATCGCATCGCTCCACTCATAGAAAAGGGACTTCTCACCTTCACCGGCGACAAGAGACTCCTCTTCGAGAGCGAGGCCATCATCATCTGCGTTCCGACCCCTCTGCGGACCCATCTTGATCCCGACATCGCCTTCATCGTCGCCGCCGGTGAGGAAATCGGCCCCTCACTCCGCCCCGGCATGCTCGTTGCGTTGGAATCAAGCACCTATCCCGGCACGACACGGGAAGATCTCCGGAAGGTGCTTGAGGAGAAATCAGGCCTCAGGGCGGGCATTGACTTCGCCCTCGCCTTTTCCCCGGAACGGGAGGATCCCGGTAATGAGAAGAGCGTCCTCAAGGAGATGCCTAAAGTGGTCGGCGGACTCACCCCCGCCTGCTTGGAGCGTGCCGTGGAACTCTACTCGCGCGCTGTCAGGAAGGTCGTCCCGGTCAGCAGCTGTGATGCCGCCGAGGCGGTGAAGCTCACGGAGAATATCTTCCGATTCATCAACATCGCCCTCGTGAACGAGCTCAAGCGGATCTACACGCCGATGGGAATCGACATCTGGGAAGTCATTGATGCCGCCAAGACCAAACCCTTCGGCTTCATGCCGTTCTATCCAGGAGCAGGTGTGGGTGGTCACTGCATTCCAATCGACCCCTACTACCTCACCTGGAAGGCGAGGGAATTCAATCTAGACACCAAGTTCATCGAACTGGCCGGACAGATCAACCGGAGCATGCCCTACTACGTGGTCACCCAGGTGGTCGGAGCCCTCAATGCCCAGGGACTTGCCATCCATGGCTGCAAGATTCTCATGATGGGAGTGGCCTACAAGCCCGACATCCCCGACGATCGCGAATCTCCCGCCTATGAAGTCATGGATATCCTTCGGGAAAAAGGAGCTCTCGTGAACTACTACGACCCCTTCGTTCCTGAGATCGGTCCCCATGGAGCGCCCCAGCACTGGATGGGTCTCCGCTCCATCGAGTGGAATCCGGAGGAGCTATCACGCTACAGCGTCGCCGTTGTCTGCACCCCGCATCATAACGTCGATTATTCCGAACTTGCCGCCCATGTCCCGCTGATCATCGATGCGTGCAACATCGTTCCCAAGGACAGGAAGGCCAAAGTCATCCCCGCCTAGGGAAAAAGGAAAAACAGACTCCCGCAGCCGTAACGGATGCGTAGCAACGGCCGGGCTAGCAATCGCGGAGGCGAGGAGAAGATATTATGAGCAAGCATGATCCTGGCTGTTATACTCAAAGGAGCTTCACATCGGTTATTCTTAGAATCCCTTGTTCAGGCTGCATCTCATTCATCACCATTGCCCCTCTGCGCCTCTGCGGGAGGACCTCTTTGCACCCACTTAACACACCATTGAACAATGAATGAAAATGAGATTGGGACACGAGTGATTGAAGCGGCGATTAGTGTTCATCGGGAACTTGGCCCGGGACTCTTGGAGAGCGTTTACGAAGTCGTTCTGGCGCGCGAATTGAAAGATCTGGGGTTGAATGTGGAGCGACAAGTACCCGTTCCGATCACTTACAAAGGAGTCAGGTTTGATGAGGGTTTCAGGGCAGACCTCATTGTTGAAAACAAAGTGCTCCTTGAGCTCAAATCGGTGGAACGGATGATGCCGGCTCATAAGAAACAGGTTCAGACTTATCTGAAACTAACGGGATTGAAGCTCGGATACCTTCTGAACTTCGGCGAAGACGTTCTCAAGAGTGGAATCACCCGCTGTGTCAATGGACTGGAAGATTAGATTCTTCACCACTCTGCGCCTCTGCGCCTCTGCGGGAGAACCATTAAAACAGACTCTTCTCATCCTCCTCATGACGATTTCCTCCTCACTCATCGCGGGGGAGTACTTTGAGGGGTTTGACACACCGGGGAAGCCTCCTGCGCGCGATGGGATCCATTGGGGTTATACTGATGAACTCACCCCTGTGGCTGGATGGAAGAGCATCATTCCCGGTGATGGCTACGCTTATTTGAGTGTGAATTCCCGTGCACTCAGGAAGATCAAGAGGCTTCCTGACGGCAGCAACTTCCTCCCCTTTCAGACGCTCTCCCTTGGCCCGGTCGGGAGCAATCACCGCATCAGCATCAGAGCCAAGAACACCGCCATCATTGGTGTTGCTTGCATCCTCTTCACTTACCGCGAGAAGTCCAAGGTCGACGAGATTGATATCGAGATCACGCCTGATGATACACAAGGGACCGAGACTGGACATCCGACAGGAACCAACGGGGGGTGGACCGATGTACGCTTTAATACTTGGGCCAATGCCACAGAAGATGAACACAACAGCACCGGATCCCTCCATCCGAGGGAGACCAAACAGAGCCAGATCCTCGACTCGAAGGGCGTCAGAGTCTCCCATCAAGATGGCCAGTTCCATCTTTACACGATCGAGTGGCGTCCCGAGTCGGTACGATTCTTCATCGATGGGGTCCAACAAAAGGTCATCGATCAGATCGTTCCCGATTACCCATCGATGGTGATCTTTGGGATGAGACAGATGCCATGGGCCGGAAAAGCGACGTGGAAAGGGACCCAGACGATGCTTGTCGACTGGATTGACATCGAGTCACTGGAAAATGAGTGAGTCCCACATAAACGACGCAACGGTCGCCAAGAGAATTTAAGAGCAGTTAAAAAAAGAGGCTCCTCGCTGTTTGAAGTCGGTGAAGTGAGGCAAGAGGTAAAAAATATGGAACTCAAGAACTCAGGATGCAACGGATGAGAAGCAACGGCCAGGCAAGCAAAGGAGATTTAGAAAGGACGAAGGCAATTAAGCAGGCAGTTAAGCACGATGAGGGTTAATCGAGGAACTCCCCTGTGCAAGCCTTCTGAAGGGGCAGATTCTCTTCCAAGGCAGCCCCATTCTACAGAGTCAACATCTCACCATTCATTCCTGAGTTCCTGAGTTCCATATTCAATATCTCCTCTGTTCTACCTCATTGAGCTGTTGACCCCCGTCACTCGACCGCTCACCTCAACATCTCTTATTCACACCGTTGCGTCCAATGAAGCGGTGGTGCCGGTGGTGTGAAATAAGCCACTTCAAGGAGCCGAGATAACAGTCAGCAATGGGCGCTCCGCGTTGATCTAAGCAATAGTATTATACCTTTAGACCTGTCGTGACGCGTCAGGGAGAACTAT
>CANIBV010000063.1 GCA_947466005.1 Spartobacteria bacterium | reverse complement strand
TAGATGATACTCTGTTCTCCACAAGCTGTTTTCAGAAACATCTCCTTCATCACCTTGGCTGGCCCGGGCGTTACTTCGCATTTGAATTGATGATCGAACACGACCTCCCTCGGACGCCCAAAGGGCTTGTCGGGGTCTGGAAAGAAATCGATGCGATCCTGCGCAGGCAGCTAAAAGACCCCTCCTACCAGTACGAGGCCCCGCTCCCCAGGGCCGAGTGACCGGCAGGGCACGACTGATGGATGACTTGGGGGCGTAAGCTACGACAACTCCGCGACGATTTTGGCGTAAGCCTCTTTCGGATTCCCGGCGGCAGTGATCGGGCGGCCGATCACGAGCCAGTCGGCTCCTGCGGAGACAGCTTCGTAGGGGGTCATCACGCGCTTCTGATCGCCGACGGCCGCCCAGGAGGGACGGACTCCGGGAGTTACAATCCGTAGATCATCTCCAAAGGAGCCCCTGATAGCCTCGATCTCAAGAGGACTGCAGACGATGCCTCCGATTCCTGCGGCGGAAGCCAGACCTGCAAGCCGGAGAACCTGCTCCTTGGGTTGAACGTCAATGCCTGTTGAGGAGAGTTGCGCAGCGTCCATGCTGGTGAGCACTGTCACGGCCAGGAGGAGAAGTTCGCTGTTTCCAGAGGCATCTGCTGCTTTGACCGCCGCTTCCAGCATGACCGGGCCACCTGAGGCGTGGAGCGTGGTCATGGAGACGCCCAGATCAGCCGCCGATCGGACGGCATGGGCGACCGTGTTGGGGATATCGTGGAATTTGAGATCCAGAAAAACTGAGCTTCCTCGATCCATGACGGCCTTCACGACCGAGGGGCCCTCAGCCGTGAAGAGCTCCAGGCCGATCTTGCAGAGGGCGGGGGTGCCGAGGGCGTCAAGCAGGCGCATCGCCCCATTGGTGTCAGGAACATCGAGGGCGATGATGATTTTGTCTTGGGGTCGGGACGGCAGTTTCACACGATGAAGGGATTCTGAATAAAGTGACTGAACTCATCACAATCATGGCGCCCGCCAAGATCAACCTTTCTCTCCGCATTCTCGGGAAGCGCCCCGATGGATTCCATGAGTTGGAGACGCTCATGGCTCCGATCCAACTTGCCGACACGCTTGAGATCTCCCACGGAGTCGGCAAGGGAGTCACCCTTATCTGCAACGATCCGGAACTCACCACCGGCGAGGATAATCTCTGCATAAAAGCAGCTTGGGCCTTCCGGGTAGTAACGGGCCTCGATCACGGGATCTCCATCACTCTGCTCAAGAAGATCCCTCACGGAGCCGGACTAGGGGGGGGGAGCAGCGACGCCGCGGCTATGCTGAAGGGGCTCAATGAACTCTTCGATCATCCCCTGGTTCATGAAGAGCTAGAGCAACTGGCGGCATCTCTCGGTTCCGATGTTCCCTTCTTCCTCGGCAACGGTCCCGCATGGTGCCGCGGGAGAGGAGAGATCATTGAGCATCTGAAAGAGGACGAGGTGCTCCCCGGGCGGACGCTCCTGCTGATCAAGCCTGCTTTCCCTGTTCCAACGGCATGGGCGTACAAACAGTACGCCCAGATGAAGGAGTCAGGAAAGCTGCCGGTCGAACCTGAAAAACAATTCCTCGGTGGTCTGGAAATTGTGAACGAACTCGAGGCCCCCGTCTTTCACAAGTACCTCCTCCTGCCGGTCATGAAAACCTGGCTACGTCGGCAACCAGGCGTTGAGTCAGCCTTCATGACTGGCTCCGGTTCTTCGATAGTGGCCGTGCTTGTTCCGAAAACCGCCGCCGAGGAGATTGCAGATCTCAAGCAGGGGATCCTGTCCGAATTCGGGGAGACAATGTGGGTGTGCGAGACTGGGTGGGGAATGGGTGATGGGGAATAGGAAGTGGGGTGCAGGTCTTAGGCCTCAGGTTTGCTTGCCCGGCCGGTGCTTCGCATCCAGTTGCGGCAGGCCCCCAGCTTCATCCCTCCTCCGCTACCTTTGTAGCGGAGTTGGATCGATCTCCACTGTGCCAAAGCCACTGGCTGAGAGGGCTGCAATCAATACCGATTGGATCGCGGGCAGCCTGTTCATCTCCTCCTGCGCGATCTGCACCTTGGCACCTGGCCGCGACATTGCTGACTCCACGGATGGCAGATAGCGGACACGGAAGACCTTGAATCCGAACTGCCGCACGATGGACTCACCTCTTTCCACGTGATCAAGCGCCTCGCGCGTCACGCGGGTCCCGTGTGGAATCCTTGAACTGAGGCACGGTTGTGCGGGGGCGTCCGCTGTTGGCAGACCAAGGAGGCGTGAGAGCGCACGGACATCGGCCTTGGTGAGGCCGGCTTCTTTCAGAGGTGCGATCACGGAGAACTCGGCGGCAGCCTGTGACCCCGGGCGAAGATGGGCGGGATCATCGGCATTCTCACCGTAGGCGATGGCGGCGAACCCGCGCTCTGCCGCCACGCGATCCATTTGGGTGAAGAGCTCCGCCTTGCAGAAGTAGCAGCGGTTCATCGGATTCTCAGCGTAGCGGGGATCATCCAGTTCCGTGGTGGCGACGACCTCGACGGAAATCCCGATTTCCTTGGCCACCTGCAGGGCCTCGGCGAGTGAGGCTCGGGGAAGGCTGGGAGAGTCGGCGATGATGCCTGTGGCCTGACCACCGAGAGACTGATGAGCCACCGCCAGCAGGAGGGTGCTGTCGACGCCGCCGGAGTAGGCGATCAGCAGAGGAGCGCGGGTGAGCAGGATCTCCCGAAGCCGGGCATCCTTCGTGGCCAGCTCACTCTTCATGGTCTGCATGACCTTAATGATCAGAGGTTGAGTCGGTTGCAGAGGTCGTTCACATCCATCCGGATGCCGATGAAGAACTCGCCGAACTCGGCGTACTGGAAGCTCACTTCGTCGAAACGCATCTCATAGACGATCGCCTTGATCTCGCTGGTCGTCTTGGCAAAAAGGGTGACACCCCACTCCATGTCATCGAGGCCTGTGGAGCCGGTGATGAGCTGAAGGACTCTCCCCGAGTAGGTGCGGCCAATCTTGGCGTGACCCATCATGAGGTGCTTGCGATCTTCGAAGGGGAGGGCATACCAGTTCTGATCAGGGCTGCGTCGCTTCGACATCGGGTAGAAACAGAAGACCGGCCACTCCTGCGCTTCAGGCAAGACGGGCTCCACGCGGTACTTCATGTACTTCTCCATCCGGGCATGGAACTCGGCGATCTTGGCGTCGAACTCGGGTGTTCCCGGTTCCAGATCCTCCTCCTTGAGTGACTCGATATATTCGGCCTCCGTGGTGGTGTATTCGCTTCGCTCCGTCATCGAAAGCCAGGAAAAGGTCGGGGTCATCATTCCGGCTCCGAGACCCTCGCCGAGAAGTTTCGCGCAACGGTCGGCCACCTGCAGGTCGTGCGTGACGAGCATGAATCCCAGATCGGCCTTGGGGCTCACCATGCTGAAAGGAAGAAGCTGCGTGTCAGGAAGGGCCTGGATCTCGCGAACGAGACGAGCGAGGCCATCCCGCCGCTTTCTGCGATCGGCAGCTTCCAAGTACTGCCAAGGTTCCTGCTCCATGCGGTAGAAGAGGTGAAGGACATGACGTCCCTCCGTCGGAAGGATAGCTGGCAGATTGGATGTCGGTTCGCTCATGGAGTGAATTGTGACCAAATTGCGGATTTTGGCAACGCGCTGTAAAAAACCGTTGCAATCAGTGTGGGCGCTTTTAACCTTTCATCCACTATGGCTGATGTATCCAACAAGTATCCCGAGAATGTTTCTGGCGCCTACTACTGTGACGACCAGTGCATCGACTGCGACCTTTGCCGCGAGACGGCTCCCGCCAACTTCAAGCGCAACGAAGATGGCGGTCACTCCTATGTATTCAAGCAGCCCGAGACTCCCGAGGAGGAGGCTCTCTGCAAAGAGGCCATGGAAGGTTGCCCTGTCGAGGCGATCGGAAACGACGCTTAATTTTCTCCAGTGGCAGGTCAACCCCCTGCAGGCGGCGGCCGTTTCCCTGCGAAATGGTCTGCTGCGCAGAGGGTCCTGCTGGAGTGGCGGGGGCTCCCGGGCGAGCCCCGACCCGACCGGTCCAGCACCATCGGTGAGATCCTAGGGAAGCTCCTTCCCAAGCTAGGGCTGGATTCACGCATCAAGGAGGCCGATATCACCGCGGCTTGGGCCGGAATCGTGGGTGACTTCATTGCGCAGCATTCCCAACCGGAGCGACTCGTCGCCGACACGCTCCACGTCAGGGTGATTCAGTCGAGTGTCCGCTACGAACTGGATCGGACGTGGAAGCCCCAGATCATCCGCAAGCTCCGAGATCAGTTCGGAGAGAAAGTGATCCGGGATATCAAGTTTATCCTCTGACCCTACCCATGGAGAACGAACGCATCATTTCCATCAGGGGACTCGAGGTGAGGGCTCGTGTCGGCGTCCCCGACGAAGAGAGGGCTGCTCCCCAGAGGCTCCTCATCGATCTCAAGTTTACGGCTCTTGCCCAACCGGAGAAGCTCAACGACGACATCGCGCTGACCGTTGATTACAATACCGTGAGCCTCAGGGTTGCGGAGATGGCGGGCGATCATCCCGTCAAGCTGATCGAGACCCTGGCCGATGAGATAGCAGAGACCCTCCTTTCCGAATTTGGCCTTCGCTGGATCGAGATCACCATCCGGAAGTTCATTCTCCCGCAGACGGAGTGGGTGGCTGTCTCCACTCGACGGGAGTCGATGGGTGACTGAGTAGGAAGGTGCGAAAGTAAAAAGTACGAAGGTTGGAGGGAGACCTGAAGGTCAGGAATCCTTTTACTTTCCTACCTTTCCACTTTTCAACCCGAACCCTTCGGGCTCAGTCAAACATCAGCACGATGTACGATGCGAAGAGCAGTAGGTGGACGAATCCCTGCAGGATGTTCGTCTGGCCTTGGGCGAAAGTGATGATGCAACTTCCCAGGGTGACTGCCAGCAGTGTCATGTAGGGTGGTGACAGCCCCAGCAGAACAGGCTTTCCCGAGAGGAGGCTGATCGCGAGAGCAGCGGGTACGGTCAGGCTGATAGTTGCCAGCACGGAGCCGAGGAGGACATTCACGGAACGCTGCATCTGGTTGCGAGCTGCTGCCTGGATCGCAGCCAAGCCCTCGGGGGCAAGGATCAGGATGGCGACCACGAGGCCGACCAATTCCTGGGGGAGCCCTCCGGCGTGGACGCGGTAGTCGAGCAAGTGGGCCAGCTGTTTAGAGAGCAGGACAACGGGGACAAGGTGGAGGATCAGCAGGAGTGATTCCTTGGTGACGGATCCATGAGCCTGAGGAGCAGTAGTAGCCGCGGGCACTACACTCTCGGTTTCATTGAAGAACTCCCGATGACGGCTCGTTTGAACCGCTAGGAAGACGCCATAGATGATCAGAGAGAGGGCAATCAGGCTGATGGCGTGCAGGGTCGAGAACATTCCATCTCCACCCGTCCTGGTGAAATTCGGCAGCACGAGAGAGAGCACCGAAAGCGGCAGGATGAGGCCAAGAAATGAGTTCACTCCCTTGAGGTTGAAGTTTTGCTCGCCGAAGCGGAGCCCTCCGGTAAGGAGAGCCAGAGCGAGCAGACCGCCGAGCACCACCATCACGACCGAGAACATGGTGTCCCGGGCAAGCGCCGGGTTGTTCCCGTTCAGCATCAGCGCCGAGATCATCATCACCTCAATGCTGGTGACGGCCAGGGTAAGAATGATTGTCCCCAGCGGTTCTCGGAGCAGTTCAGCCAGATGATCGGCGTGCCTCACGACAGAGAAGGAGGATGAGAGCATCACCACGAAGAGCCAGATGAACAGGACCCACCCGAAGCTGGGTCCGGGATTGGTGCCAAGCCAGGAGTTCCCCTGGATCATGAAGGCGGCTGTGGTTGCGTAGCTGGCAAGAAGCATCCACTCGCGTCGGAGCAGTGAGGGGAGCGGGGTGGTCGTCTTGTGATGAGTTTCCATGGTCAATGTTGTTTGGGAATCACACTGATGGTCCCGTCGTTTTCCAAGATGGCGGCACGTATCATGTCCAGATCGGCGTAGCCCGCCTTATGGACGGCCGCGATCAATTCCTGGCGGGTAATCTGGGAGTCTTTCAGGATCTTGTCGTAGACCTTGCCGTCGTGGAAGAGCACCTGGGGATCGCCGTCGACGAGTTGCTCCATGATTTTACTTGATGAGGTGACCTTGCCGACGATCCAGTTAGCCGCCACAAGCGTCACCGCAAGGATCAAGCCTGCAGTCACCGAGTTGTCTCCGCCGCTCATGGAGTTTTGGACGGCATTACTGAGGACCATCAGCAGGACGAGATCGAAGGGGCTCATCTGCCCGATCTGCCGCTTACCTGTCGAACGGAGCAGCAAGATCAGGAAAAAGTAAACAAGGAGCCCCCTTCCGATAAGTTCCCACCAATGAATCGACATGCTCCACATCCATTCCGATTACCCCATGAGCGTTCTTCAGGCGATACCTTTCCTGTTGTCATGACAGCAGCACCTCCCTTTTACCCCGTCACATCAAGCCCTCCTCCCCCCCCCTTCCTCCTTGCTGTCACGATCGCAACCATGACTGCCGGGGACGTGACGGCCGTCATGAAGCCCATCTCTGGTTTATCGCCTCAAGGGCAGCAACGGTACATTTTTGGGCCGGATCGAGCCCTCGGGCGCTGTCCTCTCTGTGGACTGTGACGGGGAGACCGTTGCAGTGCTTTCGCCTCACGGGGTCGTCTCCCGGTACAATGCCGAGACAGGAGCGTTTATCGGCCAGATTCAACCGGGATCGGGATGCATCGGCGTGCCAAGTCACCGGGGGATTCGTGCTCGTCCAGTCACTGCGCCTCGTCCGCCGTTACAATGCACGGATAGGCGTCTTTCTCGGACAGAACAAGTTCTAGAAGCCCAAACGGAACAGGGAGTCAAAAGTGCGATTGACAACCCTTGGGGGGATTGCATAGCTTGTTCAAGTTAAGTCAATGCGGGCGTAACTCAGTTGGTAGAGTGCAACCTTGCCAAGGTTGATGTCGAGGGTTCGAATCCCTTCGCCCGCTCCATTTCTATCGGTGTGAAAGCGGAGAAGTTCTCACCGGTTTGTATGGAAATCACAACGATGATCACTCACTCGTTCGTGAAGAGCGCGGAGTACTCTTCACCAGCCACAGTGATTTTAAAGATAGTGACTGGTGTTTTGTTTAAAAAAACCAAACCCGAGGTCGATGTGTTGGGAGGAACGCGGCGCTTCACGGGAATCATGGCCCCCAACACGATCATCTCTTCTGTTTCCATGCCCGCTTTTGACTCGATGGAGCTATTGAAAATAGCCTGTTGTTGGGTATTTAACGGGAGGTTGCCCACCAGATTGTCGTAGATATAACCTCCGTACGATTGATTGAAAATGGAGGCGGCCTTGTCCCTTGCCTCCCTGATAAAATCCTGGTCTGTGTACATTCTGATACATTGTCCCATTGAGTCGCTTGCTGAGATGTTTTCTAGGCCAAAAGTCGACGGTGCGGCGCTCTTGTTAAAGTAGGTGACGGCAAACTGGCTCCTTTTTCCCTCGTAGTCAGTCAGCTTTTCAAGCTCCACCCTTCCATTCTTGGTTGTGGAAACAACCACCTTGTGAGGAGGATCAAAGGATCTTTCCTGATTGGAACTTCCGACAATTTGATGGAACGCACAGGCGGAAAGAAGGTGGAGAACGACGATTTGCAGCACAAATATAGTCGCTTTTCCTTTAAGGTGTGAGAAAGACGAACAGGATGGAGGATGGCGGCATGCAGTCATCGACGAGCAATCATAGTAAGCCGCGACGATTCCTTCCGGTAGCTGCTGGAGCCCTTACCGGGCCATAAGGGTATGAACTAGAGGAGAGTGGATGTGAACTCTATCAACCCGACGTGCCGGGATGCAGTCACCTCACCATCCAATCCCAATTGAACGCAGTTCTTTCAAAGGGAGCTTCTATGCAACCAACTTGATGCCCTTCACCTCTATGGTGTGAGTTCCGACTTTTGAGGCCGCCATGGCGGCCAACTTATCTACCTTTGGGCTGCTTGCCTGCGATTCTGCGAGTAGGCGCTGCGTATCGCCTCGTATCGATCCACGGCATGACGAGTGATCAAGTCGTAGGAGCTTAGTTTCTCGTGCAGGTTGCGCGCCGTATCCGGGGTGGAAAACGCAAGGGTCCAGGAGTAGTCAACAAAGTAAATTGAGACCCAGGTCACCGGATACAATGCATAGTCCCCCGCAAGGCCTACGGTATCACGCAGGCTCCTTGGTCCGAGGACCGGGAGTACGAGGTAGAAGCCGTGGCCGATTCCCCACTTGGCAAGGGTCTGACCAGTGTCTGCGCGCGGCACATCGGTAAGTGAAGGAATACGGTCTGATAGGCGCACGAGCCCGCCAACGCCTCCGATTGTATTAATGAGGAACTTTTCCGTCTCTTGGCCGGCACGTGTAAACTTCAACTGCAGGCCGTCATTCACGAATCGAATTGGGTATTCGAGGTTGTCAAAGAAGTTGTAGACTCCCTTTCGTGCGCGCAAGGGCAAGACGTGCTCATATGTCTTGGAAAGCGGGCGAAGCAGAAAAGTGTAGATCTGATCGTTTGCCCAGAACGTCACCCGATTGAGGGGCTCAAGGGGGTCGGAAATCTCTGCTCCATGATTATAATCATCCGCACTGTCATCGTAAGGGATCACGGACTTACCGTGACTTTTCCTCCCATCGGCCATCGAGGAGGATGGGAGATTCTTTTTACCCACGCCATCCGCAGTGGCGCTGCGCATCGGGAGCGCCAACCCCAAGAGGAGAATCGTTGTTAGGGATGAAAGAATCTTCATGCTGTTTTTTTCGCTGTGCGAGGTGGAGAGCTTCATTTTCGTCAGCAAGAGCAAGAAATGCCGAGATTCTTTTTTGGATAGGAGACAATTTCCGGCTCTCCGCTATTTTGAGTGGGTTCTCAGAGATGACAGCCACAGAGCTGACGTGACCTCGGTGATTTGAGCCAGTTGGTGTGTTAGTCATTGGGTTCAACCAACCCCAAAGACCATGAAAGGAAAGAGATATAGCACAGAGGACAAGATCAGGATCTTGAGACAGGCAGACGCTAGCCAGAGCATCGTGGAGGTGTGCAGGGAGCACAACCTCTCTCAAGTGAGCTTTCACCGGTGGAAGAAGCAGTTCGGGCAGATGGAGGTCAACGAGGCCAAGAGGCTGAAGGAACTTGAGCGTGAAAACACGGAGCTCAAGAAGATGCTGGCCGAGAGTTTACTAGAAATCAGAGTCCTCAAATTTGTATGCGAAAAAAAGCTCTGAGCCCGGCTT
>CANIBV010000062.1 GCA_947466005.1 Spartobacteria bacterium | reverse complement strand
GGCGTAAGCTGCAGGGAGCGGCAAAAGTGCCGCGGCGGCAGCAAGGGCGAGAAGCGCACGGGATGGCATATCCCCCTTCTGAAAGAAGCCGGCGAGGGAGAAAAGAAGGATGAGGGGGTCTGCTTCCCCTCTCTCCACACTCTCTCCACTCACTTCGGCTGATCACTGTCGCTTCGGAAGGGAGGCGCAGGGAGTCCCTCTTTGTTGTAGAGGTTACCCACGGGAAAGCCTCTCCAGTTGTAGCGGACAGCTGCAGGATGGAGTACGGCGTCACTACAGACCAGAACGCCACTGCCCTCGATTTTACCATATGCAGGGAACCATTTGAGATCACTCCCAGCCACCGCAAAACCCCGAAGTCCCGTGGAGAGTGAGGAGGAGCCCTCTCCCTCCTGCGATGGGGAGATCCCTAGCGTGAGCCCCCCACCCACGGAATCAAACTCCACGCGCACCTTGTTCCCCTCAATCTTCATCCCTCGATAGGTGGGGCCGGCATCAATGAGCTTCTCGCCATAGACGCGGTGTCTGGCAAGCAGGGCAAGACGTCTGCCCACGTTCAGCTTATCCGGCGGATAGCGCTCGTCCTGGACACCAAGATCGGTCGCGACAGCCATCCCCGTGGAGGGGAGCGTCAGAGAGGAGGCCATCCCCTCGCGAATCCACGGCCATCCACGACGAGGGGCGACACTCCCGGAGCTTTGGCTACCTTCTCCACAATTCTCGCAGTGATCTCCGTTGCCTCCTCTTTCATAAGGCTCCACGGCAGGTCCCTCCGCCGAGCCGAATCCGGCAAGGGAGACGAAGTAAAAGGGAAAGGGTCCCTGCCCCCAGTGAGCTCGCCAGTCGCTGATGAGTCGAGGCAGAAGGCGGCGGTATTGCAGGGCGGCAGTCCCCTCATCAGATTCTCCCTGATACCAAATGACGCCGGTCATGGCGTAAGGAATGACGGGGGCGATCAGTGACTCGAAGAGTGAGGAGGGGATGCTCGAGTTGATTTTTCGGGAGAGGATCGAAGGAATGATGCTCAATGCACGCCGACTCATCCAGGAGGTGACTTGGGATCGCGCAGAGGTGCAGCTGATGATCCCGATGGGGAGACGGGTGGAGGCCCTCAGGTCCCGAGCAAAGAAGTACCCGACCGCCGAAAAGGATGCTGAATTCCCGGGCGTGCAGACCACCCACTTCTCTCCATCAAAAAAACGAAGCGCCTTATCGGTGAGGGCAGCCCCCTCGCTGGCACGACTCGACTCGGAGAGCGGCATCTGCATGTTACCCTCACCCGCGCAGATCCAGACATCACCGACAATCAGATCGTGGATCTCGATGCGGTTGTTTCCGTTGATGACGAGGTTCACCGGGTCAAAAGAGGTGCGCAGCGGGCGCAGAGTCACCCTCCAACGACCGGCATCATCGGCGCGGGTCTCAGCGTAGAGCCCAGAGCAGCTGACGGAGACAATCTCACCCGGAGCAGCGCTCCCCCAGATGGGAAGCGTCACCCCCTGCTGGAGAATCATGTGATCCCCAAAGACCGGAGGCAGGGTCACCTCGGCCTGTAGGCCAGCGCAGAGAAGGCACAGAAATACCAAGAACTCGCGCAAAGGCGCAGAGGCGCAGAGAGTGGTGGGAGTAAACCTCTTAACTTTTTCAATTCTCCGTTCGTGAACTAGCATGCTTGGTCGTTGCTTCGCATCCTGAGTTCCTGATTTCCAGATTAAACATCTCCGCGCCTCTGCGCCTCCGCACGAGTCATCGGCTCAGTATCTAGGCCCGCGGTCATTCTTGATGCCCTTCGCGAACTTGGAGGGTTTCCCCTTATCAAAACCGCCCTTGAATGGTCCCTTGGGAGCGGGCTTGAAACCCGTCTGGGGTCTGCGGTCGTCTTCCCTTGGCTGGAAGTTTCCTTTCTTAAACCCCTTGGGCTGGGCAAATCCCTCGTTGTCCGCAAGTTCGTTGGGGAACTCGTTCTTCTTGGAGGAGGCAGGCTCATTGCCGCCCTGGCCAAGCAGGAGAGAGAAGAGTGCTGAGCAGACCTGCGTGGCCTGGAAGCCCTCTTCCATGAGACGGTCGGTGAACTGTGTCTGGTCGGCAAAGTTGCCCGAGGCGAGGAGACCCTGCACCTTCTCGAACATCAGTTCCGTACGCTTTCCCTCGACCTCGGAAGGGGTCGGGATGTTTGCGCGGCGGATGCGGGAATGAGTGAACTTCTCCAGATACTGGATCTTATAGATGTCACGGCCGGTGACGAAAGTCGCGGCCATTCCCTTGCGGCCTGCGCGGCCCGTGCGGCCGATGCGGTGGACGTAGTCCTCGGGATCGTGGGGAAGGTCGTAGTTGATCACTACCTCCAGGTCGGAGACGTCGATGCCGCGGGCGGCGACATCGGTAGCGACGAGGAACTCGAACTCCGAGTTCTTGAACTTGTTCATGACGCGCGTACGCTGGGACTGGGTGATGCCGCCGTGGAGGCGGTCAGCCGAGAATCCCTGAGCAAGGAGGGCGTCGGCGAGCTCGTCCACCATGCGCTGGGTGTTGCAGAAGATGATACCGAGGCGGAACCCGTAGAAATCCACCAACCTGATGAGAGACTGGGTCTTGCCGCGCGGCGGAACCTCGTAGAAGAACTGCTCGATATCGGGAGCGGCGACATCCTTGCGCTCGATCGCGACGGTCTTGGCATCACGCGAGTAGCGGCTGATGAGCTGCTTGATCGGGCCGGATAGCGTCGCGGAGAAGAAAACGGTCTGTCTCTCGTCAGGAGTGGCGTCGAGAATCTTCTGGATGTCGTCACGGAATCCCATGTCGAGCATGCGGTCAGCCTCATCAAGGATGGCGACCTTCAGCTGATCGAGCTTGAGGGTCCCACGCTCGAGGTGATCGATGATGCGGCCCGGAGTGCCGATGACGATCTGGACACCCTTCTTCAACTCAAAGAGCTGGCGGTCGTAGGAGGCTCCGCCATAGATGGGAACGGAGTGGATGGAGCGCTTGAAAGCGGTAAGTTGGTGCACCTCGTCGGCCACCTGCTCGGCAAGCTCACGGGTCGGGCAGAGGATCAGGACCTGGACGGCCTTGCTTGCAGGATCGACCTTCTCAATGGCGGGAATGGCAAAGGCCGCGGTCTTGCCGGAGCCTGTCTGGGACTGACCGACAAGATCACTGCCAGTCAGAAGGACGGGAATCGCTGCGGACTGAATCGGGGTGGCTTCTTCGAAACCGAGTTGGGCGACTGCCTTGATAATTTCGGGAGAGAGACCCAGGCTGTCGAAGCGTTGTTTTTCCATAAGCACAGGAGACTACGCCCGAAAGCCCCTCTCGTCACCAAGGAACGGACAGGAGAAAAATACGAAGTATGAGTGATGAGGTATGAAAGTCCCCGCGTGTGCCCCTGTGCCAGTCATTCCTTCATCCTTCATGATTCATACTTTCCCTTGTTCCCCAAGCAGCCCCCCTCTGTCATGACTATCTGGTGAGCACGGAGATACCCGAACAGTACGATGTCGTCGTCGTCGGCGGCGGTGGTGCTGGGATGTTCTGCGCCTTCACGGCGGCAAACCGGGGCAAGAGCGTCCTGCTCCTAGAGCACAACGAGCGGGTCGGCAAGAAGATCGAGATCTCAGGCGGTGGCCGATGCAACTTCACCAACATCAATGCCACCGCCGAGAACTATCTCTCGGGGAACTCTGACTTCTGCAAGTCGGCTCTGGCACGATACACTCCCTGGGACTTCATCGCGCTCGTGGAGAAACACGGTATCGCCTACCACGAAAAGAAGCTGGGCCAGCAGTTCTGCGACGGAAGCTCCCGCCAGATTATTGCCATGCTCATGGAGGAATGCGCGGAAGCCGGCGTGCGGACTCTCTGCAACTCCAGTGTGCAGGAGGTGGAAAAACAGGAGCGCTTCCTGATTCACACATCGAGGGGAACCTTTACCTCGGACGCCCTGGTCGTGGCCACGGGTGGACTCTCCTTTGCCAAGCTGGGAGCCAGCGACATCGGCTACCGGATCGCCAGGAAGTTCGGGATCAACGTCACGACACTCCATCCGGGTCTTGTTCCCTTAACCTTCAGACCCCAGGAACAGTCGTTTTTTGAGCCCCTGGCGGGTGTCTCCCTCCCCGTCCGCGTGACCCATGGAGGCAAATCCTTCGAGGAGGCGATGCTCTTCACTCACCGTGGAGTAAGCGGCCCGGCCATCCTGCAGATCTCCTCCTTCTGGAAAGAGGGAGATGCCCTCACCTTCGACCTTCTGCCCGAACGTGCCGATTCCGAGAACTTTACCTCATCGCTACGGGGAGGCAGTTCGGCTTTTCAGATTCTCTCCAGGGCATGGCCACGACGATTTGCCGAATCTTGGTGTACCAAGAACGCACCCGAGAAGCCGCTCGCTCAGTGCACGAAGTCGGAAATAGAGTCCCTGACCTCCTCACTCCATGGCTGGCAGGCATCCTTTGCGGGAACCGAGGGATACCCGAAAGCCGAGGTCACACTCGGGGGAGTCGAGACAGGGGAACTCTCCTCCAAGACCATGGAGTCACGCAAAGTTCCGGGCCTCTACTTCATCGGCGAAGTGGTCGATGTCACGGGATGGCTCGGCGGTTATAATTTCCAATGGGCCTGGGCCAGCGCCCATGCCTGCGGAAGGGCCATTTGATTTTGAGATTTTTAATAAGGAACTCAGGAACTCAGGAACTCAGGAAAGAATGTGAGAAGATCGAAGATGAGAGCGTCTTCATAGGATTTGCAAAACCAAGAGAAGCTGCCTGAATCATGATGCTGCTTATTTCAGTACCTTCCTTATTGCTGTGTTCCATATTCTATTCTCTCTCCTGACTTCCCATGCGCAAACGCAATCCCCACAAGACCTCTGATCCCCGTCGTGACACCGAGGAGGCCGTCACAGCCGTCCGTCAGATCTACGCCGAACTAAAGGCAAACCCTCCGGAGAGGAACTGCACTCTTCAGACCGAATGCTGCCGCTTCCAACTCACTGGACGCATCCCGATGCTAACGAAGGGTGAGGCGATGACCGCCGCCAAGGCCCTCCGCGCAGCAGGAAGGAAGGAGTTGCCGAAGCGCGCCGACGGGGCCTGTCCACTCCTCCACCCCTTCACCTCTCGCTGCATGATCTACGAGGGTCGTCCCTTTGGATGTAGGACCCATTTCTGCGAGGCCGCCGGTGGACCCTACGAACGCCGGGAGGTGGTCGATCTGATTCACCGACTCGAGGAGATCGACGAAAACCTCGGCGGTGAAGGGACACGTGAACTCAGCGTCGCGATCAGCGATGCGCTGGAGGAGATCAGGTAAAGTGTCAGGGGATAGCTGACTTTTTTGGGGGGGAGCTCATTTCGGTTGCCGACGACCCATATCCCAACAATCCTCTTACCTATGGAGAAACGCCCGGGCACAGCTCTCGTCATCGTCGGCCACGGCTCGACGACCAATCCCGACTCCAGCGAACCGAACCACCTGCTGGCCGATGCGATTCGCGCCCGGGGCATCTTTGATGAGGTGCTCTGCTGTTTCTGGAAGGAGGAACCTTCCATGAGGGAGATCCTGCACAGCGTCTCCTCTTCCCATGTGTACGTTGTCCCGAACTTCATCAGCGAGGGGTACTTCACCCAGACGGTCATTCCCCGCGAGCTAGGACTCGACGGCCCCGTGACTCTCCTTGACGGCAAGACGATCCGCTACTGCGAACCCGTCGGGAACCATGCCTCGATGACATCCGTGCTTCTCAAGCGGGCACGCGAAACAGCAGCGGGTATCCCCACTGGGGAGAGCAGCCTGCTCATCGTCGGCCACGGGACGAATCTCAACGATAATTCGGCCAAGGCGGCCAAAACTCAGGTGGCGCTGCTCACGGAACTCGGTCTCTATGCGGAGGTGCTCCCGACCTACATGGAGGAGGCACCCCTTATCAGTGACTGGTCCACCATGACCACGCAGCAGAATGTGGTGGTGATCCCCTTCTTCATCAGCGACGGACTCCATAGTTACCAGGACATCCCGGTACTTCTGGGGATCCGCGAGGAGGTGGGGCCGGCCGCCAGTCAGTCAGAGGTCTTCAAGAGCAATCCGCATCACTTGCAGGGGAAAAATCTCTTCTACGGAAGCGCCATCGGCACCGACCCGATGATGGCCGAGGTGATCCTCGACCAAGTGAAGGCCTTCGACGCGGCATGCCACCCAATCATTGATCAGATCGTGGCATGAATCGGCCCCCCTGGGTTCTCGTTACCCTGGTCATTTGCCTCACCCTGTTCAGGGCGGGGGCATCACCCCAATCCCCTCACTCTCCCTACCCATCCAAGCATTCTCCAGAGGTTGTTGAAAAGAAGGTCGAGAGCCTCCTCTCCCAATTGACGCTGCCGGAGAAGATCCGACTGCTGGCCGGTGACAGCTTTGACGGGATGTCGACGGTTGCCATTCCCCGACTTGGCATTCCCAAGCTGGTGATGGCGGACGGCCCTCAGGGAGTCAGGGCCCATGGTCCCGCATGTTCCTTCCCGAGCAGTATTGCGCTCGCCGCGACCTGGGATACGAAGCTTGCATACAACTACGGAGCAGCCCTCGGTCGCGAAGCGCGCGCCCGTGACATTCAGATCCAACTCGGGCCCGGCGTGAATATCGCACGCACGCCGCTCAATGGGCGGAATTTCGAATACTTCGGAGAGGATCCCTACCTCACGGGAGAGATGGCTGCGCAATGGATCCGCGGACTGCAAAGCCAGTGGGTCGTCGCGACAGTGAAGCACTTCGTCGGGAACGACACCGAATGGAGGCGCATGGAAATCGAGTCGCTGATGAGTGAGCAGACGCTAAGGGAGGTCTACTTGCAGCCGTTCCAGAAAGCGGTCGAGAAGGGAGGTGTGTGGTCGGTGATGTCCGCCTACAATAAGCTCAACGGATTCCCCAGCACCTCCAACGATGCTTTGCAGAACGGGGTGCTCAAGACGGAGTGGAAGTTCCCGGGGGTGGTCATGTCAGACTGGTGGGCGACCGATTCGGTGGATGCCATCGGCAGAGGGCTTGATCTCGAAATGCCAATGGACTACCGCGTCAACGAGGGGAGCGTCACTAAGGCGCTCGAGAGAGGCTCGCTGAGCGAGCAGCAGATCGACCAGGCAGTCGGAAGACTCCTCAGGATGGCTGTCTCGATGGGATTCTTGGATCCGAAGAAACCCAAGGAAAACCTCCCCCTTGATTCTAAGGAGAATGCGGACCTGGCCCTGGATGTGGCGACCAAATCGATCGTCCTCCTTAAGAATGATGCCTCGCTCCTCCCCCTCGATAAGAACCACCTCAAGCGGGTGATCGTCTACGGGCCCAATGCCCAGGACACTCCGGCCGTGGGCGGCGGCAGCGGAGGTGTCACCCCGTTCCGGCGAGTCAGTTTTCTGGAGGGGATCCGTAAGTCCCTGCCTGAGGGAACGGAGGTCTTCTACGCGCCGATCCTGGCCAAGAAGCCCTTCTCGGTCTTCGACTTCCTCGAATACGGAAAGCCGACTCCCATCCCCCCGAGGATCACCGGCATCAGGAAGATGACGAGCATCAACCAACCCAACTTCACAAGGGTCACCACCTCGACGGAACGGACAATCAGGATCTCATGGGGAAAGAACTTCCCACCAGAGGATGTCCCCAAGGGTCGCGAGGCACGGATCACCTGGGATGCCGAAATAGAGGCTCCACAGGGAGGGATCTACGAACTCATCGCTGAGGGTCATCCCGAGATCCGGCTCGGAGACCGCGAGCTTGGTAATCCCGACAGCTATGTCATGACGCTTGAACAAGGGAGCCGCATTCCCCTGAAAATCACCGCCCACGAGGTGGGGCGCGGGAGCGGCAGGGTCTCCGTGAAAATCATTCCCGTGGCCGAGGAGGCGACCGGATTGTTCCCGGCCAAGAGTGCAGATGCCGCCGTGGTCTGCGTAGGCCTGACACCGGAGGTCGAGGGAGAGGGTTTCGACCGGGGGTTTGCCCTGCCGATCAGCCAGCAGCTTCTCATCAAGCAGGTCTGCGAAGCGAATCCCCGAACCATCGTCGTCTTGAGCGGCGGGGCTGGCGTCGATATGCGCCCGTGGATCGGCAAGGTGCCTGCAGTGCTTCAGACATGGTATCTCGGACAGGAAGCGGGGACAGCCCTCGCGTCGGTGCTCTTCGGTGATGCGAATCCCTCGGGTCACCTTCCCTGCACCTTCGACAGAACGATCGATGAGAACCCCGCGTTTCGCCATTACCCGGGAACTTTCCCGGAAGGGAAAGAGTGGCCCGTGGTGGACTACCATGAAGGCATCTTCTACGGCTACCGCGGCTACGACCGCTCTGCCAGCGAGCCGTTGTTTCCCTTCGGCTATGGACTGAGCTACACGAGTTTCACCCTTTCAGGAATTACTCTCACCCCGAATGGTGACGGCTATCAGGTAAAAACTGAGGTCGCCAATACCGGCACCCGCAGCGGCGCCACCGTCGTCCAACTCTACCTCGGCCTTCCGGAAGAATCCACCCCTCGACCACTTAGGGAATTGAAGGGATTCCAACGCGTCGAACTGAAGGCTGGGGAGAAACGTACCATCGTGATTCCCCTACCCCAAGCCTCCCTCCTGTACTGGCACCCCATGCAGAATCAATGGGTCCAACCCGAAGGGTCACTCAAGGTGGAACTCGGCCTCTCGGAACGCGATATCCGACAGTCGGCAACCTTGCCCCCACTGGCCCATGAGCTACCGCTTCAGTTAGATCCCAACCCCTCTCCAGATGCCAAGCCCATGGCAAAATTGTAACAAAAAAGATTGCCTGTCAGGAGGCCTTACTGTGACAGATTCTTATTTCAGTAGGAAATCACCAATCCAGAGATGCACTTTTTCCTAGCCGATATCACCGCAGTCACGGCGGGCACATTGATCCTGCTTGGCCTTGCTCTCTTTCTTGCGTTGTCCTTTGAGTTCGTCAACGGATTCCATGACACCGCCAACGCGGTGGCTACGGTCATCTACACCCACACGCTTCCTGCCGTCCCAGCGGTTATTTGGTCTGGGTTCTTCAACTTTCTCGGAGTCCTCACCTCTAGCGGTGCCGTGGCCTTCAGTATTGTGAACCTCCTCCCGGCCGAGTTGGTGATCCACATCGGCTCGGCAGCCGGTTTTGCAATGGTGTTCTCCCTGCTGGTATCGGCCATCGTCTGGAACTTGGGAACATGGTTTCTCGGTCTCCCCGCCTCAAGTTCCCACACCCTGATCGGCTCGATCATCGGCGTCGGTGTTGCCAATGCCCTGATGAGCAATAGTCACTACTGGGGGGACGGGGTCAACTGGGCCAAGGCCAAGGATATTGGCATGGCCCTGCTGATCTCACCAGTGATCGGCTTCTGCATGGCGGCGCTTCTACTGATCGTGATGAAGATCCTCATCAAGAACCCCAAGCTCTACTCGACACCTGATGCCCATCATCC
>CANIBV010000061.1 GCA_947466005.1 Spartobacteria bacterium | reverse complement strand
GGAGGGGAGAGACAGCGGAAGAGCTGGCAGGATTTGCCAAAGTCCTTCTCCGGGATGCAGTGCGTCCCGAGATCAGGCGCAGCGGCGAGACCCCACTTCTCGAACTCTGTGGGACGGGCGGTGACCGTGCGGGATTCTTGAATATCTCCACCGCCGCCATGTTCGTGGCAGCAGGGGCGGGCGCACGTGTCGTCAAGCATGGGAACCGAGCCGTCAGTTCCCGCTCTGGAAGCGCCGATGTGCTTGAGTCACTTGGGATCTCCCTTCACCTCAAGCCATCCCTTGTTGGTGAGGTGCTGGAAAGAGCCGGGTGTGTCTTTCTTCTCGCCCCCGACTTCCATCCGACCGTGGCCGCAGTTGCTCCTCTTCGGCGATCCCTTGCCGCACAGGGGCAGATGACCATCTTCAACCTCCTGGGGCCACTTCTCAACCCCGCCTATCCAGAGTTCCAGCTCACCGGCATCAATCGGCCCGAAATGCTCAGCCTCTATGCCAAGGCCATGGGATTGCTGGGACGACATGCTGCTTGGGCGGTTCACGGCGAGGGACTTCACGATGGAGGTGGTGTGGACGAACTCTCCATCACCGGTCCATCCCGCGTGGTCTCCGTTCGGGGATCTGATCCCGACGAACTGGAGGAGTTCACGATTTCTCCGGCTGACCTTGGATTTGAGCCAGTGCACACTCCTGAGCGACTCCTCGGCGGGGATGCTCTCGCGAATGCCTCACGCATTTCATCCATCCTTTCTGATCAAGAGGATGGGGCCGCTCTCGACATGATCCTCCTCAATGCGGCGGCGGCACTTCACGTCGCCGGCATGACATCTTCACTTCCGGAGGCAGTCGGCCTTGCAAGGGAGAGCATCTCCTCGGGTCGTGCCCTCCGCTCACTGGAGCTCCTGAGGGAGGCATCCGAGGCAGCAGCTCGCTAGCTTCCCATCTTCAGAAATGCGGGCAGCTCCTCCGGACCAAAATCCGCCAGAATCCGGCCATCGTCCGTGACGAGGACGGGTGCCTTTGATTGAGCCGATATTCTTCGCATCTCGTCAAAAGCAGCGTGATCGGAGAGGACATCGAGTGGAGTGTAGGCCACAGCGTGTTGTTTAAGCCACGTCTCGGCGGAAACGCACCAAGGACAGCCCCGTTTGATATAGAGAATCATGGGATCACCTTAAAAGATGATCTCTCTGCTTGCCAGTCTCCAAGTTGCAAAGCATAGTGCATGGCTCTCACGGCGCGTTCGTCTAGTCGGTTAGGACACAGCCCTCTCAAGGCTGGCGCACGGGTTCGAATCCCGTACGCGCTACCAGTTATCAAAAGGCAAGAATTACTCTTTCGATCACGAAAAAAAGCTCTACAGTCGATAGCTTCTTCCACACGCAAAGCGACAGAACGGCCAATTTCTGTTAGCCTTTTTTATATCTAGGGAACCGCTGATTAAATCCCATGATGGCCACTGAGGAGTAGTTGATTGTTTTTCAAGGCATGCAGAGCAGAGGCAATACCCTTGGGGTCTTGCCTGGGGCTCATTCTTTCCGCAATGGCCTCTATGCGATTTAATCAGGACGCCCTAAGCGAAGCGTAAGCCCGTCAGGGCACTACTCGCGGGAGCGAGAGCGGCAAAAGAGCAAGCCGATCAGACGAACTTCCCCGGATTTAGGATACCGTTCGGATCGACTGCTTTCTTGATCCTCTTATGAAGATCCCGGAGTTCGGGCGAGGTGGCCTCGTTCCACCAACGTTTCTTGGCGAGGCCGATGCCATGCTCTCCGGTGATCGCTCCTCCCCACTTGATGACCTGGGTAAAGAGGGAGTCGAGCACTCCCTCGATCTCCTTGGGACGCTTGGCCTGCTGCTCCTTGGAGACCATGACATTCACATGGATGTTGCCGTCTCCGGCATGACCGAAGCAGGCAATGGGGAAGCCGGTCTTTTTCTGCAGTTTCTCCGCGAAAGCGATGAGGTCGACGAGTCGGCCGCGCGGGACGGCGATATCCTCGTTCAGTTTGGTGAGGCCTGTGGCCTTGAGCGATGCCGAGAAGGCCCTGCGCAGGGCCCACATCCGGTCGCAGCGCTCGGGGGAAGTGGCAAACTCCACCCCCAAGGCCTTGTTCCTAGCTAGGAGGGCCTTGAGAGCCTTTCCTTCACCAAGGACACTGGCTTTCTGCCCGTCGATCTCGATGAGGAGATGGGCCTTCCCCGGAGGGATGAAGGTGCCTTTCACTTCCTTATGTGCGTCGCGGGCCGACTGCAGGGTAAAGCTGTCGGCAACCTCCATGGCGCAGGGGAGGAATCCCGCCTTGAAGATCGCCTGAACGGCGGCTGCCGCATCCCGCATGGAGGCAAACCCTGCAGAGAGGGTGGCACGCGCCGGAGGGTTGGGAAGGAGGCGCAGTGTAGCCTCGGTGATCACCCCGAGCATCCCTTCGGAGCCGACAAACATGCCGACCAGATCAAAGCCGGTCTTGTTCTTGTGAGTCCGGCCTCCGACTCGGACGAGTGTGCCGTCTGCCAAGGCTACCTGCAGGCCCAGAATGTAGGGGCGGGTGACGCCGTATTTGAGGCAGCGGGGGCCGCCAGCATTGGTGGCGATATTGCCTCCGATGGAGCAGTCCTTGAGGCTGGCTGGATCTGGTGGGTAGAAGAGCCCTTTTTTCTGGGCGGCTTCCTGGAGGACTCCCGTAATGACAGCGGGCTCCACGACGGCGACGAAGTCGGCGTCGTTGATTTCCTTGATGCGGTTCATCCGGTGCATGCTCATCAGGATGCCTCCACGTACCGGGACGCACCCTCCGACATAGCCGTAGCCGGCCCCCCGAGTAGTGACAGGAATGCTGAGTTTGTTGGCGTAGCCAAGGACTGCTGCAACCTCTTTGGCGTTGCCAGGTGCTACGGCAATCTCGGGGAGGGCTGCGGCGAACCACTTGTCCTTGCCCAATTTGGCGAGGCGCTCGGGATCCGTGATCACCCCTGCGGTGAGGGGAATCAACTTGCGGAGATCCCGCTCGAGAGAAGGATGAGATTTGAAACGTGAAACCTGAAGAGGTGAGGAGGGAATACGTTTATTGGATCTCTTCTGTTTCTTTTCAGATTTCAACGTTCAGCTTTTAGGTTTCAGTTTTTTCAAACCTACATCCCCATGATCTCGTAGCCACCATCGACGTAGATCACCTGGCCGGTGATGCCACTGCCGCCGTCGCTTGCGAGGAAGACGCCAGTCTGGCCAAGTTCCTCGCCGGTGCAGGTGCGGCGGAGGGGGGCGTGCTCCTCGTAGTGCTTGATCATGGTGCCAAGGCCAGAGACGCCGCGGGCTGCGAGCGTGTTCATTGGGCCGGCGCTGATACAGTTCACGCGGATTTTCTTGGTGCCGAGGTCATAGGCGAGGTAGCGGGTGCTGGCTTCAAGGGATGCCTTGGCGACGCCCATCACGTTGTAGTGAGGGACAACCTTGACGGATCCGTAGTAGCTCATGGCCGTGATGCTGCCACCCTCCGTCATGAGGGGAGATGCCTCACGCGCAAGGGCTACCAGCGAGTAGGCGCTGATATCATGAGCCTTCAGGTAGGCTTCACGGGTCGTGGAGAGGAAATCACCCTCAAGGGCCTCCTTGGGGGCGAAGGCAACAGCATGGAGCACCATGTCGATCTTCGGGGTCTTCTCTCGAACCTTTCCGAAGAAAGTTGCGATCTCTGCATCACTTCCCACATCGCAGGGCTGGAGGAAGGTGTCGGGGCCGAACTCGGAGACAAGTTCCTCGACGTTCTCCTTGAGTCGCTCTCCCTGATAGTTGAAGAGGAGGGTGGCTCCAGCCTGCTTCCAGGCTTTGGCAATGTGCCATGCGATGCTGCGTTTGTTGGCGACGCCGAATACGACGCCGACTTTACCTGCTAGGGGTCCGTTGCTCATCCCAATAAGAAGCCTGTTTCAGGCCCTTCCTGTCACGCAAAAAGGGGGAGGGTGTAAATCTCCAACTCAGCTGTAACGGATTCTAAGCAACGGCCGGGCTATCCAACTCAGGTAAAATTATTCCACATCCGTCTTCTTTTACCCCCTAGGATGGAACTTTCGATGGAGTGATTTGAGTTGGCCGCGATCGACTTGCGTGTAGATCTGCGTAGTGGCGATGGAGGCGTGGCCAAGCATCTCCTGAATGATGCGAAGGTCCGCGCCGCCGGCCAGCAGATGTGTGGCAAAGGAATGGCGAAGTTGGTGGGGATGGACAGCTTCCTCGATCCCTGACTGCTTGGCATAATAGCGGACAAGTTGCCAGATGCGGGCCGGAGTGAGGGGGTGTCCGCGCACCGAGAGGAAGATCTCGGCGCCGGAGCGCGGGGAGAGGAGTTTGGGGCGCCCCTGAGTGAGATACATGCGGAGTGCCTCCAGTGCGGCTCTCCCGACCGGCACCAGGCGAGTTTTGTTCCCCTTGCCGGTGACCCTCAGGACGCCCCCCTCCTCATCGAGGTGTTCGAGCCGCACGCCGCAGGCTTCCGCAATGCGCAGGCCGCTGGCATAGAGAAGCTCGAGAAGAGCCCTGTCGCGCATCTCCATCGGAGTATCCCCCGCCGGAGCGGCCACAAGTTTCGCCGCTTCGGGTTGGGAGAGTGGCTGGGGAAGGGTATGTGGAAGTCGTGGCAGTGGCAGCTTCTCGGCCGGATCAGCCGGGATGCAGCTACGGGCCGTGAGGAAGCGAAAGAAGATGCGAAGAGCCACGGCCTCCAGCTTGATGGAGGTGGCGGAGAGACCCCGTTTCTTTTCTGAAATCAGGAACTCCGAGAGCATCAGCTGGGTGACTGCCCCTGGTGAGAAGTCTCCCTTGGCATTCAGCCACGCTGCAAAGCGCTCAAGGGATGAGCGCGTCGAGAGTTGATAGTTGGTGGAGAGACCCCGCTCGGTCGCCAGATAAAGCAGAAAGCTATCCACACTCTCTTTCATGGCCGGTTATTTCGGCGTACAGCAGCGTTGGCCTGCGATTGCAGTATCAAAAATACAGCTGCGCTTGGCCGCCTTGCTCGCCATCCGAAATTCCACCGCCATGAGATACTTCATGGCAAGGTCAGCTCGCTGAGGAATGGGGAGCGGTCAGGCGGATCAATGCCTCATGGTACTTCTCGGCCGTCTTGGCAACGATCTCTGCCGGAAGTTCCGGGGCGGGCGGTTGCTTGTTCCATCCGCAGTTCTCAAGCCAGTCGCGCACGAACTGCTTGTCGAAGCTCGGGGGATTCCCTCCAGCCCTGTACTGGTCGGCGGGCCAGAAACGAGAAGAGTCAGGGGTCATGCACTCGTCGATGAGGATGATCTCCCCGTTGTGGATGCCGAATTCAAACTTGGTGTCGGCAATGATGATGCCCCGGGAGGCCGCGTAGGCCCGGCCGTGACGGTAGAGATCTAGGCTCATCTGCCTGACGCGCTGGGCGGTTTCATCCCCGAGAAGTTGGCGGCACTCGGACCAGGTGATTGGCTCGTCGTGCCCCTCATCGGCCTTGGTGCTCGGCGTGAAGAGATCCTCGGGGAGGCGATCACACTGCTTGAGCCCTGCTGGCACGGCATACCCTCCGACGGTTCCGCTTTCCTGGTACTCTTTCCAACCGGAGCCCGCGATATAACCGCGCACGACGCACTCGACGGGGAGGGGGGTCGCCTTCTTGGCGATCATGGAACGGCCCCGGAGAATGTCAGCGTAGGGCTTGAGTTCGGGAGGGAAAGCGGCGACCTCGGTCTCGATCATGTGGTTGGGGACGAAGTCGAGGCGGTGGAACCAGAAGGTGGAGAGTCCGTTGAGGACGGCACCCTTGCCGGGTATGGCATTGGGAAGGATGCAGTCGAAGGCCGAGATTCGGTCAGTGGCAACCAGAAGAAGGTTCTCACCGAGGTCGAAGACCTCACGGACCTTGCCGCTACGGAGTTTCTTAATGCCGGGCAGGTCGCAGGTAAGGAGATCCATGGGCGGGAGAATGAAAGCGGAATTCGGGAGTGAAAAGTTTATTCGCTGACACGACCACGAGCTTTTTTGACATCGGAGCGTCGTCGCTTGCTCTCAACGAGTTTCCGCTTTTCCGAGGGGGTGCGCTTGGCCTTGCGCCGGCGCGCTTTGGAGACCTCAGCCCGTGCTTTGAGTCTGCGTGCCTCACGGAGAGACGTGATCTTTTCGGCGAGTCTCTCCCTTGCGGTGGCCCGGTTCATGCTCTGACTGCGCGAGTCGCTGACGGTCACCGATAGGCCCGAGGGGATGTGGGTCAGGGTGACGGCCGTTGAGACCTTGTTGACGTGCTGGCCACCAGGGCCGGAGGAACGGGCGAAACTCTCCTTCAGGTCTTCGTCGCGGAGCGGGTCAGGTGCCATGAACGAAATATGAAGTATGAAGTATGAAGTATGAAGTCATTTGAGAATCGGATAGAAACAGGGTCATGAGCTTCACTCATCATGTCCTTGATTCCGTCGCCGGCCCCCTTGATCAATTGGAAGATCCCTCCCGTGGCATTCGACTGATCATCGCCCGCACCGGGGCTGAGCCGGTGAGTCTTGCCCTGAGGAATGTAGCGGGCGCCTGGCAGGGATTCTTCTGGCGCGACGGGGAAGTGGAGAAGCCCGCCTCGGGTTGGGATAATCATGCCACCGTCATGGGCTACTTCGTCCACCGCCTCTGGAAGCAGGAATCGGTTTACGAGGGCCATCCGATCAAGGGGGGGAATCATGGTTTTATCCGCAGTCACTGCTTTGCCCCGCCCGTGGTTGATCTGGAGGCCGGCACGCTTACTTACGGCGTGGATCCCCCCGAGATCCCTGCCGATGCCTATCCCTACAAGGTGGCGATGCGACTCATCTTCTCTCTCAAGGATGGGGCGATGGGGATGCGCTTTGAATTTGAAAACCAGGAGGATCATCCCGTTGCGCTCAGTTTTGGCTGGCATCCCGGATTTGCTGTCGGATCTCTTGAGAGCGCCCGTCTGTTGCTTCCTCCCGGAACGTACCGGAGGGAGATGGCCCCTGGTGACTTTCTGGATGGTGCCACCGAGGAGATCGATTTTGCCGGCGGGGAAATGCCATTCTCCAAGAAGGCTCTGCCGGGTTCCTATCTGCTCGACCTTGCGGGGGTGGAGGACCGCCGCTTTATCCTGGAGGCCTCCGCACTGGGTCACCGCATCGAGTGTGACTATAGCGAGGCCCCTTTCCTGACACTCTGGAGCAATGGGGATCCATTCCTTTGCGTCGAGCCTTGCTGGGGGCTTCCTGACAGCAATCCACCGGTGCCGTTTGAGCAGAAGAGGGGAATTCAGAAAATCGGCGCGGGGGGAACGTTGACTGCGTCGCTGAGGGTTTCGCCTTCCTTCCTTTCCTGATCCGCCCTCCTTGCGAAAGAAAAGCGAATCTGGTATCTCCATATCCCCCTTGAAAACACAGAAAGAACTCTCCCCACAGCAGAAGCAGATTTGGCTCAAGGCTGTGAGTGCCATGGAGCAAAGAAACTATGCCTATGTGATCCAGCTTTGTCAGGGACTGCTCCTGAAGACTCCTGACTTCCTGGATGGCAGAAAGCTTGCACGCAAGGCGGCGATCGAAAAATCCAAGGCCACCAAAAAAGGATTCTTCTCCGGCTTTGGGGGAGGTTCCTCCATCGCTCTGATGAAGGCCTCAGGCCTCAGGAGAAAGGATGATCTCATTGGACTCCTGCCGGCATTAGAGGAGATTTGCGCTGAGGATCCCTTCAATCTTCAGGCCAATACACTCCTCAAAGAGGCGGCTCTGAAGTGGGATCCACCCATGAGGGAGTTGGCCTTTTTTGCCATGGACACCGTGCTTGAGGGCAACCCCAAGGATAAGGAGCAACTAAAGCGCTATGCCGAATTCTGCATGGAGCAGGATGAAACCGGACGTCCCCGTGATCCCTCCCGCGCAGTGGAGATCTATAACAAGCTCCTGGTTCTGAGTCCCAACGACATGGCCGCCATCAAGGGGAGCAAGGATTCCGCTGCTGCGCAATCGGTGCAGTCAGGCGGATGGGAAGTGGCGGACAGCTACCGCGACCTCATCAAGAACAAGGAGGAGGCAACGTCACTTGAGCAGCAGAACCGCGTCGTGAAGAGCGGTGAGATGATCGACCAGCAGATCGCCGAACTCTCCGCCGCCATTCAGTTGGAGCCGCAGAGTCTGGATAAATCGCGAAAGGTTGCCGAGCTCTACGAGCAGAAGGAGGACCTGGAGAATGCCTTGGAGTGGTATCGTTACGTGCTGGGGCTTTCAGGCGGAGCAGACCAGAGCATTGCCCGCAAGGTCAGCGATCTCCAACTCAAGCAGATCGATGTGGCTTACAAGGCGCGCGAGGAGTATCTGGTGTCTTCACCCGAGGACCCGGAGGCTCCCCGTTATCGCACGGAGATGGAGGAGCTCAAAAAACAGCGAGCCACTTTCATTCTCACCGAGGCTCGTGAGCGCGTGGATCGCAACCCCACCGATCTGGTGGCTCATTTTGAACTCGGCGAAGCACTGATGGATGCCGCTGAGTATCAGGATGCCATCGGGCATTTCCAGCGTGCCCGGATGAATCCCAGCGTGCGACTTAAGGCCATGGGAAAACTCGGTCAGTGCTACGTCTCCCGCAACATGAATGACCTGGCGGCGAAGACGCTCTCCGACGCCGTTTCCGAGTTGGCCGCCATGGATTCCGTGAAGAAGGATCTCCTCTACAATCTTGGCGGCGTCTACGACGCCATGGGGGAGAAGGAGAAGTCGATTGACTGTTTCAAGCAGATCTACGAAGTCGACTATGGGTACCGGGATGTGGCGACTAAGGTCGAATCCTCCTACAGCAAGAATTAAAGACTCGCGATTTGACGCTCTCGCTCCCGCGAGTAGCGCCCTCAAGGGCTACGCTGATGCGTAGTCTATCCCGGCCGTTCCCTCGGCCCGGTATTTGGCGGAAAGTTGTGTTGGTCTGCGGTCGCCGTAGGACTAACTACGGCTTCACTTGCCCGCCTAGCGCGGCATCCCAACTTCCAAGCCTCTTGTGTGTAATGCCATCGCTCAGCCGAGTCGGTTCACTACAGAGCCTCGTTAGGCGTAGGACGTACAAAATGGTACCCGACCATCAATAGGTATGCTTGCAGTGACGGCACGCTGTGCCGATCCCGGTGAAGTCCAAACCACTTGGAGAGCCGAACGCAAGGCGATGACAATGAGGGCAGCGCAGGATGAAGAACTGGACGACACCACCCAGAAGCCACAGTCCGAGCGCGAGAAAAGTCCGAGTGGAACCCTCAAAATATCTGGGAACGACGAGCGCGCAGCCGATCCAAACGACTAGGAAGATAATCGCTCTGGCACGTACTCTCATGACGCGGATGATACGTGGGAAAAATCCGAATTATCAATCACACCTCTCTACTCCGATTCTCAAAGACAATCCTCGGCACAAGTGTACACATTCAAAACTCCTCCGCGCCTCTGCGCGATACCCTTCAGTTTCCCTCTTTCCTGAGTTCCTGATGAAAAAGCTCTAGATCGTCCCTGTGGCGATCAGTTCCTTGGCTTTGGCGAGGGCTTCGGGAAGCCCAGCCT
>CANIBV010000060.1 GCA_947466005.1 Spartobacteria bacterium | reverse complement strand
TGGCGGATCCCTCCGCCTATGGAGTGGTGGAGTTTGATGCCAAGGGACAGGCGATCTCCTTGGAGGAGAAGCCATCTCATCCCAAGAGCCACTTCGCCGTTCCCGGACTCTACTTCTACAGCTCCGATGTCGTGGAGATGGCCCGCAGCCTGAAGCCTTCAGTTCGCGGCGAACTGGAGATCACGGATCTGAACCGCGTCTACCTGGAGCAGGGCCGACTCCGCGTCCAGAAGCTAGGCCGTGGCACGGCATGGCTCGACACCGGCACCCACGACTCCCTCCTAGATGCAGCGCAGTTTGTGCAGGTCATCCAGCACCGTCAGGGGCTCCGCATCTCCTGCCTCGAGGAGATCGGCCTCCAGATGGGCTTTCTGGATGAGGCCGCCTTCGAGCGCTCCATCGAGAACCTTGGGAAATCCAGCTACGGCACCTACCTCCGAGAAGTCTTGAAGCGTAGGAAGAGGTGATTCTCTGCGCTCGATCCTAGACTTTCTGTATTCTAATTAACTGCAGTCTATTTTCTGACCTAAAAGTCTACAGTCTAAACTGCTAATAGCCTCTCTCCTGTGACCAAATTCCCCACTAAAATCCACGACGCTTTCCTTCTGAAGCCCAAGGTCTTCGGTGATGCCCGGGGCTTCTTCCTCGAGTCATGGAACCGCGACACATTCCGCGATCTCGGCATCGATGCCGACTTTGTGCAGGACAACCATAGCCGCTCCGCGCGACATGTCCTCAGGGGTCTCCACTATCAGGCTGGTGCTGCCGCCCAGGGGAAGCTTGTCTGGGTCACCTCGGGAACTGTTTTTGATGTCCTGGTTGATCTTCGGAAGAGTTCACCGACTTATGGTGTCTGGGATGGCTACATGCTGACCTCGGAGGCTCACGAGCGTCTCTGGGTGCCTCCGGGCTGCGCTCACGGATTCCTCGTCGTGAGCGACATCGCAGACTTCCACTACAAGGTTTCCGCTCCCTACGCTCCTGCTACTGAACGCTCCCTTCGTTGGGATGATCCTGATCTCGCCATCGACTGGCCCATCCAGATCGGCATCGCTCCTATTATCGCCGCCAAGGACGCGGCCGCTGCATACTTTGTTGAGTGTGAGAAGTACAACTGATTCATCGTTCACAATTCCAAGTTCGAGTTTCATCTAATTTATTTTGAGCACCCTTTCCGTTGTCATTCCCTGCTTTAACGAGGAAGCATCCCTCCCCTCCACTCTGGAAAGGGTGATCAATGCAGCCAATACAGCGAAGGAGAGCATGGGGGACTACGAGATCATTCTCATCGATGACGGTTCTACCGACCTCACCTGGGGGCTAATCAAGGGGGCGTGTTTGAATAACCCATCTGTGCGAGGCATTCGTCTCTCTCGGAACTTCGGGCATCAGGTTGCTCTTTCTGCGGGCCTCCAGTCGGCTACCGGAGAGCGCATTTTCATTATTGATGCCGACCTTCAGGATCCACCTGAACTCCTTCCTAAAATGATGCAGGCGCTCGATGAGGGGGCCGATGTGGCCTATGGGCGAAGGGTTTCACGTGACGGAGAGGGTTTTTTCAAATTAGTGACTGCGTTCGGATTCTACCGTTTTATTAATTGGCTGTCCGACATAGAGATCCCTAGGGATACGGGGGATTTCAGGTTGGTAAATCGTAAGGTGATTGATGCAGTGAACTCCATGCCGGAGCGTCACCGATTCCTTCGCGGCATGTTCGCCTGGGTTGGTTTTAAACAAGTGCCTGTTGACTATGACCGCGCCGAACGGTTCGCAGGAGAGAGTAAGTACCCCCTCAAGGCCATGCTTCGGTTTGCCATAACGGCCATCACCAGCTTTTCCGTTCGTCCGCTTCGCCTTGCGATGCTCATGGCCGCCTGTTTTGCCTTAGCGAGCTTTCTGGGCATCCTCTATGTGGTGATTGGACACCTCCTTGGAGGAACTGCTCAGGGGTGGACCAGTTTGATGGTTGTGGTGCTATTCATCGCCAGTCTTCAGTTCCTCCTTCTTGGGATCATCGGGGAGTACATCGGCCGGATGTTCACTGAGCAGAAAGGGCGCCCCCTCTTCATTTGTTCTGAGAACTGCGGATCCGAAGTCATCCGACAATAATGGAGATCTTACCGAAAGTCTCCGTCTGCATTCCGACCTACAACGGAGAGAGGCACCTTCAGGAGACCCTTGAGTCCGTGGTGACGCAGACTGGAATCCATCTCGAGATCATTGTCGGAGATGACCTCTCATCAGATGGCTCGCTGAATATTGCCGAAGCATTCGCCAGTCGGCACCCTGAACATCAGTGGCGTCTGATCCGTTCTGAAAGTCGTCGTGGTATGGCCGGCAACTGGAATGCGTGCTTGCAGGCGGCCACGGGGGATTTTGTCAAGGTGATCGGTCAGGATGATCTCCTCTATCCCGGGGCTCTTGCAAGTCAGGCCCGAGCTCTTTTTGACCATCCCACCGCCTCCATGGTCGTGAGTGGGTGCGAGATCATTTCGGGAGGAGGGCGACGGCTATTCAAGCGCCCCAGAGGTTGGAAACTTGGCCTTCATTCCGGCAGTGCACTGGCAGCGGCCTCTCTGCGCCAGCGTGCCAATCTGATTGGAGAGCCCGTGACAGTAATGGCTCGCAGGAGAGATGTCTTAGCACTTGGGGGATTTTCCGCAGAGCATCGCTACTACATCGATCTGGAAATGTGGCTCAGGCTTTTGGGTGAGGGAGATTGCTTCGTCATTCCGGAAGCCCAGTGTGCCTTCCGTATCCACGGGAAAGCGGTTTCCTCATCCACACAGCAATCCGATTTTGATCAGTTTGAGCGCCTTCCGGGTGCCCGTGAGATGGTGGCATCGCTTACTTTAGCGCAATGCCGCTTCCGCCTCCTCAAGGCGCGTCTTTCAACCTGGATCAGATGTATTCTCTACTCTGTCTTCGGTTAAGCTTGGATTCACTTTTTCATCACTGCTGCTACTTATTCCCTCACTGTGCTTCCTAAAGCCTAAAAAGCTAACACCTCCCTCTTCCTCCGTGTCTCCTGACCTTGCCTACCAGTGGCGTCTCTTCACCACGCTGACCTGGACCAACTTCAAGATGCGCTATTACGGCAGCATCTTAGGCTACGTCTGGTCCCTTCTGAAGCCCCTTGCGATGTTTGGCGTTCTCTACATCGTCTTCACGGTGGTGATGAAGCAGAACGCCCCTCACTACAAACTCTTCCTTCTGCTTGGAATCATCATCTGGGATTTCTTCGTCTCCGGAACCATGGCTGGAATGAACGGCTTCATTGGGAACTACCAGATGATCCGAAAGGTCTATCTACCCAGAATCATTTTGGTCATGGCAGCAGTTTCAGGTGCCTTCATCGGCTTTTTCTTCAACCTGATCGTTTTCCTGGCCTTTGCGCTCATCGATGGAGTCGACTGGTCGCTTCGGATGCTTTGGTTCATCCCCTTGGTCGTTGCCCTCTACCTCCTAGTCATGGGGTTAGGACTCATCCTTAGCATCGTGGTGGTGAAGGTGCGCGATACCCTGAGTCTGTGGGAAGTGGTGACCCAATTGGGATTCTGGTTCACCCCAGTCATGTATCCCATGAGCAATGTGCCTGAGAAATACCGTTTCTTTGAGTTTCTGAATCCGATGAGCGGCATTCTGGAGTATTCCCGCTATGTCTTGATTGGCCTCGGTGGACTGACCAAAGCTGGATATTGCTATGTCCTCGTGGTTAGCCTGCTCGTCTTTTGCCTCGGCATACTAGTCTTTAAGTGGAAAGAGGCCGAGATGGTGGAGGATCTCTAGTCGCGAAGCGACTAGAAGAGATATTTAGGAGTTAGCTTTTAGGAATTAGGATGAGAGATCACAAGAGACTCAAGGTATCGAAACTTGCATCGATGAATAAACGGGATACAATTTAGGTATCGATATGAATACCGTAACCGTTTCTCCAAAGTTTCAAGTAGTGATTCCCCGTCAGATCCGCAAGCGGATGGGCTTGGAGCCTGGGATGCGCCTGCATGTTTTCAACCATGACGACCGCGTGGAGTTCATTCCTGTGCGCTCGCCCAAGTCCATGAGGGGATTCCTAAAGGGTATGGATACAACCATTGAGAGAGAGGAAGATCGCCTGTGAATGTGGTCGATTCCTCTGCTTGGCTGGAATATCTTGCTGGCACAGATCGTGCGGCACTTTTCGCCGAGGCAATTGAGGATACTGACAGACTCATTGTTCCTGTAATATCGATCTGCGAAGTCTACAAAAAAGTTCTCAGAGACAGAGGTGAGGATATGGCTGCGCAAGTATTTGGTGTGATGAGTTTGGGGAAGGTTATCGAACTAGATGCCACCTTGGCTCTGGAGTCGGCTGGACTTCCCTTTCCCTTGGCGGACAGCATCATCTACGCAACGGCGCTGCGCCATGAGGCATTACTTTGGACGCAGGATGCTCATTTTGAGGGGGTCAAAGGAGTACGTTACTTCAAGAAATAGCCCCCATCGTCTCAGTAGTTTCGCCTTTAGCCTTCACTGTCGGCCTTTCCAATTCCCCCCCCTTCCCAAGAGCTATCATCACACTGCATATTGACATCAAAGTGTGCCCTACATTACATTGATATCATGACTAGAACCCAGATTCAGCTCCCCGAGCCCCTCTTTCTCCAGATCAAGAGGATCGCAAGCGCCCGCGACTGGTCTGTTGCAGAGTTGATCAGGCGTGGAATGGAAGCCTATGTGCGAACCATTCCCGAATCCGAGATCAAGAAGGGAGGCTGGACCATGCCGGTTTTACGCGGTAGCGGAGGGCATCTCATGAACCCGGAAGAAATCCATTCCGAAGTTGCTGTGGTTGAGAAACGACATCTGGATCATTAGTAAATGCTCGCCGCAGATACCAACCTCTTTGTTCATGCGGCCGATCCCGATTCGCCTCAGCATAGCGCGGCTCGAGCCTTCTTTGAATCATTGGATCAAAGTGACGAAGAGTTTGTCCTCTGCGAGCTCGTTTTGGTTGAGCTCTACATGCTGCTCCGAAACCCGGTTGTCTTTGCGAGACCCTATAGCGCGCTAGAGTCCGCTTCCTACTGTCTTGAGCTGAAGAAGAATCCATCCTGGAGGTGCATTGATTACGACCCCGCTGTTTCAAAGCAGCTTTGGGACTATGCAGCTCTGACCAAGGCCGGCTATAGACACATCATCGATGCACGTCTGGCATTCACGCTCCAACATCATGGAGTGGATCGATTTGCCACCATAAACCAAAAAGATTTTAAGGGATTTGGCTTCCGGGAGGTTTGGAATCCGCTGAAGTCCATTATTTGAGCCTTACTCCAAGCCCCCGACCTCTCGTCTCTCGACTCAGCTCTTTCAACCTTCCCCTTTCAGGTTTGCAGGCCCGGCCGTTGCTTCGCATCCGTTACGGCCGGTTTCATCCTTCCTCGGCCACCTTTTTCCACCTTCGAACCTTTAACTTTTTGCTGATTTCGCCTTCAGCTTTCAGCCTCTCCCCTTCATTTCTGACCTACCAGCCCGCCCTTCTTGATTAATTCCTGAATAATAATTTGACGGAATCGCATGCATTCTGTCAAAAATATCTCCAAGTTGAAAGAATACTCCCATCTTTTAGAGCTTCATGAACTTGCGAGCAAGGAAGGGGGGCGACTTGGCATACGCCGCTCATTATTCGAGCAACTTCGCACCGGAGAGGGCAGGCATTTGGTCGGGATCGTGGGACCACGGGGAGCAGGGAAGACCGTTCTCCTCAAGCAGATTGCCTCGCTGGACAAGGACACATTCTATCTTTCCGTTGACACACTTCCGCATGGCAGCGACCTCTTCGGGATCATCCAAGGACTTGCCGAGCGATACCGCTACCGTCGATTCCTGCTGGATGAAGTCCACTTCCTCCCGGAGGCCATGGGCGACCTCAAGAAAATCCACGATTTTCTTCCCGAGGTGCGGGTTCTCTTCACCAGCTCGGTCGCCTTGGCAGTCCATGCATCAGCTCATGATCTTGCCCGCCGAGTCCGGCTCCATCCCCTCGAGTACTTCTCCTTCCGCGAGTACATGGGCTTTCGCCATGGAGAGAAGCTCAACAGGCTCACTCTCGATGAACTGCTGCTGGGGAAATTCGAGCCAGCGCACCTCAGGACGGAACGTCATTTTAAGGACTACCTTACCGGAGGACTACTCCCCTTCTCCCTGGAAGAGCCCGATCCCATGCCCCTGCTGCAGGGCACTATCACCAAGATCATCCTCAGGGACATACCTGCCACCCTCCGGCTCCGCACCGACGAGCTTCCTATCCTGGAAAAACTCCTCACCTTTGTCGGCAGATCACAGGTGGATGGGATCAACTACAGCTCCCTCTCGGGCAATCTTGGCATCACCAAGTACAAGGCCGAGCAATACACCACGGCATTCGAGGAGGCCTTTTTGATGCGCCGCATCCTTCCCGCAGGAACCAATGTGCTCAAGGAACCCAAAGTCCTGCTCATGCCACCCGTTCGCCTCCTCTACAGGAACCTGGATGATGCGGTCGGTGGACTGAGGGAGGACTACTTTGCCATGGCGATGAGACATGCCGGGATCAACATCCACTACCTCAAATCGACGACGGGACAGAAGACCCCGGACTTCCTGATCGATCATCAGGGTAGCAGGATCGTCCTGGAAATCGGGGGGAGGGGGAAAGGCAGATCCCAGTTCAAGGGGATCCAAGCCGACCGCAAAGTGATCCTTTCTCCTGACACAGCTCCCTCCGAGGGACGATGCCCCCTCCACATGATAGGATTCTTGGCATAAAACGGATCGCGGCATCTGACTTTCCCACTTTCGAACCTTTAACTTTTTACTGATTTCGCTTTCAGGTATGCTTGCCCGGCTGTTGCTTCGCATCCTTCCTCGGCTACCTTTCCACTTTTCCACCTTTTACTTTTCTCCCGGCTTCAGTCCTCTGACCTAACAGTCTAACAGTCTAAACTCCTAGCATTCTCGCTCCGCTGTATGCCCGCCGCCATAACTGTTCGTAACCTCTCCAAGACCTTCCGCCTGCCCGAAGAGCGCAGGGGCACGCTGCGTGAGCGTTTGATGAAGTTAGGTGTGAGAAACGAGCGAAAGGCTAAGCGAACCCTTGACGACATCAGCTTTGAGATTCAGCAGGGGGAATTCTTCGGGATCATCGGCCGCAATGGCTCGGGGAAATCAACATTACTGAAGATCCTAGCCGGCATCTATAAGCCGGATAAAGGGAGTGAGTTCACCATTCATGGCCGTATCGCCCCGATGCTAGAGCTAGGGGTGGGCTTCAATGCCGAACTGACCGGTCGGGAGAATGTCTACCTGAGCGCCACCATCCTAGGACTCACAAGAGCGGAGATTGATGCCCGCTACGAGGAGATCGTGCGCTTTGCAGAGCTTGAGAACTTCATGGAGCTCCAGGTGAAGCACTACTCAAGCGGCATGTCCATGAAGCTGGCTTTCTCAGTAACAGCCCAGATTAACGCGCCGATCATGTTACTGGATGAGGTGCTGGCAGTTGGCGACTTTGTCTTCCAGGAGAAATGTTTCGCACTCTTCGAGCAATACAAGCAGGAGGGAAAGACCATCATCCTAGTCACCCACGATCCGGGAGCCATGGAACGTTTTGCCGACAGGGCTATTCTGATCCACCAATCTCGGATTGAGATGATCGGAGATCCCCAAGAGGTTCTCCAGAAGTACCACGCACTGGGGTGATCTTGTAAGATTGGGAAGAAATAGCTTTTCAATAGCTTTGTTTTAAAAATCCATTGGACAGAACTTCTGTACAACAATAACTCTTCTACATGACCACAATTTCCTACACTGAAGCTCGTGAACAGCTTGCTACAGTCTGGGACAGATCCGTGGCAACTCGTGAGCCCGTAGTCATCTCTCGACGTGGAACAGAATCAGTCGTCCTACTGCCACTGGACGAGTGGGAGGGGATGCAGGAAACCGTACATCTGATGCGTTCGCCTGCCAATGCCCGCAGGCTCCTAGCCGCCCTTCATCGCTGTGAAGTCGGCGAAGGTGAAAGCATGACCCCCGACCAGCTGCGGTCGCGCGTTGGATAGGGAAAGGATGAGTCGGCAGGAACTGGAGATTATCATCGATCTGAACTTCTTGGATGATCTGAGCTACTGGGTTTCCACTGATCATAAGACCGCTCGTAAGATTCTTGATCTCGTAGAGGCTATCAGGAGGGATCCCTTCGCGGGCATAGGAAAGCCCGAGCCACTCCGGAATCTGGGAAGCGGAGTCTGGTCCCGGAGGATTACCCAAGAACACCGCCTTGTGTACAAAGTGACGGATCATCGCATCTTCCTGGCGCAGGCCCGATACCATTACTGAATCTTCGGCATCTCCCCTTTCATCCTTTAGCCTTCCCTCCTTTTACAGCTTCCATAGCTTTCGTTTCCCGCTTCCACAAAGCACCACCTCTTACTAGCGTAGAATCATGAATGCGAAACATCCTCAGCCTGCAATCAGGGAGGATAACCTCTGCAATCCTCGGTATCCCGTTCACAGGATAGCAGATCGCCTTCGCCCTTATCTGGAGGAACTTGTCAGGAAGTTTACTCCGCAGGGAATCATTCTCTTTGGATCCTATGCCTATGGCTCACCTGATACAGACAGCGACATAGACCTTCTGGTGGTTAGAGAAGGAGAGCAATCATCCCTCCGCCAGCGCATGCAGATACGCAACGCCTGGTGGAACATGCCCCGTCAAGGCCATCTGCTCCCTTTTGATCTCATTGTCGTCTCACCTTCCGAGCATGAACAACGACTTGCTACTTCCGCTGGATTCTACGAGACCATCGTGGCCAAGGGCCTGCCCCTCCTGTGAAGACCCGAGAAAACAACCCGCTCGACTGGTTCCTGCTTGCCGAAGAGCGACTGCAAAGCGCTGATGCGCTCGTCCTATCTAGGGGCGTTTGTTATTCTGCCGTCGAGCTCCTTCAGGAATCCCTCGAACGATTTCTCAAGGGATATCTGATTTCCCGAAATTGGAAGCTCGAGCGCATCCACGATCTCAACCGACTTCTGGATCTCTGTCTGGATCACCACCCAGGATTCTCAAGATTTGCACCTCTTGCACAGTCACTTACAGAACAGTTCTGGGCACAGCATTACCCCGGCGACGACCTCTCAGAAGTAGGTGAAGACTATCCCGAGCTACGCAAGGACGCCGAAGAACTTATCCATTTAATCAAAGCCCAGATAGGCTGATTTCCCGTTCAGCTTTCAATTTTCATCGGCTACCTTTCCACCTTCGAACATTTAACTTTTTACTGATTTCCCCTTCAGCTTTTCATTATCTACTAACTCCCAACTTCTATCTACAATCTTCTAGTCATACTCATCCACCAGTCCCGAATCGACATGATGGGACAGCCCAATGAGGTGTTAGAGCGATATCACGCCCTTGGGTGAGAGTTTGCTTGCTCAATTTATCGTAAATGATAAATTGAACGTGTGAGATACAATGAGTTTAATGGGAAAGTACCCTATCCTTATTTTAGGACAGAGTTCTTACGGCAACTCTTTCCTGCGGAGTCACCGGCCCAGCTTGCCCTCCAGCTCACCAGATGGTGTGACGCTGGCAAACTCCTCTCCCTGAGAAGAGGCCTCTATGCCTATCCCTCGAGTGCTCGGGCTCTGCCTTCCT
>CANIBV010000059.1 GCA_947466005.1 Spartobacteria bacterium | reverse complement strand
GCTCCAGCCGGCCACGCATAGCGCTCGATCGGCTTGCGGGAACTGAGCATGCCTCTCTCCTGCTCCTCGATCGGCACAATCCCCTTCTCGTAGATGATCTTGGCCGCGTCTTGGCCGTAGGGTTGGTAAAATCCCCCAGTCTCTTTCGCCACCTCAGTCAACCGCGAGGCATCCATCTTTGAGGTCACAGGTCTACCCCCATCATCCCGGACGAAATCATGTTGCCCCGAATCGGAGGTGATGGGGATAAGCGAGCCGGCGGGAGATCCGAAGCCGATGGTGAAGATCCTGACTCCTGCGGCGGAGGCTTCCTTGGCCGCAGCAACAGCACTGGCTTCCAACTCCTCTCCATCGGTCATGAGGACAAGAGCCCTACTGCTTCCCTCCCCCTTGCCGAAGGCCTCCATCGCCATACGGATGGCTGAGGCGATGTCGGTGCCCCCTTTGGGGATCGTATTGGTATCGAGATCCTCGAGGGAGGTCAGAACCGCCCCCTTGTCGAGGGTCAGCGGTGCTTGAAGGAAAGCATTTCCTGCAAAGGCGATCAGACCCACACGGTCCCCCTTGAGCAGAGTGAGGAGATCCTGGGCAATCAGCTTGGCGCGACCCAGGCGCGTCGGAACCGTGTCGGTCGAGAGCATGCTGCGAGAGGTGTCGATCGCGATGATGACATCGCGCCCCTTCGACTTGATTTCCAGCTCACGGTAGCCGAGGCGCGGCTTTGCCAGCCCCAGGATCACGCAGGCAATGGCTGCCAACAAGGAGACCATCCGAAGGTTTCGTTTCAGCGGGCTCACCCGGCCGGCAAGTTGCGACTGAAGCCGCGGGGCGAGAATCTTGGAAAGAAGCACGCCGCGCTTTCGGTTCGCCTCAATGAAAAACCACCCGAGGGGCCCCAGCAGCAGAAGCGCCCAGATCCACGCGGGGGAACCGAACGTCAGGCCGTCAGTGAGGGCAATCAGGAGGAACGGGTGCATTGGGGGCAGATCAGGGAAGGCTACGCCAGAGTGTTTGCGAGAGCAGGGCTTCGGCCGCTATCAGAAGGAGGGCGGCGCCCAAGAACCAGGGGAAATAGTCGTGGTAGTTGGCTGTTTTCTCGACCTCGATCTTGGTTTTCTCCAGACGGTCGATTTCCTTGAATGTGTCGGCCATGGAGCGCGTGTCGGCAGCACGGAAATACTTGCCGTCTGCCAACTGGGCAATCTGGCCGAGAAGCTTCTCGTCAAAGTCGAAGACCACCTTCTGGTACACCGTGCGACCAAAGGGATCCTTCATCGGAACGGGCACCGGGCCATGGCTGCCGGCGCCGATCGTGTAGATCTTGATCCCGAGCGCTTTGCCAGCCTCCGCAGCCGTGAGGGGCAGCACCTTGCCAGCGTTATTGGCTCCGTCGGTCAGAAGAACGATGATCTTGGTCTTGGAATCGCGGTCCTTGAGACGCGCCACGGCGGAGGCCAGCGCCGAACCAATCGCCGTGCCATCTTCCACGAGACCGATCTGCACACGGTCGAGGTTTCGGATCAGCCAGTCGTGATCGAGCGTCAGCGGACTGACCAGATAAGGCCGCCCGGCAAAGGCAATGATGCCGATCCGATCATTGGGCCGCGCCTCGATGAACTCCTGGGTAACCCTCTTCACCACATCGATACGGTTCGCTCGGGATGAGCCGATGGTGTAGTCCTCCGCCGCCATCGATCCGGAAACATCGAGCGCCAGCATGATGTCCACGCCGCTGGCCTGCACCTGCTCGAATGTCCTTCCAAGTTGGGGCCTTGCAAGAGCAACTATCAGGCAGGCCATCGCCGCGTAGACCAGCGAGGCAAGGAGAGCCCCGGCATGGGCACGGCGCCTCTTTCCCACCGCCACGACCAACTTCGTGGAGGAGAAGAGGATGCCCGGCGTTCCTCCAATCTTTCCCCTCAGCAGGGCGAGCAGTGGTAGCACCAGAAGGAAAAGGAGCACCCAGGGGTGCGAAAACGAGAAACTCGTTCCGGCGCCAATCACAAGCGGGAGAGAGCTCATGCGACCTCCTTTCCGGAAATCGCGGGTGCCACCGGGAGTTTGGGCTCGGCTTCAACTGGAGAATGTTCTGGCGGACGCTCACCGCTCCTCACGAAGGATTCCGCGGCTTCGATCAGCGCGATCCGCTGCTCCGAGGTCGCAGCCCCTTGGGCAAATTTCAGGTAGTCGGAACGGTGAAGGAACTCTCCCAGCGCCTCCTGCTCGACAGGGACAAACCTCAGGGAACCTCGCAAGGAACCTAGAAACTCCTCGGTCGTCTGGCGCGGCGCCGCAAGCCCCAGCGCCTCCCCAAGAAAGCGGCGGATGACATCGGAGACACCAACGCCAAAATCATGGTCGTTCCCTTCCGAGACGGAGCCTCGCAGCAGGGCGAGGGCATTCAGCGCAGCCTCGCGAGGGGTGATCACCTTGGCCTTCTTGCGACCCAGGAACCACCAGAGCAACCCGCCCGCGACGGCCACCAGCAGAAAGACCAACACGATGATCCCGAGCGGCCCCGAGAAAAACGGGAGGGGACCGACGATGTCATGGATCGGGGCGGGAGTGGGCGCTCCGATGGCGCCCCCTGTTCCTCCCGCACCGGGGCCGAAGCTGATTCCGGGCGACTGACTGGTGTTGGTCATGCGGCCATCCTCCTCCCGCGACGGTCGAAGAAGTTACGCAGAACCGGCAGATAATCGCTGTCCGTGCGAAGAGGCACCACATCGACGCCGCGCGCACCGAAGAGCGTGCCGAGTTCTTTGCTTCGGAGGGTGGCCAGCTCGGCATAGTCGCGGGAAAGGGGGCGGCTCGAGGTGTTCACCTCGATCTGCTCTCCCGTCTCGGGATCCTCCAGCAGGATCACACCGACATCGGGGAGCGCCTCCTCCGCCGGATCGACGATGGGCAGGGCCACCATGTCGTGGCGCTTGGCGGAGACGGTCAGGGGGCGGGTGAAATCACCCGTCAGGAAATCGGAAATAAGGAAGACCACCGCGCGGCGTGTCACCACCTTGTTCATGTACTCGAGCGCACCCGCCAGATCCGTGCCGCGTCCCTTGGGGGAAAAGTAAATCATCTCCCGGATCAGGCGCAGGATATGGAGGCGTCCTTTCTTCGGCGGGATGAAAAGCTCCACCAGGTCACTGAAGAGAATCAGGCCGACCTTGTCGTTGTTGTGAATGGCGCTGAAGGCCAGGATCGCGGAGACCTCGGCAGCCAGTTCCCTCTTGCTCTGCTCGACGCTGCCGAAGTTCCCGGAGGCACTCACATCCAGCATGATAATGACCGTCATCTCCCGCTCCTCCGTGAACTTCTTGATGTACGGCTCACCGGTGCGGGCGGTCACATTCCAGTCGATTGCCCGGATCTCATCCCCTGGAGAATAGGGGCGGACCTCCTCGAAGTTCATCCCCCTCCCCTTGAAGACACTCTGGTACTGCCCGGCAAAGGAGGACGCCACAAGGCGTCGCGTACGCAGCTCCAGGCGGCGTATCTTGCGAAGGATCTCGTGGGTGTCGTTCATCGGTGCCATTACAGAATATTCTGACGGAGGTCAGGGCAATACCCTTGGTCTCACACTCAGGGAACCGGCATCCCCTCAAAGACGCGCCGCACGATCTCCTCCGGAGAGATTGACTCCGCCTCGGCCTCGTAACTAACGGCGATGCGGTGGCGCAGCACCTCCAGACCGATCGACTTCACATCATGCGGGGTAACGTAGCCCCGGCCGTTCAGGAAGGCGTGTGCTTTAGCGGCCAGCGTGAGGTAAATGGTTGCGCGGGGCGAGGCTCCGTAGCGGATCAGGCCATCCAGTTTGAGGTTGTAGTTGGCCGGTTCACGGGTGGCCCAGACAAGGTCGACGATGTAGTCCTTCACTCGGTCATCAACGTAGATGGCGTTGACCACGTTACGGGCCTCCAGGATCTGCTCCTTGGTGACCAGGGGATCCACGGAGAGGCGCGGTGACGAAGTCGCCATCGAATCAAGGATCGAACGCTCCTCGCTGCGGGTCGGGTAACCGACCACCACCTTGAGCATGAAGCGATCGAGCTGGGCCTCGGGAAGAGGGTAGGTCCCCTCCTGCTCAAGCGGGTTCTGGGTGGCAAGCACCAGGAAGGGATCAGGCAGCTTGAAGGTCTCCTCTCCAATCGTGACCTGACGCTCCTGCATCGCCTCGAGCAGCGCGCTCTGTACCTTTGCGGGGGCGCGGTTGATCTCATCGGCCAGGATCAGGTTGGCGAAAACCGGCCCCTTCCGGGTGCTGAAGGCTCCCTCGCGGGGATTGTAGATCAGGGTGCCGACGAGATCGGCAGGCAGCAGGTCGGGCGTGAACTGAATGCGGGCGAAGTCCGCATGGATGCAGGAGGAAAGCGTGCGGACGGTGAGCGTCTTGGCGAGGCCGGGGACACCTTCCAACAAGACGTGGCCATTTCCGAGGAGGCCGATCAGAAGGCTGCGCACGAGGCCCTGTTGGCCGATGATGACGCGACCCATTTCCTGCGTCAGGGGCTTCACCCATGTGCTGGCTTCTTCTACACGGCGATCGAGTTCTTGGACGGATGGATTCATAAAGTCTGCTTCAATTTTTCTGTATGATGGTTGCTGGTTTCAAAAATGTCTGTTCCCGATACGCGGCCTCAGACTTTCAGACAAGCAGGAAGCCGCTCTGTTCAAATTTTTGCATGAAAAGTTACGAGCGGATCATCTGATCCCTGAGTTCGAGCGCACGGCGGCGAATAGAATCCGGGGTCTCCCCCAACAGGGTGAAGTGCCCCATCTTGCGACCGGCTTTCGGATCACACTTGCCGTAAAGGTGGAGGAAGAGGCGGGGCTCACGCAGGAGAAGCTCCCAGTCAGGCTCCCCTCCCTGCCAGAGATCACCGAGCAGATTGATCATCACGCCGGGGGAGCGGAGCTCCACCGGTCCGAGCGGCAACCCGCACACGGCACGGATGTGCTGGGCGAACTGACTCGTCACCGTGGTCTCCATCGAGTGATGGCCGGAGTTATGCGGGCGCGGGGCGAGCTCGTTCACGATCAGCCCTCCCCCGTTTTCACTGGCTGGAAGCACAAAGAACTCTGCGGTGATCAGACCCACCACGCCCAGCTTCCCCGCGATGGCAGAAGTGATTGCCTGAGCCTTGTCGGCCACGGCAGGTTCAACCTCGGCCGGTACGGATGTGACATCTAGGATGCCTCCATGATGGACATTGGTCTGCACCGGAAAACAGCGCGTCTCACCACGGGGTGTCCGGGCGCAAATCACAGAGACTTCGGAGGCAAAAGCGATCCGCTGCTCGAGTACGGCTCGGGGGGCTCCAAGCCTCACCCAGGCATCCTCGGCGTCATCCCCGGGAGTTAACGAAATCTGCCCCTTCCCGTCGTACCCAAGGGCGGCAGTCTTAAGAATCGACGGGGCGTTCAGGGCCGAGAGTCCGGAGGCAAGCTCGGCAGCGGAAGTGATCACCCGGAAGGGGACGACGGGAAAGCCGTTTCCAGAGAGAAACTCCTTCTCCAGCACCCGATCCTGACAGGTGCGCACCACGGTCGCCGAGGGGCGGACGGGCACCTTCACCTCAAGGAACTCCAGCGCGCCGACCGGTATGTTCTCGAACTCCACAGTCACGAGATCGACGGCGGCAGCAAAACGGGCCAACTCAGCGAGATCGTCAAAGGGGGCAGTGAAGACCAGATCCGCAGAGGAGCAGGCCGGCCCACCCGGCGACTCATCGTAGACGGCCACTTTATAGCCTAGGCTCTTGGCCGCCATGGCGGACATCTGGCCGAGTTGGCCGCTTCCCAAAATGCCGATCGTTGCTCCGGGTAAAAAAACAGGGGGGAATTTCCCTTCCGAAGCCGCGGAGGCCCGGTTATCGTTGCTGCCTTCGATTTTGCTCATGGATCGTCTGATTTATCTGCTGGCTCTGTGTCTTGTGACATTCATCCGACTGCTGCCCATCACGGTTTGTTTCGTGCTGGGTCAGCTGGTCGGACTACTTGTCTGGATGATTCTGCCCCGCTACCGCCGTCTCTCCAAACAGAATCTCCGCATCGCCTTCGGCCCCACCCTTTCGGAACGCGAAGCCGCCTCCATCACGCTGAAGCATTTCCTGAACCTTGGAGCCAACATCGTCAGCTCCATCAAGATTCCGGCCATGAGCATGAAGCAGCTTCGCTCCAGACTCAGTATGGAGAAGGAAGAGAACTGGATAGACTGGGTCATCGGGAAAAAGGCCGACGATCAAGGAACCGTGATCGCCCTCAGCCACTCAGGCAACTGGGAGATCAACGCTCAGATTGGGGAATCCATCCAGCCCCGACCGGCGGGCTGCATTTATCAGGCCCTCCGCAACCCCCTCATGGATGATCTGGTCAACGGGGATCGCCGCAGCCGCGGGGTGCACACCTTCGACCGAAAGAAGGAGATGCAGGCAGCCGTGACAATGCTCAAGGAGGGAGGTGCTGTCGGCGTCCTGACCGATCAGCACGCGGGGAATGCCGGAATCTGGATGCCCCTCTTCGGCAAGCTCGCCTCCACCTCACCCCTGGCAGCAAGCCTCGCCCAGCGCACCGGCTCCCTGCTTGTTCAGGCCACGGTAAGAACCGTGGGCTTGGCCCGATGGGTTCTGCACACCAGCGATCCGATCCCGACCGAGGGCCTTACCACCGAAGAGATCGCGATGAAACTGAATGCGCTCCTCGAACAGGAGATCCGACGTTCCCCCTCCGACTGGTTCTGGGTTCATAACCGCTGGAAGACCCCTCACCCCAACTTCCTGCTCAACGACGTGAAGCGGGGCATCTATCTCCCTCCCGGGACGAACCCCTCGGATCTCCAGCCGTTCAACATTCTCGTCCGGTCCCCCAACTGGCTCGGCGACGCCTGCATGGCAGCACCCTCCCTCCGCGCCATCAAGGCGGGGCGCCCCGACCTTCGCCTTACCATCCTCTCGCCGGCTAATCTGGCCCCTCTTTGGCGCGAACTCCCCGAGGTCGACGCCATCATCGAGATTCCGGCAAAATCCTCCCCCTGGAAGGTGGCCCGCCTCATCAAGTCATCGAACTCCTCCCATACCCCTTACGATGTCGCCCTCCTGCTTCCAAATTCCGTTCGCAGCGCCCTCGAGGTCTGGTTCGCGGGTATACCGCGCCGCCTCGGCAGGGAGATCCATAAGGGCGGGCGACTCATCAACCAGAGGATGCACCTGAAGCGCCAACTCCACCCGACCGTGCATCAGGCCGACGAACTCCTCTCCATGGTGAGACTACTCGGAGCTCCGGAGCCCCAACCGCCCGTGCCACGCACTCTCCCGAGCGGACCGGTCAGGATCGGCCTCTGCCCCGGAGCGGAATACGGCCCGGCAAAACGCTGGCTGATCCAGCGCTACCGCATGGTGATGGAGAAGATCTCGCGGGATCACGACCTCACCTGGGTCATCGTCGGCACGGCGAAGGAAGCCCCCTTGGGGGAACACCTTTCCGGGAGCTTCCCCGGCAAAGTCGAGAACCTCTGCGGCAAGACCACCCTGCCTGAGCTCATCCAGCAACTGAAGGGCTTCAGCCTCCTCCTCACCAACGATACCGGAACCATGCATCTGGCCGACCTCCTGGGCGTACCCGTTGTCGCGATTTTTGGCTCCACCGAGCCGACCCTTACCGGGCCCGGGCATCTCGGCGGCAAGACCACCCCTCCCCATCAGGTCCTCCGCCGCAAGGTGGAGTGTAGCCCTTGCTTCCTGCGTGAATGCCCCATCGACTTTCGCTGCATGAAGGAAATCACCCCGGAAATGGTGGCTTCCGCAGTGCAGGAATCGCTTCAAGCGATTCCTGCAGGCGTTTAGACTCAAGAGTGTTAGGCTGTTAGGTCAGAAAGCCATTGCCGAACTGCACCCCATTCCAAGTTTATCTTCCCTATTGCCGATCTTCCATCCCTGATTTCCATTCAGGTCTCAAGTTTCATCCTTCCCTATCTCCCATGCTGACTATCAAGAAACTCAAGAAAACCCTCGGCGGCCGCACCCTCTTCGAGGAAGCCGACATGCAGGTTAACTACGGCGAGCGTGTCGCGTTAGTCGGCCCCAATGGCGCGGGAAAATCGACCCTTTTTTCGCTTCTCCTGAAGAAGGATGAGCCCGATGCCGGAACCATCGAGCGCGATGAGTGGACGATGATCGGCCACCTTGCCCAGGAGGGAGAGGCAACGGGCGAGGAGACAGTTCTCGACGTGGCGACCGGCCGCGCCGGGGAACTCCCCGCCTTGGAGAAGCGCCTCCATGAACTGGAGCAGGCCGGCACCATCGACACGCCCGAGTACAGCGAAGCCTCCGCGAAGCATGCCGCCCTCAGCGACGCGAAGGTCGAGGCCAAGGCAAAGAAGATCCTGGGGGGCCTCGGTTACAAGCAGGAGGACTTCGAGCGCAAGGCCAAGGAACTCAGCGGAGGCTGGGTCATGCGCGCCCATCTGGCACGATTGCTCGTGATGGAGCCCGACCTTCTCCTGCTCGATGAACCGACGAACCACCTCGATCTCGTCTCACTCCTCTGGCTGCAGAACTACCTGAAAACCTATCCCGGCGCCGTCCTGCTCATCTCCCACGACCGCCAGTTTATGGACGAGATCATCGAGACCGTGTACGAGATCTCGGAGAGTCGCCTCCATTCCTACTCCGGAAACTACACCGCCTACCTCGAGGAGCGTGAAGCCCGCTACGAGCGCCAGAATGCGGCCTATAAGAACCAGCAGAAGGAGATCTCCTCTCTCCGCGAATTCTACGACCGCTTCCGTCAGGTCGCCTCCAAGGCCTCCCAGGCGATGAGTAAGCTCAAGCAGATCGAGCGGATGGACCAACTCGAGAAGCCTCTCCCCCCCCGTAAGCCCTTCCGCTTCCAGATCCCGCAGCCTCCCCGCGGCGGGCAACGCGCCGTGATCCTTGATGGGATTCATATGGCCTACGGGGAGCGACCCGTCTACTCCGGCCTCGATCTGACAATCGAACGCGAAGAGCGGACGGTCCTTGTCGGCCCCAACGGATCTGGCAAATCAACGCTCCTCAAGATTCTCGCTGGCCAGCTTGAGTTCCAGAAAGGAAAGCGCGTCGAGGGACCTAATGCCAAGATCGGCTACTTCAGTCAGCACCGGGCCGCGACACTCGATCCAAACAAGTCGATCCTCGATGAGGTCAAGGCCGCCAACGGTGAACTCTCCGAGAACGACGCGCGAGGCATTCTTGGTTCCTTCCTCTTCCGCAAGGATGACATCTACAAGAAGACCTCCGTGCTCAGCGGCGGCGAGAAGACGCGCCTCAACCTTGTAAAGTTCCTCGTCGATCCGCCAAACCTCCTCCTCATGGACGAGCCGACGACCCACCTCGACATCCACACCGTTGAGTCACTCATCATGGCACTCGGAGCCTATGAGGGAACGCTTGTCTTCATCAGCCACGACGTCCACTTCATCCGGAAGCTGGCGACCAAAGTCCTCCATGTGGACTCTGGGAAAATCACACCCTACCTCGGGACCTATGACGACTTCCTGGAGAAGGTGGGGGGGCTCGATAACGAGCGCGCCGCATTGACGGCATGAGGTGATGCCACCAAACACATGATGCCCCTGGAGAAGTTGTCTAAGGCGCTAATGCAACGGAATCACCTCCTATTGACCAGATGATGCCGCAGACAAAGAGTTCTTTTACAATCTGGTGGTTCATTTTATTCAGCGGCATTCTGATG
>CANIBV010000058.1 GCA_947466005.1 Spartobacteria bacterium | reverse complement strand
TCGCCCTGCCTCCTCTCCAGGCCGATTTGGAACAGGCCGCCGCCCTTGCCGGAGATGCCTTACTGGCTGGAAATAAGCTGATGTTCTGCGGCAACGGTGGAAGCGCCAGTGACAGCGCTCACCTGGCGACCGAATTCACCTGCCGTTTCAAGGAGGACCGGCGCCCCTATCCCGCCATGGCCTTCACGGTCGATGCAGGGCTCCTGACCGCGATTGGCAACGACTATGAATTCACCGAGGTCTTTGCGAGGCAGGTGGCCGCCTTTGGAAAACCCGGCGATGTCCTCATCGTGATCACGACAAGCGGCAAATCGCGCAATATCCTTGCTGCCCTGGAGGAAGCCCGCCGCCATGGGGTGAAGACCATTGCCTTCCTTGGCAAAGGCGGGGGATTCACCAAGGGTGCCGCTGACATCGAGCTGATTGTCCCGGGCGTCGAGACGGCTCGGATCCAAGAGGCGCAGCAGTTTCTTCTTCATGTCCTCTGCGAGATCGTCGAGGAACGCCTTCCAAGGAAGTAGGCGTACTCCACCATATCGCCCCGAAGACCCGTTCCTTACCACCCTTGATCAACCCGCCCGCCGCCTTTTTCTCCTGGATAGCAGTCGGCCTGCTGGGACTGATCACCGGCTCCTTCCTGAATGCGGTGATCCACCGCCTGCCGCGCGGAATCTCGCTGCTCAATCCCCGGCGCTCGTTCTGCCCCGGATGCGAAAAGACGATCCCCTGGCATGAGAATCTCCCGGTCGCCAGCTGGATTCTGCTCCGGGGTCGCTGCTCCGGTTGCGCCATGCCGATCGCGATCCGATACCCGCTGGTTGAACTGCTCACGGCCGGCCTCTACCTGCTGGCCTGGGGGCGATTCGGTCTGCCGTTGGCCCCCATCCTCTGGATACTCCTCTCCCTGCTGGTGGGGGCGACCTTCATTGATTTCGACCACCTGATCATTCCGGACGAGATCACCATAGGGGGGACTGCCGTGGGTTTTCTCTGCGCCACGCTGATTCCTCAACTTCTGGGAGCCTCGTCCTGGTGGGAGGGACTCCTTCTTTCAGCGCTGGGGGCTGCGGTCGGCTACTTTCTGCTCTGGGGAGTGGTGGAACTGGGTAAGTTAGCCTTCGGACGGCGCCGGATCCGGCCCAAGGAGAGTATGGCATTTGAGATCACGGGCAGCGATTCCGATCCGTCCCTCAAGTTGGGAGAGGAGAGTATGCCTCTCGCTGAGTTTTTCTATCGGGAGAGCGACCGCGTGGAGGCCTCCTGCGCGTGGCTCGAAATCGATGGGGAGCGGTTGGAGTCAGGCACCCTCACGATCGGATGTGCCGGCCTCAGCTATGGTGCGAGGGAGTGGACGATCGGTGACCTGGAAGATGCCATGCCGGTCCGGGCAGAGGTGAGCGAGGTGGTCCTGCCACGGGAGGCCATGGGATTCGGCGATGTGAAGTTTCTCGCCTGCATCGGGGCCTTCCTCGGATGGAAGGGGGCACTCTTCTCCCTCTTTTCCGGATCGATGATCGGCGCCGTGATCGGCCTTGCAATAATGGCGGCGACACGGGGTCGATCGGGAGGCCGGATCCCCTTCGGCCCCTACCTTGCTCTGGGCGCCCTCCTCTGGGTGGCCGCCGGGCCGGAGATACTCCATCTCTACGGGGTCTGGGTTCGCGGCGAAGCCGGTTTTTTTCTCTCACCCGTCCGGTTCCCCGTGTAGTGTTGACGACTCATGTCCCAACTGCAGAATTCGCGCCCGCACCAGAAGCACGGTCAGAGATTTTTCTTCTCCAGATTCCTTCCTGAGAGCTGGGGGCCGCTGCAGGAACTCGTTGCCTATCTGGCTCCCTATAAGAAGCGCATCGTGCTCGGATTGCTTGCTGGTATCGGCTTTGCCGCGGTGAACAGCTCCATGCTCCTGCTGATCCGTAAGATCGGCGACACGGCATTCCAGGGAAAGTTCAGCCAGTCGGACATCATGAAGGGAGCCACCATCGGAGAGGGACCCAAGATCGATGCCTTTCTTTGGATGGCACTGCTGATCCCCGGGGTGATGATCCTCCGAAGCCTCCTCTCCTACGCAAACGTTTACTGCCTGACCTGGGTCAGCCTCCGCGCACTGCGCGACATGCGCCGCCGCGTCTTCGGCCACCTGATGGGTCAATCGCTCGACTTCTTCAATAAATCGCAGTCCGGCCGCCTCCTCTCCCGCGTTCTGAACGACACGATGGTTGCGCAGCAGTCACTGGTCACGATCGTCGGTGATCTGGTAAAGCAACCCCTGACCGCTCTTGGCGCCATCATCGCGCTTCTCTATATCGACTGGAAGTTCACCCTCTTTTCGCTCGTTCTGTTTCCCGCCTGCCTGGTGCCGGTGATCGTCTATGGCCGCCGCGTCCGCAAGGCCTCCCGCTCAATGCAGAACGAAGCGGGCGTCATGGCAGTCATCCTTCAAGAGTCCTTCGCGGGCATCCGTGTCATCAAGTCCTTTGCCCGTGAGACTTTCCAGCTCCGACTCTTCGACAAATCGAGCGAGGACCAGTTCCGCGCCAGCATGAGCCCGAGCAAGAGCGGCGCCATCGTGCAGCCAATGATCGAAACCGTCGCCGCCTTCGGAGTCTCGCTGGCCCTCTTCTACGTCTATTTCGCACACCTCAGCGTCGGGAGCTTCATCGCCCTGCTGGGCGGCATGTTCCTGCTCTACGATCCAATCAAGAACATCAGTAAAATGCATGTGATCATTCAGAACTGCCTCGGCGCCGCGACGAGCATCCTGGATCTGCTCGCCACCCGGCCGACCATCCATGACCTGCCCGGCGCCCGTCCTCTGGGTACTGCGCGCGGTCACCTTTCTCTTGAAGGGGTAAACTTCTCCTACGGCACTCCGGGTCATGAGGAGAATGCCGTCACTGGCATCAGCCTCGTGATCCAACCGGGCCAGAAGGTCGCGCTGGTGGGGGCCAGCGGCGCAGGCAAGAGCACGATCCTCGCCCTCCTCCTCCGTTTCTACGATCCGCAGCAGGGACGCGTCATGGTCGACGGCCATGATCTTCGCGACCTCACCCTGGACTCGCTCCGGGAGCAGATCGGCATCGTTACCCAGGAGAGCTTCCTCTTCCACGATTCGATCTACGAAAACATCCGCTTCGGCCGCCTCGACGCGACCAAGGCCGAGATCGAGGAGGCCGCCCGCCTCGCCTACGCCCACGACTTCATCCTGGCCCAACCGCAGGGCTATGAGACCGTCGTCGGGGACAAGGGATGTCTTCTCTCCGGCGGTCAGCAGCAGCGCCTAGCTATCGCCCGCGCACTCCTCAAGGGCGCCCCGATCCTTCTTCTCGACGAGGCGACCTCCGCCCTCGACTCGGAATCTGAAAGGATGATCCAGTCGGCCCTTGAAGAACTCTCCAAGGGGCGCACCGTCATCGCCATCGCCCATCGTCTTTCCACGGTACTTGGCAGCGACATGATCGTCGTCATGGATCAGGGTCGGGTCATTGCCACCGGCACCCATGCCGAACTATTGAACTCCTCCGAGCTTTACTCCAATCTCTACCGCCTACAGTTCACCCATTCTTCCCAAGAGGCGTGACCCACCCGACATTTCCAGCATGAAAATCCAACGCGCCCTCCTCTCGGTCTCGGACAAGACCGGCCTCATAGACTTCGCCCGCGGACTCTCCGGATTCGGTGTCGAACTCCTTTCCACCGGCGGCACAGCCAAGGCGATCGCCGCGGCCGGCATTCCCGTCCGGGAAATCTCCGACTACACCGGCTTCCCTGAAATGATGGATGGCCGCGTGAAGACCCTGATCCCGAAGGTCCACGGCGGCCTTCTCTTCCTCCGCGATGACGAAAAGCATCAGGCCCAGGCTACCGCACACGGCATCCTGCCGATCGACCTGGTCTGCGTGAATCTTTACCCCTTCGAAGAGACCGTTGCGAAGAAGGGCGTCACCCTTGAGGAGGCCATCGAACAGATCGATATCGGCGGCCCATCCATGATCCGCAGTGGATCCAAAAACCACCGCTCTGTCACCGTCGTCGTCGATCCCTCCGACTACCCCCGTATTCTCGAGGCCATGCGGCTAGGAAATGGCGCGACGACCCCCGAGCTTCGCGCCCGCCTTGCGGTGAAGGCCTTCTCGACCACCGGCGCCTACGATCGCGCCATCAGTTCCTACCTCGATAACGAGAGCGCCCCCGGTGAATCCATCTCCCTCGAGTTTTCTCTCACCGGACGTCTCCGCTACGGTGAGAACCCTCACCAGGAGGCCGAACTGTATGGCAACTTCTTCGACTACTTCGAGAAGCTCCACGGCAAGGAACTTTCCTTCAACAACGTCCTCGATATCACGGCGGCGACCCGCCTGATTAGCGAGTTTTCCAAGCCGACCGTCGCCATCCTCAAGCACACCAACCCCTGTGGAGTTGGTAGCGTCGGCAGCGACGGGAACCTCACCGAGGCTTGGGAGAAGGCCTTCGCCACGGATCGTGCCGCCCCCTTTGGTGGCATCATCATTGCAAACCGCCCCGTCGACGAGGCTCTGGCCCGCGCCATTTCCGAGATCTTCAGCGAAGTGATCATTGCCCCTGAGTTCACGGCCGACGCCCGTGCACTCCTTCAGAAAAAGAAAAATCTCCGTCTTATGCGACTGCTTCAGGAGATTCCCGCCGCCGACCGTGACATTCGTTCCGTCATCGGCGGCCTCCTCGTCCAAGATGCCGATGTCAGCGCCAAGGAAGGAGTCCGAAGCATCGAACACCACGTCGTCTCGAGCCGCCCCCCGACCAAGGATGAGATCGAGGCGATGGAATTTGGCTGGAAGATCGTGAAGCACGTGAAGAGCAACGCCATCGTCTACGCCGGCAAGGACCGCACTCTCGGCATTGGTGCGGGACAGATGTCGCGCGTCGATTCCTCTCGCATTGCGGTCTGGAAGGCCGGTGAGGCTGGTCTCTCGCTCAAGGGGAGTGTGGTCTGCAGCGACGCCTTCTTCCCCTTCCCAGACGGCCTGATCGCGGCCGCCGAAGCCGGAGCCACCGCAGCCATCCAGCCTGGCGGTTCAGTCCGTGACCCCGAGGTGATCGCCGCCGCCAACGATCGCGGCGTCGCCATGGTATGCACCGGCACACGCCACTTCAGGCACTAACCACCCCGAAATGTCAGCGTTGCTCGGCGTCAACATCGACCATGTCGCCACCCTGCGCCAGGCTCGCTACGCCCGCAACGCCACCTCGATCAATGTCGAGCCCGATCCCGTGGAGGCGGCACTTGCCGCCGAGCGAGGAGGCGCAGTCGGCATCACCGCCCACCTGCGCCAGGATCGGCGCCATGTCGTGGATCGAGATATTTTCCGGTTGAAGGAATCGATAGCGACCAAGCTCAACCTCGAGATGGGAAATTCCCCCGAGATCGTGGCGATCGCGCTGAAAGTCCTTCCTGCAGATGTCTGTCTGGTTCCTGAATCCCGGGAGGAGGTGACGACCGAGGGCGGACTCGACTGCATCACCCATCGTGCCACCCTGGAGTCAACGCTCCAGGCGATGAGCGATGCCGGAATCCGCGTCAGCCTTTTCATCGACCCCGAGCCGGCTCAGATCGCCGCTGCCGCTTTACTCCGTACTCCGGTGGTGGAACTTCATACCGGCGCTTATGCCGAGGCATCCGGAACGGCTCGCGATGCGGAGTTGGCCCGTTTGGTCAAGGCTGCCCGCCTTGCCTCCGATTCCGGCATCCAGGTGAATGCCGGCCATGGGCTCAACTACGGGAACGTAGCCCCGATACTCTCCCTCCCCAAGCTGGTGGAGCTGAACATCGGGCACTCAATCGTCTCCCGCGCCGTCTTTGTGGGATTGGAGCAAGCAACGCGCGAAATGGTTGCCCTCCTGCAATAGGGATGTTGCCCGAGTAGAACCCCCCACTTGACTGCTGTGGATTATTTGGCAATATTACCAAGTAGATGCCTCCCGTGCCTGAAAACACTGATAAGTTCGTTAAGCTAAAAGGAAGCGCGGCTCATCGCTCCATTGTCGTGAAGGCGATGGCTCATCCGACGCGATTGCTCGTCATGGAAGCGCTGATGAGGGGAGAACAGTGTGTGAATGATCTCACGGCTATGGCCGGATGCGATGTGACCACCCTCTCGAAGCATTTGTCGGTGATGAAGAAGGCGGGCCTCCTTGTCTGCGAAAAGCGCGGCCTGAATGTCTATTACCAGATCGCCTGCCCCTGCTTCGCCGACTTCTTCCGATGCATCGACCTGATCAGCACGACCCGTGAGGCACACCGTGCCTGCGCCTGCTGATCACTTGTCCGCTTTTCGCTATCATTCTATCACCCAATCTCTTATCCCATGAAAACATCCGAACTCCTCGAAACTCTCCACCACTACCCTAACCACCATCTTCAGTACGTGCTTCCTGACGGCGGCATGATTCCGATTCACGCACACATCACCGAGGTGGGACGTGTGGACAAGACCTTCCTCGATTGCGGCGCAACGGTTCGTAAGGTCTCAACGCTGAGCCTTCAGGCCTGGGTGGCCGATGATGTGGATCATCGCTTCACGGCAGGTAAACTGGCACTCGTGATCGATCGCGCGGCATCCATTATCGGTGCTGACGATCTCCCTGTGGAAATCGAATACGAGGATGGCCTGATCTCGCAGTTCCCTGTCGAGTCCATTGCTCCTTCCTCCGATGTGCTGCTCTTCCATCTTGGCACCAAGCACACCGACTGCCTGGCCAAGGAGATTTGCCTCCCTCCAGCCAGGGAAGATGGAAGCAACGACGAGGGCTCCTGCTGCAGCGGTCCCGGTTGCTGCTGATTCGCCTCCCCCGTTGTCATCTTCTCACCTTTTCACTCTTCTCATGAAACCACTCGTCCTCATCCTCTGCACTGGTAACTCTTGCCGGAGCCACCTTGCCGAAGGCATCCTACGCGCCGCTGCCGGCGAACTCATTGAAGTCGCCAGCGCCGGCTCCAAACCGGCCGGCTACGTTCACCCCAAGTCGATCGAGGTGATGAAAGAGATCGGCATCGATATCTCGTCACATCACTCCAAGCATCTCGAGGAGTTTCTGAACCGCCCCGTCGACATGGTCATCACGGTCTGTGGCAATGCCGATCAGGCCTGCCCCATCTTCCCGGGTCAGCTGAACCGCTTTCACTGGGGATTCGATGACCCCGCCCATGCCACGGGCACAGAAGAGGAGATCGCTGGAGCATTCCGCCGGGTCCGCGATCAGATCCGCCTGGTTTTTGAGGCCTATGCGGCAGGCCTGAAGCGCGGCACTTCATTACTCAATAACTCGGAGGCACCTGCAACCGTATGAGTTCACTGACCAAGAAGCTCAGCTTTCTGGACCGATACCTGACGGTCTGGATCTTCGCCGCCATGGCGGCGGGAATCGCTCTCGGGTATTTCATTCCCGGCGTGGAGGGGTTCATTAACTCTTTCCAGGTTGGCACCACCAACATACCCATCGCCATCGGATTGATCCTCATGATGTATCCGCCATTTGCGAAGGTCCGTTACGAAGACCTTCCCGATGTATTCAGGGATAAGAGAATCCTCGGATTATCCATCCTGATGAACTGGATCATCGCACCCCTGTTTATGTTCTTTTTGGCGATTACCTTCGTGCCGAACAGGCCCGAATACATGGCCGGACTGATCCTGATCGGACTGGCTCCTTGCATTGCCATGGTCATCGTCTGGAACGACTTAGCCAAGGGATCCACGGAATATGCGGCGGGCCTGGTGGCCTTCAACGCCATCTTCCAGGTTTTGTTCTTCAGCCTGTACGCCTACGTGTTCCTGACGGTACTGCCTCCGCTCTTCGGGCTTCCGGCCTCCGAGGTCAATGTCACCGTCACGCAGATTGCCAAAAGTGTCTCCATCTACCTCGGAATTCCCTGCGTGGCAGGAATGCTGACACGCCTGGTCATGCTCAGGTTCGTGTCCAAGGAGTGGTATCACGGCAACTTCGTGCCCCAGATCGGCAAGATCACCCTCATCTCCCTGCTCTTCACCATCGTGGTGATGTTCAGCCTGAAGGGAAAACTCATCATCACCATCCCGATGGACGTGGTGACGATTGCCATCCCGCTGCTGATCTACTTCGTCGTCATGTTCCTCCTCACCTTCCTGATCACGGGGCGCATGGGTATTGATTACAGACGCTGCTGCACGCTCTCCTTCACGGCCGCCAGCAACAACTTTGAATTGGCAATTGCCGTGGCGATTGCGGTGTTCGGAATCCATTCGGGCGCGGCCTTTGCCGCAGTCATCGGACCGCTGGTGGAAGTTCCCATCATGATCGCGCTCGTGACCGTCGCGCTCTGGCTGAAGGGGAAGTACTTCAACAAGGAGGTCCAGGCTATCTAGGGAAGAGCCCCTTGCGGCGGGGGTCAGCATTTCCAAGGGCAGAGATGACTGAAGAATTAATCAGGAACTCAAGAACTCAGGAAAAAGACGGGTAGCAAAAGGCACTTGTGGTGATCCAGCCACCATGTCATTCAGGCCGCACATGCAGAGAGAAGCTGCACTCATTCATCACTTCATTTCCTGAGTTCCTGAGTTCCATATTCAATATCTTCTCTGTTCTTCCAGAAGAGCAAGGGCTCTGCGGCTGTCGCCTCCCAGAACCCACTCAAAATAGCGGAGAGCCCTGATTCCATTGAAAAATCCGGGCCCAATCACGGCGGGGCTAGGATCCGAACTGCGCGGGCTGACCAGTGGCCTCGAGAACGGAAAGCCAGAGGTCTCCCTGCAGGCTCACCTTCCGGCGACGCACCGTGACGACGCTGATCGGCAGATTGACGTGGTGCCCATGCCATCGCCCGACCACCATGTTCGTCTTGCCGGCCATGGCCGCATGGACGGCGTGTTGGGCCAAACGGAGGCAATAAATGGCATCTTGAGGGGAGGCAGGCACACTCCGGATGATGTAGCTGGGGTCGATGTATTTAACCGTGATCTCCTTACCGGAGGTCTTGAAGTGCGTCTCGATCTGCTTCTTGAGGAAGGGGCCGATATCGCTGAACTTTTCATTCCCGGAGGCATCCTTGGCAGGAGGCTCGCTTTCCATGAGATGCTGGCCGGCTCCCTCCGCCACCACTACGACGGCGTGACCGCAGCCTGAGAGGCGCTTTTCCAAATGGGCAAGCAAACCATTACTTCCCTCGAGATGGGTCGGCACCTCGGGGATGAGGACGTAGTTGACGCAGTTTTCGGCGAGGGCGGCATACGCGGCGATGAACCCCGAGTCACGACCCATGACCTTCACCAGGCCGACACCGTTGGCGTGCCCTCTCGCCTCGCTGTGAGCGCAACGCACGATGCGGACCGCCTCGGCGAAAGCCGTCTCGAAGCCGAAGCTTTTATCAATGTACTCAAGGTCGTTATCGATCGTCTTGGGGACTCCGACGACACTGATCCCAAGGCCTCTTCGTGAGATCTCCTCGACGATACCCGACGCCCCCCTCAGGGTGCCGTCCCCGCCGATAACGAATAGGATATCGACACCGAGCTGGACGAGTTTGTCGACGATCTCCTCTCGCGCCTGCGGCCCGCGGGATGTCCCAAGCACCGACCCTCCATCATTGTGGATGTTGCTGACGAATTTAGGAGTGAGATTAACAATCGGGTGCTCGTACCGGTCCACAAATCCCTCGTAGCCGTAGGGTATGCCGTAGATGGTTGTGACCCCGTAGGAGTAGGTCAAGGTCATGACCAGCCCCCTGATCACATCATTGATACCCGGACAGAGCCCCCCGCAGGTGACCACTGCGCATTTCGTTTTAGCGGGGTCGAAGAAGATTCTTTCGCGCGGACCGGAGCGCTCGA
>CANIBV010000057.1 GCA_947466005.1 Spartobacteria bacterium | reverse complement strand
CTGGTCACCTGCAAGCCAGAGATTGGGAGCCGGGTGACGCTCTGGCTGATCCCTCCGGAAGCCCGGAGCCTGGGAGGGAAGGGCGCGCCGGATTCTGACCTCTTTCAGGAACTTCCAATAAGCGAAGTCCGGCAACAATTCTGTAATCTCAGCTTGCGCACGTGCAGCGATATCCCCCTCGGGCGGAGTCAAAATCGTGGCGGAGAGGAGCCTTTTCCCGGAAGGAGCGTATTCGGGTGCGGTGTTGGTAAGATCGGTGAAGTGGGCGACGAGCCGCAGCGTTCCATCTAACTTCAGTCTTTTAGGGAGCACTAGCAAGGCCCCCTCGTAGAGAGGGCGTTCACCGGTGTAATAAAGGGTCGAGACTTCCATCCAAGCCCGCCCTTGCTCCATGGGTAAGCCAAGCAAGCGACGTGAGGCCCCCTCATCCGTGGCGAGCACCAGCGTGTCACAGCTGATTTCCTCGCCACCGGAAAGCTCGACGCCAGTCACGCGATCGTCCTGACGCTTTAGTCTCACCACAGCGGCGCCGTAGCGCTGGCGCTCAGACGGGAGTTTGGCCGCCAACTGACTTGTGATCTCACCCATTCCTCCGGCTGGGAGGAGAGCCCTGCCGAGGGCGAACTTCTTGAGATCATGACGGAAAATCGAGGCATCGGTTCCGAGCGCGCGATCCAGAAACACGCCGCTGAAGAACGGCCTCAGGAATTTCTCCAGAATCGGGCCATCAAGGCCAAGCCTCCCCAACTCCTCCATCGTGGTTCTCCCGCATTCGCGCGCTGCAAGCGATCGTTCAGAGCGTGGAAACTGCATGACCGCGTAGGCGGCGAGCGTGATTTTTTCTCGGAGCGAAAAGGAGCTCGCGAGAGGAGCAGCCAGCAACCATTCGGGATGCCGGAGTGGATTCAGAAACCGCTCCCATCCCGAATCATCGACCATCAGGGCTCCGCTCTCGAAATAACGGGGTAGTAAAGCCTCCCAATCGAGAAGTCGACGGGCCGTGGGATAGGAATCCAGCAGAACCTGAAAGCCACGATCCAGCCGATATCCCTCGGGAGTGATCTCCGTGACCACACGTCCTCCTGCTCCCGGAGAGGCCTCGAGCAGCAACCAGTCGGCACCCGCCTCCTCCAGACGGGTTGCACAAGCCAATCCGGCCAGACCTGCACCGACGATGATCACCATGGGGCGAAGGGTCTTATTATTTGGGATCGGGATCTACACCGTGACGGGGTCAATCTGCCAGATGTCGCGGGCGTATTCGGCGATTGTGCGATCGCTTGAGAATTTGCCCATCCTCGCGGTGTTGAGAATGGCCATCTCGGCCCACCTGGCCTTGTCTCGGTAGGCAGCGTCTACCCTCTCCTGAGCATCGCTGTAGGAGCGGAAGTCAGGAAGGCAGAGGAAGGGATCGCTGTAGACGAGGTTGTCACGCAACATGTTGAAGACGCCGTGAGGCTCATCAGGAGTAAAGTAGTTCGATCCGACCCAGTCCACCACGGCCTTCAACTCATCGTCTGCCATGAGGAAATCCTGCGGATTATAGCCCTTCTTCCAGAGCGCCTCGACCTCCTTGATGGTCATGCCGCAGATGAAGATGTTCTCTTCGCCGACCTCCTCCTTGATCTCGACATTGGCACCGTCCAGGGTGCCGATGGTGAGGGCTCCGTTGAGAGAGAGCTTCATGTTCCCGGTTCCGGAGGCCTCCTTGCCTGCCGTGGAGATCTGCTCGGAGAGATCGGCGGCCGGCACGATCTTCTGGGCGAGTGAGACGCGGTAGTTCGGCAGGAAGACGACCTTCAACTTGCCATTGATCCGCGTATCCGCGTTGATCTTGGCACCGACTGCGTTGATCGCCTTGATGATGTTCTTGGCCAGATCGTAACCCGGGGCAGCCTTGGCTCCGAAGATGAAGACACGGGGCACGATATCGAGCTCGGGGTTCTGGAGCAGTCGGCGGTAGAGGGCGAGGATGTGCAGGAGATTGAGATGCTGGCGCTTGTATTCGTGCAGACGCTTGATCTGGACGTCGAAGAGTGCGGAGGGATCCACCTCGACATCGCACTCACGCTTGATGATGCGTGCGAGATCCACCTTGTTCGCGTGCTTCACCTCCATGAACTGCCTCTGGAACTCGGGGTCCTTGGCGTAGGCCTCGAGTCCCCGGAGATCGTAGAGGTTGCGCTCCCAACCGCGGCCGATCTTGGAGGTGATCAGTTTGCTGAGACGTGGATTGCAGGCCAGAAGCCAGCGGCGCGGGGTGATGCCGTTGGTCTTGTTGTTGAATTTTCCCGGGTAGAGCGCGTCAAACTCGGGGAAGAGATCCCTCTTAAGGAGTTGGGTGTGGAGCTCTGCCACGCCATTCACGGAATGGCTGCCGACAACCGAGAGGTTCGCCATCCGGACCATCTGGGGATTCCCCTCCTCGATGAGGGAAAGCTTCCTGACCATCTCCACGTCGCCGGGCCACTTGGCATCCACTTCCCGGAGGAAGAACTTGTTGATCTCGAAAATGATCTGCAGGTGGCGGGGAAGGACTTTTTGAAAGAGCCCGATGCTCCATTTCTCGAGCGCCTCAGGCAGGAGCGTGTGATTCGTATAGGCAAAGGTCCGGGTGACGATCTCCCAGGCCTTCTTCCAAGGCAGTCCGTAAACATCATGGAGAAGGCGTTGGAGTTCGACCACAGCGATGGCCGGATGTGTGTCGTTGAGCTGGATGGTCACCTTCTCCGGGAACACGTTCCAATCGTCGTTACTCCTGCGGAACCGGCGAATGATGTCCTTGAGCGAGCAGGCGACAAAGAAATACTGCTGGATAAGGCGAAGTTCCTTGCCGCTCTCGTTCTTGTCGTTCGGATAAAGAACCTTGGAAATGGTCTCGCTGGCGTTTTTGTCACGCACCGCCTCGTCGTAGCCGCCGCTGTTGAAGGCCTCGAAGTCGAAGTCTTCCGCCGCTTTGGATGACCAGAGTCTGAGGAAGTTGACTGTCGTCGTTCCATAACCCGGAATCGGGATGTCATAGGGAATTCCCATGAGCCTCTTGGTGTCAGTCCACTTGGAGACATAATTACCGAGGTCGTCGAAGATATTCTCCACCTGACCATAGAGCTCGATCTCGGTGGTGTGCTCGGGGCGGACGATCTCCCAGGGGGTGCCGTACTTCATCCAGTCGTCAGGAAGCTCGACTTGATAGCCGTTGCGAAACTCCTGCTTGAAGAGTCCGTACTGGTAATGGATGCCGTAACCGATCGCCGGTAGATCCAGGGTCGCCAAGGAATCCAGGAAACAGGCCGCCAAACGTCCGAGACCGCCATTGCCCAAGCCCATGTCGTACTCCTCCTCTCGGAGTTCGTTGATGTTGAGACCGAGTTCCCTGATGGCCTCCTCCATATTCTGATACACACCGGCACTGTGGAAACTGTTGATGTAGAGGCGTCCCATCAGGAACTCAAGGGAGAGGTAATAGAGCCTCTTCACGTTATCACCCCTGTGCTTGGTCTGGGTGGACATGAGGCGCTCGATGACGACACATTGGACGGCCTTGGAGGTGGCCAGCCACCAATCCCGCTTCGAGGCTGTTGCGGGGTCCCGTGCCAGAGTATACTTGAGCTGACTTTGAATGAGTGCCTTGAGACCTGAGACGGACGTGTCGATACTGGAATGGAATTCGGCGGGTGAGTTCATGAAAAGTGGCAAATTACGGAGACGCCAGGCCTTTGGCAGGTTTTTGGTTTCGTATCGATGGTTGGTTTAGGCAATCTAAAAGTAGTTCTGTGGAAGCAAACTCCGTTCCAACTCCGGAGTTCTCTCAGAGAGCTTGGACTCGGAGTCACACAGATGGTAGCCTATCATGATTATGAAGTATCGCACCCTGCAGGGATCGGATCAGCAGATCAGTGAAATTGGCTTTGGACTCTGGACCATCTCGACCGGTTGGTGGGGCACCTACACGGACGAGGACGCAGTGAAACTCATGCGTCTTGCCGCTGATCTTGGGATCAACCTCTTTGACGCCGCCGATACCTACGGCAATGGACGAAGCGAAGATCTCATCGCCAAGGCGTTCCCCGGGGCCGAACGCGAGCGGATCGTGATCGCCACCAAGGTGGGCTATGATTTTGTGAACCATGGCGACGGCCGACGAGGGCAGAAGGAAATACCTCAGAATTTCAGCCCTGCTGCAATCCGTCAGGCTGTGGACGCGGCCCTCGTACGCCTCGGCACCGACCACATCGACATCCTCCAACTTCACAACATCCGCGAAGAGCAGGTCAACGACGACGCCCTCTGGGAGGTCATGGAGGATCTCCGGTCCGAAGGGAAGGTCCGTCACGGCGGTATCGCACTCGGTCCTGCCATCGGATGGCTCGGAGAGGGAGCCAGCGCCATTGCCCGCCGGAAGCCCGAGGTCGTGCAGCATATTTACAACCTTCTCGAGCAGGAGGTCGGTTCCGGCCTGCACAAGACCGCCGAGGTGACGGGTGCCCCGACGAAGTTCCTGATCCGCGTTCCCCACTCCTCGGGAATGCTTGAGGGGAAATATACCGCCGATACGGTCTTCCCTCCCAACGACCACCGCAACCACCGCCCAAGGAGCTGGCTCATCAACGGCGTCAAGAAAATCGACCAACTGCGCTTTCTGGAGCGACCGGACAGAACGATGGGGCAGGCGGCCATGCTCTGGCTCCTGAAGGATCCCCGGACGCTTTCCGTCCTGCCCAATATCTACGACGCGGAGCAGATCAAGGAATTCGCGGCCACATCCGACTGCCCTCCCCTCGATGATTCCGAGATGGCACGCATCCAGGAGCTCGTGAGCGCGCATTTCGGACTCGAGCCCGAGGAGCACAAATACAAGGGGGAGATGGAATTACCGGCGGAACTCGCCTCTCTCCTCGCCTGAGGAACCGCTAACAGCCGACCCACGCTTCCCGCGAATTTCCAAGATCCAGTCACGCAATGAACTCCTCCCCACATCCTAATGACGGGGAGTCGATCGTGCCCAAGCACCCCTCCTCCCTCATCCCGCCTCCGTCCGAGGGAATGTATCTTTTTGATTTCGATGGAACCGTTGCCGACACCAGAACGGTCGCCCACGGCATCCTCAACGACATGTCCCGGGAGTTCGGGTTCAAGGAACTGCCAGAGGATGAGCTTGAGAACGCCAGGAACATGAGCACCCGTCAGTTCATCCGTCATCTCGGCATCAAGAGCTGGTGCGTCCCCATGATCGCCAAGCGCGGACTGCAGCTCCTCCATGAGCGCATCGATCTGATCGATCCCATCGCCGGCATGCCAGAGGTCCTTGCCGAGCTTTATGCAAGAGGAAACAGGATCGGCATCCTGACCTCTAACTCCGAGGCCAACGTCTCGGCCTTCCTCCGCAGGCACGACCTTCCTTACTTCAATTTTATCCGCACCTCCTCGAAGCTCTTTGGCAAAGGGAGGGAAATGAAGAAAATCCTCAAGCAGGAGAAAGTCACCGCGCCGGGCGTCCTCTACATCGGCGACGAGACACGGGATATTGAGGCGGCCAAGGAGATCGGTCTGCGCATGGCCGCCGTCACCTGGGGGTACAACTCGGCCGAGGCGCTCGCCGCCATGAATCCCGACCATCTGATCACATCACCCTGGGAGATTCTCCGTATCGGGGAGACCAAGCCATGAAGACCACCGTCACCCGTCTCCGACTCGACCAGCATCTCCACGAGGCGGGGCATTTCGATTCCCGGGAAAAGGCACAGCGTGCCATCCTCGCAGGACAGGTTACCGTCGGCGGACAGATCGCGGACAAACCCGGCACCAAGGTCAATCCCCAGAAAGAAATCCTCATCACAGGCCGCGACCGTTACGTTGGCCGTGGCGGGCACAAGCTTGAGGGCGCTCTCACTGGGTTTGGCATCGATCCGATGGGCCTCTCGTGTCTCGATCTCGGCTCATCGACCGGTGGATTCACCGACTGCCTGCTGCAGCACTGGGCAGCCCACGTGACGGCGGTCGATGTGGGCAGGGGGCAGCTTGCCTGGTCACTGCGACAGGATCCCAGGGTCGAGGTGCGCGAGGGGATCAACGCACGCTACCTCACCTCCACTGATTTTGAGCGCCGCTTCGATCTCATCGTCGGAGACCTCAGCTTCATCTCATTGACCAAGATTCTTCCCGCCGCCTTTGAGTTACTCAACTCCGAGGGAGTCATGGTGGTCCTGATCAAGCCCCAGTTTGAACTCTCACGGGCGGATATCGGCAAGGGTGGCATCGTCCGCGATACGGTCGCCCGACAACGCGCCGTCGATGCCATCCGCCTCTGGGTGACCAATGCAGGACATCGCTTTGACTGCGTCATGGAGTCTCCTCTCCCCGGCACCTCGGGAAACATTGAGTTCCTCGCCCTGCTCCGTCGCGGCGACTCCACCGCCCCTCTTCCCGAAGCAGTCAACGAGGAGATTCCTCCAGTTGAATCCACCCCTCCAGCCCCCATCACGGAATGACACTCGGACTCATCGCTCATGTAGGAAAGGAGGGAGCCTCATCACTCGTACGTTCCCTCACTGGGGAGTTGGACCGCCGCCGTGCTCCCTATCTGCTGGAAAAGGCCACAGCCGCACTGATCGACGTCGATTCTCCATTGGATGAGGCTGCCTTGGCGGAACGCTGCGACATCCTCCTCGTCATGGGTGGCGACGGGAGCATCCTGCGCGCCCTACACCGCTCTGGGGGGCACATCCGGCCAATCTTTGGAATCAATATCGGCTCCCTCGGATTCCTGACCTGCCTCGGGTCGGATGAGTATCTGCGAGCCATCGACTCCGTGCTGAGTGGGAACTATCTCTTGAGTCAGCGCAGCCTCCTTGATGTCGAGATCTCGGGCCCCGAAGGAACCACCCCCCTCGAACGCGCCCTCAACGACGTCACCATCAGCCGTGGAGAGCGCTCCCAGTTGGTGAAGCTTCAGGCTTCCGTGGCGGGCGTCCCCCTCACCGAGTATCATGCCGACGGACTCATTGTGGCGACACCCACGGGATCGACCGCCTACTCCCTGGCCGCAGGTGGGCCGATCCTGATGCCGGATAGCCGGGCACTGGTCATAACCCCCATCTGCCCACATGTCCTAAGTAACCGTTCACTCGTCATCTCGGAGACGAGCGAAGTCGTGATCAAAGCCGCGGAGACTCATGATGTCTTCGTCACCATTGACGGACGGACACCGCATGCCTTGAAGCCGAACCAACGCGTTACTCTCCGCCTCTCTCAGCAGAAACTTCCTCTGGCCATGATGCCCGGCACCACCTTCCCTGAGATCCTGAGGCAGAAGCTCAAGTGGAGTGGAAGCAATCTCTAAAAAAGCACTTTCCCGATTGATTCATGAGCACCATAGCCGATTCCCTGCTGATCAAGGACATCCACTCTCAACTGAAGGCCAATGATCACCGCGACGCACTGGAAGAACTCCTCTCTCCGCTTCGTAGTGATTCCCGGGTCCGTGACTGGGAGAATCTCCGCAGCGCACTCCTCGCCGACTCACCCAACGACTACTTTGCGGAGAGTCCCTCCATCCTGTTCCTTCACCACAGCCGGACAGAGAGCGTTTCATCCCTTGTCCTGACCTTGGGGCGCAGCAAGGAGGGGATCGCCCTGCCCGGACAGGAGCATCGGATTCATCTAGTCATTGCCGCCGCTATTCCGGAAGCCCTGAACAACGAATACCTCCGCATCCTCGGTGCCATCTCGCGCATCTGTCGCGAGCCTTCCACACTCTCCGGACTGCTCGAAGCCAAGGGTCAGGCCGAAATCCTCACCGTTCTGGAAAAGGGGTGCCTCCAATGAGCAACTCCGCGTCTACCGCTCCCAGCGCCCGCACCGCATCGACAACTCCGGACGAAGGGGTGGCGCCTCTCCTCGAAGTCCGCGACCTAAAGGTGCATTTTCCGATCCACTCCGGGCTCATGCGCCGACAGACCGGATCATTCAAGGCCGTGGATGGAGTCAGCTTCATCGTCCCCGCCGGTAAAACCGTTGGACTCGTCGGTGAAAGCGGCAGCGGCAAGACAACCATCGGCCGTACCCTCGTGAAGCTCATCCCCGCCACCTCGGGCGAGGTTCTCTGGAAGGGAAGTCCCATTCTCCCCCTAAGCGAGAAGGCCTTCCGCCCCCTTCGACGTCAGATCCAATACATCTTCCAGGATCCTTTCGGCTCGCTTAACCCGCGCATGACCATCGGCATGATCATCGGAGAAGCGCTGGAAATTCACTTCTCGAAACTCTCTGCCAACGAGCGTGCCGATCGGGTCGCCTCACTGCTCAGGCGCGTCGGACTCAAACCGGAGATGATGAGCCGCTACCCCCATGAGTTCAGCGGCGGTCAGCGCCAACGGATCGGCATCGCGCGTGCTCTTGCCGTAGAGCCCGAGTTCCTGATCTGTGACGAGCCGGTCAGTGCTCTTGATGTCAGCGTACAGGCTCAGATCGTGAATCTCCTCCAGGATCTTCAGGAGGAGTTGGGACTTGCTCTCCTCTTCATCGCCCACGACCTCGCCGTGGTGGAGCACATCAGCGACTCCGTCCTCGTGCTGAACCGTGGACGCATCGTGGAGTCGGGCCCGGCCCGCGACGTCCTGGAGAATCCCCAGGCCCCCTACACCCGCGAACTGCTTGCAGCCGTTCCCCGCCTGCAACCCTACTGACTTTGATGAATACCCTGATGATGGCGCGCAAGTTCCGCGCAATGAACAAACCGCTCCTGCTCGTCATGCTGGCGCTCAGTTTCTTTGGCATCTACGCCATCTACAGCGCCACCTGGATGCGCGACACACCGTTCTGGGCCAGCCAGATCCGCTGGATGCTGATCTGCTTTCCCGTCTTCTTCCTAGTCGCCTTCAATGACTACCAGTGGGTCCGGATCGGGGCCCTCCCCCTCTACATCATCAGCGTCATCCTGCTGATCCTGGTTTTCTTCATCGGCGTGAAAGTCTTCGGTGCCCGCAGTTGGCTGAACCTGGGCTTCGGAAACTTCCAGCCCTCCCAGATGGCGATCTTTGCAGGAGTGCTCCTCTTCGCTCTCTTCCTGAGCGACTCCGAGGGGATGCACCCAGCCCTGCGCATCCTAATTTGCCTCGGGATCACCGCCATCCCCTGTGTCTTGATCCTCATTCAGCCCTACCTCGGAGGCACGCTGGTCTGGCTCCCTGTGCTCTTTGCCATGCTCTTTGTGGCGGGTGTTCAGGTTCGCTACCTCGCCACCATGATCCTCACCGGCGTTGCCTTCATGCCACTAGTCGTGAATTTCGGCCTCAAGCCATACCAAAAAGACCGCATCCTCATCTTCCTCGATCCCTCGCTCGACCCGCAGGGGGCCGGCTGGACCATCAACCAGTCGCTCAATGCTATCGGCAGCGCCGGATTCTGGGGCAAGGGATTCAAGGCTCCCAATACCCTCAACGAACTCGGTTACCTCCCCAGCACCATCGTGCACACCGACTTCATCTACTCCGTCTTTGGTGAACAGCACGGATTCATCGGCGCTTTTTTCCTGATCTCAGCCTTTGCCATCCTGCTCATCTCCGGACTGTACATCGCTACTCAGGCCCAGGATATGTTGGGACGTCTCCTCGCCATCGGTATCGTGATGCTCCTCTTCACCCATGTCTTCATGAACATCGGCATGACGATAGCCGTCACCCCGATTACCGGACTTCCCCTCCCCCTTGTCAGCTACGGAGGCTCCTTCCTGCTCATCACCATGGCCTCCCTGGGGCTTCTTCAGAGCATCTGGATCCATCGCAAGCTGGTGTATTGATAGTGCATCGGTGATGGGGAATAGGCTATAGGGTATCTTTCACACGGCCCGCTGCCCGGGCTTGGATCACTTTTCCACCTTTCACTTTTCACTTTACCCCGCATGCGCATTCTCTCAGGCATTCAGCCGACAGGACTTCCCCACCTCGGCAACTACTTCGGTATGATGAAGCCAGCCATCGAACTTCAGGAGAAGGGCGAGGCGCTCTACTTCATTGCCGATCTGCACGCACTGACGACGGTGCGGGATCCTGCCGCCTTGCGCAGCAACTCACGCGAAGTGGCGCTGGACTTTCTGGCCTGCGGACTCGATCCGCGGAAGGCCTGCCTCTTCCGCCAGAGCGATATCACCTGTATTCCTGAGCTCTCTTGGATCCTCTCCACCGTCACGCCGATGGGATTACTCGAGCGCTGTCACTCCTACAAGGACAAGATCG
>CANIBV010000056.1 GCA_947466005.1 Spartobacteria bacterium | reverse complement strand
GGAGGGGGGAGAGCTTGCGGCGGGTCACTCGGCCTTCGGGAACGACGCAAGGCGCGGGGGCCGCAGGCTGTTGGACTGTTGGGCTGTTGGACTGTTGGAAAGAAGCAGGGGCCTTGGGTGCGGGAGTTTCCGCCTTGGCCTGGGGCTTCTTGGTTTCCGCGACTTCAGTCTTTCCTTGAGCGGCAGGAGCTGCCGCCGCCGCGGTGTCGATCTCGGCAACAGTGGAGCCGATCGGAACCTCGGCGCCTTCGGTCACCTTGATCTTCAACACGCCGGCTTCAAGGGCGGTCACCTCGGAAGAGACCTTGTCGGTGTCGAGGGTGAAGAGGAGGTCGCCCACAGCGACCAGATCGCCGTCTTTTTTATGCCATGTGGAAATGACTCCGGAGGTGATGGATTCGCCAACGGCGGGTACGGTGACTGCAACGCTCATGATAGGGATCGGTTAGGAAGGATGGACGTGTTGGGATGACTAATTAAGGAAACTTTCTCGCTCAGACAGATTCAACATAAGCCTGCGCGATCAGTGCGGCCTGCTCAGCCTTGTGAGCAGCGGTCGTGCCAACTGCCGTGCTGGCACCGGGCTGACGACCGGCGTAGCTGATGGCGCGGCCGAAAAACTTCATAAGCTTGGGCAGGAGATGGTGCCAACTTCCCATGTTCTCGGGCTCTTCCTGGCACCAGATGACTTCCTTGGCGTTGGCATAGGGAGCGGTGATCTTGCGAAGCTTTTCTTCGTTGAGCGGATAGATCTGCTCGAGGCGAACGAGAGCACTGCGGTCGCTCCATCCCTTCTCGCTCTTTTCCCTGTACGCCTGGAGGTCGTAATAGATCTTGCCGGTGCAGAGGATAAGGCGCTCGACCTTGGACGGGTCAGCGGGCTTCGGCCCTTCCAGGATCTCGTGGAACTCACCCTTGGTAAAATCCTCTGCGGTCGAGACAGCCGTCTCGGAGCGCAGGAGGCTCTTCGGCGTCATGACGATGAGCGGCTTGCGGAAGTCGCGAAGCATCTGGCGGCGCAGCGCATGGAAATACTGAGCCGGGGTAGTGAAGTTGCAGACCTCCATGTTCTCGTCGGCGCAGAGCTGAAGGAACCGCTCGAGTCGTGCACTGGAGTGCTCGGGGCCTTGTCCCTCGTACCCGTGAGGCAGGAGCAAGACCAAGGAGCTGGGGCGAAGCCACTTGGTCTCCCCGGCGGCGATGAACTGGTCGATGATGACCTGGGCGCCGTTGGCGAAGTCGCCGAACTGGGCCTCCCACATGCAGAGCATGTCGGGATAATCCATAGAGTAACCGTAATCAAAGCCGAGAACGGCGGCCTCGGAGAGGGGGCTGTTGTAGACACAGAAGCGGGCTTGGTCGGGAGCCAGGTGCATGAGCGGGATGTAACGCTCGCGATTCACCTCGTCATAGAAGACTGCGTGGCGGTTGCTGAACGTGCCGCGGCGGCTGTCCTGACCGGAGAGTCGGATCGGTATCCCCTGAATCATGAGGGAGCCGAAGGCTAGCGCCTCGCCATAGGCCCAGTCGTAAGGGCCACCCTTCTCGAATACCTCGCGCCTTCGCTCCAGGATATTTTTTCGGATCTTCGGTAGAAGACGGAAGTCGGAGGGGACGGTGGTGAGGCCGTCAACGATGGTCTTGAGCGTCTTCTCGGAGATGGCGGTCTTGACCGGGGTGAACGAGTAGTGAGGCTGGAAGACGGCGGTCGATCCGACGAAGGCCTTCTGGTTGGCCTTCACATCGGTGACGATTCCCTTCTTCATTTCGGTCAGAGCCGCCTCGAGCTGGGACTGGGATTTCTTCCAGCTGCCGTCGAACTCCTCGCGGGTGAGCGTGCCCAACTCCTCGGCGCGCTTGAGGAATACCTCGCTCGGGCGCTTGTGGGAGCGGATGACCTTGTAGAGGTCGGGTTGGGTGAAGAGCGGTTCGTCACCCTCGTTGTGCCCGTAGCGCCTATAGCAGACGATATCGACCACAACATCCCGGCCGAACTCCTGCCGAAAAGCAAGCGCGATGCGGGTGGCCTCGGCAACGGCGATCGGGTCATCCCCGTTCACATGGAAGACGGGAGCCTCCACGGTCTTGGCAATCTCGGTACAATAGAGCGTCGAACGGGAGTCGGCGGGAAGTGTCGTGAAGCCGATTTGGTTGTTGACGATGAGGTGGATGGTGCCGCCGACCTTGTAGCCGGGAAGCTGTGACAGATTGAAGCACTCCGCCACGATACCCTGACCAGGAAAGGCTGCGTCTCCATGAATAAGCACCGGGATGACTTTCTTGCGCTCCACGATGTCATCCAGGATGCGCTGGCGGGCACGGACCTTGCCAAGCACCACGGGATCCACGGCCTCAAGGTGGCTGGGGTTCGCCGCAAGATAGACTTCGACTTCCTCACCCGCCTCATTGCGGCGAGTCGTCTGGTAGCCGAGGTGGTACTTCACGTCACCACTGGCATCACCGAGGTCGGGATCGTACTTGTCGCTGAACTCATTGAAGAGAATCGCGAAGGGCTTCTTCAGGAAGTTGGTGAGGACGTTCAGGCGGCCGCGGTGGGACATGCCGAGAATGATCTCCTTGATGCCCTGCCCGGGGCAACGGTGCAGGATCTCGGAAAGTGCCACCATCATCGACTCACCACCCTCAAGGGAGAAGCGCTTGCTGCCGACGTAGGTGGTGTGGAGGAAATTCTCGAAACTCTCCGCCTTGTGGAGGGTGCGCAGGATTCTGAAGTGAGAAGTCGCGGTATCGACCTTCCATGCGCGAGCCTCGACCCGCTCACGAATCCAGTGGCGGATGTGAGGGTTCTGGATGTGCATGTACTCGACACCTAGGGTGCCGCAGTAGATCGACTTCAGCTCCGCGATGATGTCACGGAGCTTGAGGGGAGCGCCGTCGCGGAAAGAACGGGAGCTGACTGCCTCGTCGAGATCCATCTCAGTGAGTCCGAATTCCTTGGGCTCAAGCAGGGGCTGATAAGGGATCTCCTCGCTGAGGGGGTTGAGCAACGAGGCGGTGTGGCCGAGCGTACGGTAGGTGTAGATGAGGGCCTCGACGCGGCTCTCAAGGGTTGCCGAAACTCCCGAGGATGAGCCGGAAGGTGCGCTCGGGGAAGTTGAGGGAGAAGGCTTGGTCCCGGCTTTCTGATAGCGGGCGTATCCAAGCTCGAATCCCTCGAAAAAGGAGGCCCAGTCAGCGGAGACGGAGGCCGCATCCTTGCGCCATTTTTCGTAATTATCATCGATGGCCGCCTCGTTCCAGCGGGCAGTGAAAGATGTGCTCATTGATTTATGAAAGGTCGTTTCATCCCGTATCGTCGCAAAAGTTTTTTTGTTCCGGACAGAGAGACAACACTTCATAACAGATCAACGCAATGGAGCAAGCCGCCAATCGCCATTCTTGCGCCACCGCACTCCTGCAGCTAGATTGCTCGTTCTTTCGCCACCCATGATCTCTGTCAAAGGACTCACCAAAAGCTACGGCAGCACCGATGCCGTGCGAGATCTGTCGTTTTCGGTGGATCGGGGAGAGGTCGTTGGGTTTTTAGGGCCCAACGGCGCAGGGAAGAGCACGACCATGAAGATCCTCTGCGGTTACCTCCCAGCCGATGCGGGTGAGGTCAGTATCGCGGGGTTTAATATCTTCAGTCAGTCGCTCAAGGCGCGCTCCAGGATCGGCTACCTGCCGGAGAACGTCCCCCTCTACCCTGAGATGCGCGTCGGGGAATACTTAGCCTACCGAGCCGCCCTGAAGGGGGTCCGCTCCCGTCGCATTGCCGAGAAGGTCGAGGATGCGCTCCAACTCTGCAATTTGGGCCATGTCCAGCGGCAGATCATAGGGACTCTCTCCAAGGGGTATCGCCAGCGCGTCGGCCTTGCCGATGCCCTGGTCAATGAACCAGATATTCTGATCCTCGACGAGCCGACGATCGGCCTCGACCCGGGACAGATCCGAGAGGTGCGCTCCCTGATCAAGGGACTGGCCACCCGTCACACAATTCTTCTTTCAAGCCACATCCTGAGCGAAGTCGAGATGACCTGCTCCCGTGTGCTGATCCTAAACAAGGGTCAGATCGTGGCGACCGGCACCCCTGCCGAGCTACGCGAGAGCTCGGGCCTCTCCCTCTCCGGCGTAGTGCGGTTGGAGGTTCAGGTTCCCGATGCCGGCGCTACTCTCAAGGCACTTCAGGAGCTTCCCCATGTCGCCTCAGCTTCGCTGGTGGGACGCACCGGGGAGTGGTCCACCTATGAGATCATCCCCTCGGCGGGCGACCCCCGCCCCGTCCTCTTTGAGGAAGCAGTGCGCCGTGCTTGGAAGCTGCGTGAACTTTCGGCAAGAGAATCGTCGCTTGAGGAGGTCTTCACGTCTTTTGTGACAGGAGGAACAGCACAGGTCAGCTTGTCGGAGGATCCGCGCTCATGAGAATTTTATGGACACTTTGGAAGAGGGAGGTCGCCTCGGCCTTCCAGACACCCATGGCCTGGGTGATCCTGTTTTTCCTCCTTCTGGTCACAGGATTCAACTTCTACGCCGGCGTCACCGTGCTGAATCACGGACCAACCGAGGTCACCGTGGTGGAGTCGTTCTTCAACACGATCTTCTTCTGGTTCGCCTTTCTACTGCTCTTCCCGTTGCTGACAATGCGCCTCTTCTCCGAGGAGTACCGGAGCGGGACGATCGAGCCTCTCATGACCGCGCCGGTGCGTGACTCCCAGGTCGTGATGGCGAAGTTCTTGGGCGTGCTCTTCCTCTACAGCGTGCTCTGGCTGCCGACGGGACTCTACTTTGCGATCTTCTGGTGGCAGACCCACCTGAGCGCAGCCGGTGCGCTGGGCGCCTACTTTGGCTCCTACTTCCTCCTCTTCCTCATGGGTATGTTCTACCTCTCCCTGGGCTGCCTCTGCTCCTCGATGACTCGTCACCAGATCACGGCGGCCGTGATGACCTTTGCCCTGATCTCCCTGTTTTTCCTGACAGGACTCCTCTCCTTTCTCGCGGGACATACCGGATCGTTCATGCAGGGCATCACGATCATGTTCTCCCCGATCGATCAGATGACGCAGTTTTCACGCGGGATCTTCGACTCGCGTCCTGTCATCTGGTATCTCGCGATGACCGCTCTCTGCCTCTTCCTCACACTCCAGTCCTTTCAGGCCCGCCGCTGGCGCTCGTAACTCAATGCCCAGCTTCACCAAGCCACAAGCATGAGCACGCGCACTCCCAGCAACCCCTCCCCCGAGCCAGGCAAGCGCCCCGCTCCGCTTCGCGCCGTTCGCTTGCGCGTTGCCCTGCAGATCGCGGCGGCACTAGTGGTGACGGGAAGCGTCCTCACCTGGTCCTTCGGGCACTACCGCCGCTACGACTTGAGCCGATCCCATAAATTCGAACTCTCGCATCAGTCCAAGAACACCCTGTGGAACCTCAAGTCGCCGATGAGGGTCATTGTTTACTTCTCCCCCTCTTCGATGGCGACGGGTTCCGAGCTTCACGGCGACATCATGGGACTGTTACGCGAGTACCAGTTCTACGCGCACCATTACCGTGACATGACGGTCGAGAGCGTGGATCCACTGCGGGAGCCGGCGCGGGCACGTCAGATCCAGGCCGAATATAAATTCTCCGGGGAGGAGAACGTCCTGATCGTCGAGTATGCCGGACGCAGCACCGTGATCCCCGTTCCAGAGATGGGAGAGTACGACAGCGCCCCCACCCAGTACGGTGACCGACCACGCCTTGTGGCCTTCCGTGGCGAACTCATCCTGACCTCGGCGCTGATCGCCCTTGTGGAACCGGGCTCCAACAAGAAAGCCTATTTCCTGCAAGGTCACGGCGAGGGGCTTCCCGGTGTGCCGCCGATGCAGCTCGTCGGTCAGAACCTGAAGCGCCAGAATATTTCGGTAGCCCCTCTTAATCTGGCGGGAGGGAATGCCGTGATCCCTGACGATGCAGCCCTGGTGGCCATCGCGGGGGCCCACTTTGACCCCTCCGCAGAGGAACTCACGGCGCTGCAATCATACTGGAAGAGGGGCGGTCATCTGATGGTTCTACTGGATCCGACCGGAGAGACACCGGGACTGGATGCTCTCCTGAGTAGTGCGGGCATCACGCCGCGCCATGATCGCGTCCTTCGCTTGGTCAGTCTGGGTGGCGCTATGGGAATCCTGCGCGATGTGACCGGCGAGTTCTTCGGCGGATCGGAGATCACAGGGCACCTTGTGGGGCTGAATATTCTCTTCGCCGGGAACACCTGCTCCCTCGCCCTCGACTTTGACCCCCAGGCACCGGAAAAGACCCGCCCCCTCATCCGCGCCATTCACGGGTTCCGCGGCTGCTCAAACTACGCCAATGCCGATGGCAAAGGGGTGACCTTTGATCCCGTGAAGGATAACTTTTTCCCGGTGATCATTGCCGCCATGACCGACCTAGGAGGCGTGCGTGATGATCGCGTTTCACTCGGCGCCTCACGAATGGTCGTGGTGGGAAACTGCGAGTTCCTGAAGGATAAGTTTCTCGCCGGAACGGGTCTCGACTTCCTCTCGAGCGCGATCAATACGCTCACCGACAGGACACACCTCACCGGGACGACTCCCAAGATCAAGGAGTTCTTCACCCTGAACCTCGACGAACAACAGATCCGCTTCCTGGCCCTCTGGACCATGCTTGCGGTTCCACTGGGTGCGGCACTGCTGGGAGCCCTTGTTCTCTGGAGGCGGAGACCATGAGTTGGAGGGGGACTCTCCTGCTGCTGATTCTGGCGATGCTGGCGACCGGCATCCTGCTTTTTTCGGGTAAATCGCACACCCTCACGACGAGGGAGTCCCTGATCGACATTGATCCAGTGCAAGCCAGCAGGATCATCATCCGCGAGGGAAGCGGGAGCACGATCCTGAAAAAACAAAGCGGGGTCTGGATGATCGATTCGATTCCCGCAGATCGGGCTGATCCCGATGTCATCCGCGCCCTGCTTCAGTGCGCCTCGGGGATCAAACCACTCGACACCCTCCGCCCATCGGAACTCAAGGGGAGCGTCAGCCTGGAAGCCCTTGACCTGATAAATCCTATGCGTTCGCTCACCATCGAGGCGGACAACACCGTAACGATCAACTTTGGCGTCGCGGGAGCAACCGCAGCCCAGCTCTATGCACGACTGGGGTCGACTGGATCAGTCTACCTAATCCCCTCGGAGATTGCCGGACTGGCTTTCCGGCCTGCCTCGGCTTTCAGGGATCCTCGTCTCACGATGCTTGCGCCGAATCACCTAGAAGAGATCACCTTCTCAAAGGGGAACAGCTTGCAGCAACTCGTCCTCAGAAAGAATCGGGAGGGATGGAAGCTTGTCAGTCCGCTAGCCACGCAGGGAGATCAGCAAGCCATCTCCACATGGGCCGGGGAGTTGCTTTCCACAAGGATCGAGCGCTGGATGCCTGCAGGAACAGATCCAGCCTCCTGCGGTTTGGAATCCCCGTCAGGAATTTTTTCCACTCATGAGGAGGGGGGCTCCCCTCCCGTTACGATCACGATTGGTTCCGAGGTGCCGGACTCCCCACAAAGCCGTTACGCCCACTGTAGCAACCGGCCAGATATCTGCGTGATCAAGGGCATTGGGGCATTCCTTGAGATGACTCCGTTGGCCCTGCGCTCCAAAAAACTCCCCTCAGTCCAGTATGACTCCATCGATAGGATAGAAGTTCGCCCAAGCGGGGGCTTCCTCCCTCCGCTATTCCTCTCAAGAAAGAAAGGATCCGAAGATTGGGAACGCAGCATCGATGGAGTCAGTGCTGATAAAAGCACTCTTGCCGGCACACAGGTGAAAGAGTGGTTGGAGAAGGTTCAGGCGATCACGGCCCAGGGATTCGAGCCCGCAACCCCTGATCACCTTCAAGCACGGGGACTTACCCAACCCCGCGTTATCCGCTTGATCGCTCACCTCTCGGAGAACACAGCCGAGGAAGGAGCCGGGGACATGATCCTTGCCGAATACGCTTTTGGAACCACCACGGATGGTATCGTGGCACTCCGGGCAGGCAACTCCCCCGATCTCATGCTTGTTCCAGAAAGCTCTCTAGAGTGGGCGAAAAGCGACTCTCTGATGCGTTGAACAATCGACAGCGGGGGGACGAGGGGGGAGAGCTTCAAATTGCCTTCTCGTCTGATAAACTTTATGTTCCACGGACATTTACCCCCTTTCACTCAGTTTTTCCTAACAGCCCAATAGTCTCAACCGCTGCAGCCTTGTCCCCAAAATGACTTCCACCGAGATCCGACGTTCCTTCCTCGAGTTTTTCCGCAGCAAGGAGCACACAATCGTCTCCTCTTCCAGTCTGCTGCCCGACTCCCCAAACCTGCTGTTCACGAACGCGGGAATGAACCAGTTCGTCCCGATCTTCCTCGGCACGACGCCCTGCCCCTACACGCCGCCGCGCGCCTCTGACACCCAGAAATGCATCCGCGCAGGCGGCAAGCATAACGACCTTGAGGATGTGGGGCTCGACACCTACCACCACACCTTTTTCGAGATGCTGGGAAACTGGTCCTTCGGCGATTATTTCAAGAAGGAGGCCATCGCCTGGGCATGGGAGCTTCTTGTCGAACGCTGGAAGTTTCCGGCAGAGCGCCTCTACGCAACGGTTTATCAGCCCGCAGAAGGCGATCCCGCGACCTTTGACGAGGAGGCTCACGCACTCTGGTCTGATCTCTTCCGCTCCAAGGGACTCGATCCCGCGATACATGTCGTGCTTGGCAACAAGAAGGACAACTTCTGGATGATGGGCGAGACCGGCCCATGTGGGCCCTGCTCCGAGTTGCATATCGATCTGACACCCTACGGCGACACCAAAGGTGCGCTGGTCAACAAGGGAAGTGCCGAGTGCATCGAGATCTGGAACCTCGTGTTCATCCAGTTCAATGCCAATCCGGACGGCAGCTTCGTTCCCCTCCCCGCCTGCCACGTCGATACTGGAATGGGCTTTGAACGCGTCTGCTCCGTCATGCAGGGAACCAGGGGGTTCAAGGAATTCGGTAATGTCGTGATCTCCAACTACGAGACCGATCTGTTCCGCCCGATCTTCGACTCCATCGGCGCTCTTTGCGGACGGACTTACGGATCGACACTACCCCAGCCATCCGGTGACGGGGCCGTGATCCCCGTGACGGATCAGGAGAAGGATGACATCGCCTTCCGCGTCATTGCCGATCACCTGCGGACGCTGGGATTTGCGATCGCCGACGGCATCCAGCCAGGTAATGCAGAACGCCACTACGTCCTCCGCCGCATCCTGCGCCGCGCGGTCCGCTACGGCCGCACCCTGGGGTTCACCACCCCCTTTCTTCACAAGCTCAGTCCGGTCCTTGCCGGCGTCATGGGAGACGCCTTCCCGGAGGTCCGCGCCAAGGAGGCGCTAATCACCGAGACGCTCCGCCGCGAGGAGGAGGCCTTCCACAAGACCCTCGACAAGGGTCTCGCCCTCTTCGAGGTAGAGGCGATCAAGGCGGAAGGCATCTCCGGCGAAGTCGCTTTCCGTCTCTACGACGAGCAGGGCTTCCCTCTCGATCTGACGGAACTGCTGGCTCGCGAGCGTGGCCTCTCCGTGGATAACGCCGGCTTCGAGTTACTCATGCAGCAGCAGCGCGAGCGCGCCCGAGCCGCCCAGAAGAGGGAGATCATCAGCGTCTCCTCGCTTGAGACCACAACGCCGACCGAGTTCTCCGGATTTGAATCCCGCGAAAACGGCGCCTCGGTTCTGGAGGTCGTTCGGGTGAAGGACCGCACAGCCGTCATTCTCGATCGCTCCGTCTGCTACGCGGAAATGGGCGGACAGGTTGGCGATACAGGATCCCTCGATGCGGGCGGATTACTCTGGCGCATCACTGATACGCAGAAGAACGGACAGACCTGGCTCCACTTCATCGAACTGACGGAGGGTGAAATCGCCCCGATTCCTGGAACCTCCGTGACCCTCACGCTGGAAGCTCCACGACGTTCCGCTATCGAGCGACACCACACCGTGACACACCTCCTCCACTGGGCCCTTCGTGAGGTGCTGGGTGACACGATTTCACAGAAGGGCTCTTTCGTCGGCCCGGAGAAACTCAGCTTTGATTTCAGTAGCGGAGCCCTCAGCCCGGAACAACTCTCCAAGCTGGAACAATCCGTCAACGAGCGCATCCTTGAGAACGCCACGGTGAGCTGGAGGGAGCTTCCCTTCCCGGAAGTGAAGGGAAGGCAAGGCATCCTGCAGTTCTTCGGGGACAAGTATGGCGACGTTGTCCGTGTCGTTCAGATC
>CANIBV010000055.1 GCA_947466005.1 Spartobacteria bacterium | reverse complement strand
TCCTCAACGGAAAGCCACTCACCGCGGCGAATGGCGAGGCGGTCTCCATGTCGGTGCCTCAGAGCAAAGTTGCGGAAACAGTTTTGGGCTTCAGGCTGGCTTCAGGCTCGACCGAGCAGGCATGCTTCAAGGGGTTCCTCGGCAGCATCAAAGCAGAGGCATCGGCCCCTTGATTCGGCAGGCAGAGTGACGAAGTCGTCTGCACCGTTGCAGCACTTGCGTTCACTGATGTCTTCGAGCATCCAAGTCTCGCCGATGGGAGTCTGGTGTCCTACCGTAACAATGCACGTTTTATGCACGTTTTCTCTGGTAGATATTTTCCTTCGTTATTTTAAAGCCGGAAGGCCAAAGGCATCGGCAATGGCGGTCGAGAACAGGCGTCGCGCTTCCATTTCCTCGATATCCAGCCAGCGCTGGATATTCCTGACTCCCTCGTCAGGGGATAGCGCGGATCCAGCGAAACCGGATGTGCCGGGGGCACGAACCACCCTATCCTCGCCAACCTCAAGTTCATGATGAGCGATGCGGTAAATTCCCGATGGCGCTCCAGCAGCCGCCATGCAGTCTGACGTAAATAATGCCTTTCCGCGCGGTTTCGCCCGGAAGAAGTTTTTCAACACGAATGGCGGCAGGTGGATTCCGTCCGGGATAAGAAATGCTGTCAACTCGTCCCGGGCCAGGAGCCGCTGGGTCACGTTGTCGTGACGATGCATTTCTAAGGGAACACCGTTTCCGAGGTGTGTGCAAAACTTCGCTCCCGCAGCAATGGCTTTGTCGATATCTGCATCGGATGCGTTGGTGTGGCCGAGGGAAACCTGCACGCCTGAGCTCACTATATGCCGAATGGCATCCGCGCTGCCCGGCAGCTCCGGGGCCATGGTCAGCAGTTTGATGTGGCCGCCGGCAGCCTTCTGCAAGCGGTCGAAATCAGCGATGTCCGGCAGTCCCATGTGCCGCGGGTCATGGGCGCCACAGTATCCGCGCTCCGGTGATAGCCATGGACCCTCGATATGATACCCGCAGACAGCTTCGCCGACGGTGGGGTCGGAAGCCCTGATCTGTTCGGCATTTTGCAGCTTTGCGCATAATGAGCCGATCCCGTCTGTGATGAGCGTCATAAAGAAACTCCGGGTCTCGTGCGCGGCAAGGCCGTCTACCGCGCGCCTGAGATCGGCGGCGGACAAGTCGGGATGCTGGAAATCAACCCCGGCAAACCCGTTGACCTGGATATCAAACAGGCTGGTTTTCAACCAATAAAGAGGGGTTTGATATGGCGGTCGTAGAGATTATTCGTCACGCATGCGGCAATCGTGCGGTGGGCCGAGTCAATGGCCTCCAGATAAGCAGGTCCCATTTCCGCCGCGATTTTGAAACTCACATGGATGAGCTGCCGGAAAGAGGAATTGAATCGCGGGTCCGACGGTACATGGGTCAATGCCGCAGCTAAGGCCACGCCGTCCCATCCTGAGACAACGGCTGGATCGGGGAGTTGGTCGCGCCTGATGTCGATGACCGTGGCGTAGGGCTGGCTCAGCTCGTCAATCCGGCTGAAGGCTTTGGCGTAAATTTCTTTGGCCACATCAAGGCAGGGGCCTCCCGCGAGGGACAGGCCGATGACCTCTTCCAGCCAGGTTGTCCCGGCCGTCTTGAGGTGGATCCCCGCGCCGTATTGTTCCAGGAGCTTACGCATAGGGGAGTAGAGCGAGAATTTGTCGCTGCCCGAATGCACGCTAATTTTAAGGTTTTCCGGCAGCCCGAATTCTGCGACCGCCACACGGATGGCCGCGAGGTCGCGCTCGAACTCGAGCGCAAACTGCTCGACGCTTCCAACATAATCCACGCCCTTGTTGAACCGTCCGGAAAACTTCGGGGCAATCGTCTGCACGCGCACACCCTCGCCTGCCAGAGCCCCGAGAATAAGAAACAGGTCGAGCGGGGACTGCGGCGTCTCGGCTTCATCTGTCGAGACTTCCGCGATGAAGTTGTCTTTTCCCCGTGCTGATTCGATGTGGCGGTAGATTTTCCCAGCCTCGCGTATCGCCAGAGCGTAGGCGCGCAGAAAAACCTCCAACGCGTCCTCATCGAGGGGTTGGTCCTGTCCGAGTCCAGGAAATTTTCTCCCGATGAGCGGGCTGAGGGAATCCCGGACGGCGGAAACATCCGCAGGTTCTGCCGCCTGTCCAATAAAGTCGGCAACGTCGATTGTGTAAAAATCGCAGTGCGGAAGAAACCGGTCCACGGTTTTTAGCCCGATATGGTCGGCATCCAAGTAATAGGAAGACGACCATCCGGTGGCCTTCACCGCGGCGTCTGCTGCGCTTCGGGTATCGGCCGGTGTGCTGCTGATTAACGTGTGTTCGCGGTTCGACTTATTCCAGACCGGGATGACTTCGACGCCGGCATCGGCCGCTTTTTGCAAGGCGGCCAACTGCGCGACACCCTCCCGCCCGAACCGATCACCGACCCCGAGAGAGAATTTTTCGATGAGCATGGTCTAGAGGAGTGAGGCTGATCCGGCGTCGAGAAAACACCAGGCCGCCTTGTGGCGCTGGAGAATAGAAGAGGGGTGCATGGGAGTGACGCTCCCTGTGAGGCAGTCCTTCACAGCCTGCGCCTTGCGCTTGTCCGGCACCGTGCAGATGATGACTTTGGACTTCATAATCTGACGGATGGACATGGAGACCGCCTGCTTGGGAACTTGCGCGAGAGTCTTGAACCACCCCTCGCCCATCTGCTGCTTGCGGCAGGCCTCGTCGAGGTGGACAACGAGATACGGGGCCGCAGTTTTGAAGTTGGCTGGAGGATCGTTGAAGGCGAGGTGTCCGTTCTCGCCGATTCCCGCAAAGCAGACATCGATCGGGTGCTTGGCGATGATCGCCCCCACGCGCTGGCACTCTTTCTGAGCGTCACCTTCGCCGTTGATGTAATGAAATGCGGCGAGAGGAAGGGGAAGCCGCGACACAAAGCGCTCCCACAGATATTTGCGGAACGAGGCCAGATGTGTGATTGGCATACCGACATATTCGTCGAGGTGGAAGGCGGTGACGCGCGTCCAGTCGATCTTCGGCTCTTTGATCAACCGCTCGATCATCTCGAACTGTGAGGCCCCAGTGGCCACGATGATGTTGGCTTTTCCGTTTTTACGGATGGCTTCACGGATGAGCTTTGCGCCGAGAAGAGCGGCGGCTGCGCCTGCCTCCTGCTTGGTTTTTGTGATGTTGGTTCTGACTTTTGGTTTCATGATATTATTTGTGTTTTGTTGTGCGTTTAAGATTGCCGATAGGACTTATATCGTGACGCGAAAGACTCAAGCGAAACTCGCTGTAAGAAAAGTTTCCATGATACTTTAGATCTGAATCGGGATTGTCCAGAACTCCATTCAGAGCATCTTCGCTTTTTTTTACCACTCAGGGTCCGGAACGGGAAAAGCATCATGTCCAGATTAAGGTAGTGCCGAAAGTAGGCGTGTGTCACTTGGGATAGATGTCAAGGCACGCTATCTCCTGCGACTCAATGAACGCTGACGCAGAGTTCGAGGCGTCTGCTGCGCGGGATCTGCAATCGACAGGTGGCGGAGAATCCAGTACGCTCAAAGCAGACACTATTAATCACAAAAGCTCCTACCTGTCCAGCCGGTGAATGCGCGTCATTCCCAAATCCTCGAATCACTCCGCCTGAAGGGGAGCGGCCCGGTGGAGGAGCTCTGTCTCAAATTTGGGGTCTCCGCTATTTTGAGTGGGTTCTCAGAGGTTATAGCCACAGAGCCCATCCTCCTGTGAAAGAATAGAGAAGATATTGAATATGGAACTCAAGAACTCAGGAATGAATTGGAAAACAAACTCCTTGACTCTATAGAATGGAGCTGGATTTGAATAAAATCTCCCCTAGCAAGATCACTTGAATATGGGGTTCCTCGATCAACCCTCATCGCAGTTCCTGGCCCTTCATCCATTCTAAATTTTCTTTGCTTGCCTGGCCGTTGCTTCGCATCCGTTGCCTCCTGAGTTCCTGAGTTCTTGAGTTCCATATTGATCATTCAGTTTATTCTTCAGCGACAGATTAAAAACAAGATGCTCTAGTTGCTTATGCGATTTTACACCAAGCGCAGAAAAATGCCCTCGATCACGGTTGTCTCCCTAATCGATATTCTGGCGATTCTTCTCATTTTCTTTATCGTTACGACAACCTTCCGGGAGAAATTGCCCCAGTTGCAGATCAACCTCCCCGAGTCGAAGAGTGCAGCCACGGCAACCACGGAGCCAAAGAAGGCCATCCTTCTCCAGATCAAGGGGCCGGAGCAAATCACCCTCGATAACAAGCCGGTCACCCCGGCCACTCTCCCAGCCGCCATCAAGGAAGTCCAACGGGCCAATCCCGGCTGCTCCATCTCTATGCAGGCCGACAAGGAGGCCCCCTTCGGGACCGTGGTCACCGTTTTGGATGCACTTCAGGTGGCAGGCGTGAAAAATGTGCCTGCTGTCGCCAAACCACTTGGGAAATAGGAAAGTAAGGAACCTCAGAGATGCCGTGACGATGAGCAGACCAAAAAAAGCAAAAGCCCCAGAGATCAAACCTCTTGAGGTGGTGAAGTACGGCCATCCCGCCCTACGCAGCAAAGGAAAGAAGGTGGAGAAGATCGATGACTCCATCCGCACGCTGGCCGAGGAGATGATCGTCACCATGTACGAGGAGGATGGTTGCGGCTTGGCTGCGCATCAGGTCGGCCGATCCCTTCAGCTTGCCGTGATCGATGTCATGCCAGCATTCGAAGATCGCCCCAGCAGGGCATGGATCGACGGCCGGGAACTGGAGGTCGAGTCGCTGATGCCGCTCGTGATGATCAATCCCGAGATCCATCCCGTGGGAGATGAGAAACTCTTCGAAACAGAGGGGTGCCTTAGCATGCCGGGGATCTACGACGAGGTGGAACGTCATGCCCGCGTCCGTATCGTCTGCCAGGACATTGACGGAAGTCTTCTCGATTTTGAGGCCGATGGCCTCCTCTCCCGTGCAGCACAGCATGAAGTCGACCACCTCCACGGCATCCTCTTCATCGATCATCTGCCCGCGGAAGATCGAGCGGCCCATCAACCGATCTTGAGCAAGTTTCAGGCCCGATCCGTTGGCTTTTAGGGGCTGAGACAGGGAAGGATTCACAGGGTTTAAGGGAATGAACCAAGCCGCTGGGAAGCGGCGCGGAAGTTCACGAGCATGGGCGGCACTGCTTGCCGGGCGGCAAGTGCCGGCAAAGGGATGGGCTCAATCATCCGCCTTGGAGGGTGATGGCTTCGAGACGCTTGCCTGAAACTGTCTGGAGGATTAGTTTTCCTGCATGGCTTCGTTGAAAGACATCCGAGAAGTTGCGGCAGAGGTGGCTGAAAAGTTTCATCCCAAGCGCATTATCCTCTTTGGATCCCATGCAAGCCAGACACAGCGGGCAGACTCCGATGTCGATCTTCTGGTTGTGATGCCACACGAAGGACCGGCCGCAAAGAGCGCAGCTGCAATAAGGGAATCCATCCGACTCCCCTTCCCTTGCGATTTGCTTGTCCGTAGCCCAGAAAAGCTCGAGGAACGCCTGAGCCTCGGAGATCCCTTTATCCGCAATGTGGTGATGAACGGCCAGGTGCTCTATGAATCCGCTCACAGCTGAGTGGATTGAGAAGGCCTCGGCTGATCTGGCAACCGCCGGCCGTGAAATGCGTGCCAAGAAAGATCCCAATAACGATGCGGTCTGCTTTCATGCCCAGCAATGTGTGGAGAAACTTCTGAAAGCGGCACTTAGTGAAACTGGACGGGATTTTTCCAGAACACATGATCTCAATCACCTTCTGGATCTTACACTTCCCATTCATCCACTCTGGGAAGCTTTCAGATCAAGTTTTCAAAAACTTGTGGCCTATGCGGTTGAGTATCGTTACCCGGGTGAAAGCGCCACCAAGGAAATGGCGCAGACAGCCCTGAATGCCGCCAAGGCCTTTAGCATAGAGTTCACCGGGAAGTACCAAAAATAACGCCAGAGGTTAGCGCTGGGGTTTCGTCGTTTATTGATCTGGAGAAGCGGATCGCAGCGGTCCCGGAGAACAAGGAGAAGGGTGATGTGCTACTGAACGTGTCCTCTGAGTGATATGAGTGCCGAGTTAAAATTCCCTCAGCAAGCGTCCTGATTTGACCAAGGGGTTTTTGAAGCCGTTCTCCCTCAGTGCGTGCCAGAAAATCGTGGGATTGATGGCCAGGATCGGGATGCCGAGCTTGGGCTCCAGTTTTTCAGTGACCCTCATCATGCTCATGTTCGTTCCGCACTGGACGACGGCGTCGAGCTTGTTCTCCTTGGTTGCCAGCAATTCGAGCACCGCCTTCTCCTTTGCCCAGTCGGGGATGTGGGCGATGTGCTGGATGTTTCCGCAGGAGAAACCCGCGGTAGCCACGACCTCAACCCCCATGTCCTCGAACATCTTCACGGCGGAGGCGTTTCCCAGCTTCTCCCAAGGGGTGAGGAGCCCGATTCTTTTGGCCCCGTAGGACTTGAGGGCTGCCTTGGCCGCATCCTGCCAAACGGTCCAGGAGAGATTCGAGTAGGTCTGGATCTCGTCCATCGCGGCGTGGATGGCCGGAAGGCCGGAGAGAATGTGCTCAAGACTGATCCCCATAATCAAATACTGAGGGGCTGCAAGAAGGGCGTTGTTGACCGATGTCTTCACACCGCCAAGGAACTGACGCTTGAAGTTTTCCAACCCCTCCGCTGTGCCTACATCGGGTTTGGGAGTGAGCACGGTGGTCGTGTGCAGTCCCACCCCGTCGAGGCCGTCGGCACCCTGATTATTGAAGATGATGCTCCAGAGATCGTATTCCATGGCCGTATTCGTGGCCGGAGTGAGGAGCCCGAACTTCTTCTTGAAACTGCAGGCGTCCGGGTAACCGGTGGACAAATCAATGCCCTCGAATGCCGCCGCCTTCGATCCATTGCAAACAATTCCCGGAGGGACGATGAACGGAATCGGAGGAGCAGCAACGTTGGGAATGAAGATTTCCTTCCCCGAAATGCCTCCTATGGTTGAACCGGTATCCATGAACTCCTCATTGCTCAGGGATGGAGTGACGGGATGCAAGGATGATTATTGACCGATTCCGGCCAGGGATACGGACTGCAGAGTTGCCGCAGCAGCAACAAATCCTATCACTGCGGTGAGCCTCCTCATGTTTTGCAATCAGGGTAGGCCTAAGTCCTTTGGAGAACGGCTCTCCGGATCAATCCCTTGGACATCACCATTCGACGCCGAACTCAGGCCCTGCATCCAGCATGCGCTGGACCATTCCGGGACTTGGCGGCGGCGGCACCTCCTCTCCCTTCCCAACAGGATCCAACGTCTTCTCAAACCACCCCTCCATCCCAGCCGGGGTGAAGGTTGCGATCATCTTGGCGTGGCCTGATCCCGTGTTGCGATAGGTGTGGGGAACCCCACGCGGTGCATGGACGAAATCTCCAGCCCGGACATCGACCCTCTTGCCCCCCACCTCGATCTCCAACTCCCCTTCCAGGAGATAGAAACATTCATCCTCCCGGAGATGGGTGTGCATCGGAGGTCCACCGCCCGGCGGCACCAGGCACTCCACGATAAAACAGGAGCCACCGCTGGTTTCCCCCGTGATCAGGAAGCGGTAGCGGTCACCGCCCGGACCCCAGAAGGATTTCCCTGAACCTTGTGGAACGTGAATGACGGGTATCGTGGTCATGACATGAGTATTGTGGAGAAATAACCGATGCTTATTGGACCCATGATCAGCGTGGCAATCAATCGTGGGCGACCACGGTCCCCTCGATGACTTCAGGCTTCTGCTTCATGATCTGGGAGGCCGTGAAGTTCTCGTGAACCCACTCGACGGCCAGAGGTACCGAGGCCTCCGCCTCTTCCCGGCTACCGAAAAGACTGAACGAGGCTCCCTCGCCCTTTCCGTTATCGAGCCAGTAGTAGCGGACAAACCCCTTGGCATTCTTCATGATCGGCATGAAGCCGTTGGTAAGCTTCTCGGCGATCTCCTTACTGTCCTTGGGATCGAAGTGGTAGTGGCGTATGACGGCGTGCATGGGTGGATCGCATTCTTTGCCCATCCGGACGGCAAGTCAAAAGGATGGTAGGTCGACAGGGACTGCAGATTTAGGGTCTTCCTTATTAAAGGAAAGAAGGCGCCGACTCTATCTCTTATAAGGGGCACCTTGGTTTGTTCCCCGCTTGCATACGAAGGGCCTTTGTATAATATGCAACCTATGAAGGCTCGAGTCAGTTCCATTTCGACAGGGCGCAGGGGAGGCATGGCCCGGAGTCCGGCCAAGTCCATCGCTGCGCGACAGAATATCCTCCTCCGATGGCATGGACGGAGCCAGAAGGGGGTTATTCCTGAGAAGGCCTTGATCGACGGGGCCTGGTATCAAGGACGGGGAAGGACTGTGCCGCTTGCGGTCTGGGACTCCACGTCGAGGGTCTTTCATGCACTCGGATGGTCGAATGTTCCTGATCCTGAGAACTACTCTGCCGTGACAAAGCGGGTCTTTCGTTTGAAACAGGAGCGTCACGCGGATGCACCAGGTGGAAGCTTTGAACCTCTCAGCATCCTCCCAATACCCCATGAGGCGGAAAGAGGAAATTGAACAGGCGCTTGGATGAAGGCTCGATATTGGCCGAATTGGGTGTTGATTAACTCTTATGGCACCGAGTTATTCCATGCAGACCGACAGGGAAGCCATCGAATCCACACATTCATGGAATACCTCAACGACTGGCAAGCCATCCAGAATTCCAGCACCGAAAACTGGGAACTGGGTGAAGTCCTTCGGCAGTTGGAAGGGCTTCACCATGATGGTACATCGCTCGATTGGCAGGAGACTCGGCAGCGGCGTGGTGACGCTCTCTCGTCACTCCTAAATCAGATCATTTCCGGGGATCCAACAACGAACAGATTCGGTCAGTGATGCGCTGGAGCACCCCAGGCATTAGGATACCCTCTTCAGAAATAAAGAGTCCTTCATGTGCGGTGAAGAGTTTGCCAGGTCGAGCGTAACTGGTGACACGGAGACCTCCGCTTAAGAAATCGCGATCCGTCAACTCCACGGCACGTTCATCGGCATACGACCTGCTTGTGAGTTGGCAAAGGATCCAATCACCTTTCCCTGAATTCGCAAGCACGACTGCGGGCCTTCTCTTGGAATGAGAAAGGTCCGAAAAGGGAAACGGAACAAGGACTACCGAACCTGCTGTAGGTGCGACCATGCGGCGTCCTCCTCGGGGCGGTTCCAGTCTGCGGCTAAGGCGGCCTCACTCAGCAGGGCAGTCTCGCGACGATCCATGGACGGCTCCTCGGCAAGGATCGTCACCAAGGCACGATGACTGCGATCCAGATGAATGTTCTCCATCAGATGAACACCTCCCTGCTCGTCAATCACAGCCTCGATAGTCTGAATCATGGTTTGAAGTTAACCCTAGTACAGCAAGAGGGCAACTTTTTCGGAAATGACATATTTCGCCTGTGGCTCAGGCTTAGCCTAAAAGCCTATAGTCCAAAACCCTCTCCAACGCTGAACGCAAAACAGCCGGGTCATTTCTGACCCGGCTGCTGCTATAACTTCTTTGAGAAGCGTGGGAGTCGGACTTAGTAGTCCATACCACCCATACCGCCCATTCCGCCACCGCCCGGAGGCATGGCTGGACCCTTCTCCTTCTCGGGGGCGTCAGCGATGACGGCCTCGGTGGTGAGGAGGAGTCCGCTGATGGAAGCGGCGTTCTGCAGGGCGCTACGGGTGACCTTCGTCGGATCGACGATGCCAGCCTTCACGAGGTCGACGTATTCGCCGGTGGCGACGTTGTAACCTTCGTTGCCCTTGCCCTTCTTGACTTCCTGGACGACGAGTGCGCCTTCCTTGCCTGCATTGGCAACAAGCTGGCGGAGAGGAGCCTCGACGGCACGACGGATGATCTCAAGGCCGACGAGTTCGTCACCTTCAAGCTTGAGGGTGTCGAGCACCTTCTGAGCGCGGATGAGAGCGACACCGCCGCCTGGGACGATACCCTCCTCGACTGCCGCACGGGTGGCGTGAAGGGCGTCTTCGACGCGGGCCTTCTTCTCCTTCATCTCGGTCTCGGTGGCTGCACCGACGTTGATGACGGCGACACCGCCTGCAAGCTTGGCGAGACGCTCCTGGAGCTTCTCACGGTCGTAATCGCTGGTGGTCTCCTCGATCTGGCGACGGATCTGACCGACGCGGCCCTGGATATCAGAGCTCTTGCCGGATCCTTCGACGATGGTGGTGTTCTCCTTGTCGACGGTGATGTGCTTCGCACGACCGAGGTCCTCAAGGGTGATGTTCTCGAGCTTGATGCCGAGATCCTCGGTGATACAGCGTCC
>CANIBV010000054.1 GCA_947466005.1 Spartobacteria bacterium | reverse complement strand
TTCTGATTTGGGTAATCCTCTGCCTCTAATTCTGGTCGCGAGTATTCGTAGACCATCTTTTTTGGGTTCCTTGGCGGAGTATACTGATTTGGTTTTGATCATTGTTCGGAGGGGTTCTGGTTCAGGAGGTTCCTCAATCCTGAGCAACATAGATTGGAGGTACCGCTATCTCTAATCCTTCCAAAGCTACATCTCTTAGTACCTTGTCCTGCTGGCACTCGGCGATCATCATTTTGATAGTCCTGATTCCAGCTTTCCCTTTTATGGCGAACTTCTGCCATCCCGGCAGGTCGTCCCTTTTCTGAAGATCTAAAAGCTGAAATACGCCGCCTATGTGGGCGAGAATCCTCTCGTCACCCTTGATCCACTTTACATTTTGCGGACGGCGGCGCTTCTTGTTCTTGTTGCTATCGATGATGAATATCATGACTGCATCCTACCACCCCAACGGGACACTGAGCGTCCTACCCCCATAAAAAGGATTCAGGGTGTTTCACCTGTATTGTGCCCCCTGACAAACCGCGTAATTGCAAAGCAGGTCTCCATGATCCGCCTCTTCAGATACTCTTCCTTGTCATCAATAGAGGGATCCCAACCCGGATCACCGGGACCCACCATCTGCTCGTACAACTCCCAGTCACTGAGAGCCGAGTGCTGATCGTAGTTGTAAAAGACACTCGCTGCGTTTGCCCAATAATAAACCCAGTATTCCTTTAGACCGGGACTGGCTGGGTACTCCTCGACCCATTCGCAGAAGGCCTCGTAGTTGGAAGCCGCTCCTTCACGTTCCTCTGTGGACGGCATGACCTCATCACAGAGATCACCCAGGATAGAGGCTGCAGTGACTAGGAACTCACGAAGGGTTGAGGCCCTGGTCAGGATGCAATGGGCATCTGAAGCCAACTCAGCCTTGGTAAAGAACTCATTCACGGTTGATAACCCTCCCACACCCGGCAGGTCACTGAGCGTCCTACCCCTACCCTATTTTCCGTGGCGCCCCGAACTCTTCCAAATCATCGATACTGTGCAGCGATCATCTGTGCCGTTGCCTTAATTCTGTGACGAAGTGCTAGGGGAGCCAGCACCTTGGCGTGAGATCCCCAGCCGAGGATCCAAGCCTCAAGATCCGGTGCGAGACCGACCTTCAGGGACAGTTCTGCCGATCCATCCTTCCGGAAAACAAGCTTCTGGGAGGGATGCCAGCGGCGCTCACCGGTCAGGGCGGCAGAGATCGGATCCAGGAGGATGCGGACGAGTTGGGCGTTCTTGGTCTCAAAGGCCGAGAAGCTGTTTCCCAGCATGGCATCCAGGGAAAAGCCCTTGGGACGGGTGAACTTCCTCCGCAGGTTCTTGGGTCCGGAGATCCTAGCGAGGGCGAAGGTGCGGACCGCTTTCCGAGCCAGATCCAAGCCGATGAGGTACCAGACCCCTCCAATGCATCCCAGGTGATAGGGTTGGATAACACGTTCGGTTCCTTTGCCGTCACCGGGCTTGGTGTAGCTGAAGGAGACCTCCTGGGAATCCATCAGGGCATTTGAAAGCATCTGGAAGGATTCAAGGTCGGCCGAGGGAGGACCGGAGGGGCGGAAGGAAACAGCCGCGCTCAGGTCGGATAGAGAGATCTCGCTGCTCGCCGGCATTCCCTCGATGAGTCTCGTGAAGGCGCTCCTGAGGGCCTTCTCAAAAGGAGTCCCCCTGTACTGCTCGGCTGCCTTCTGGGCCACCAGGAGAGCCACCACCTCGCCTTCCTTGAGGGCTACCATGGGGAGATTATTTACCTCCTTGGTGTAGATAAAGCCCCTGCGGGCAGAATCATACTCGATCGGCAGCTGGAGCTGATCCCGCATGAAGTCGATGTCGCGCTGGACGGTCTTGTAGGATACCTCGAAGTCATCGGAGAGGGCCTGGCAGTTGGGAAACTTGCCCTCCTTAAGGAGTTCGTGGATCTGGATGATCCGGTACATGGGAAGACGCGCAGAGCGTCCGTGGTTCCGGACAGGCTTGGCGGGCTTAGCCGGCTTGACCGAACGCTTGAGAGAAGACTTGGGGGAACGATCCGTGGCAATGCGTGACATTGGACTCTTTATGTCCATGGATCACGATAACCTCAACACCATTTATCCATCAGTGCGTTGATTGGCCTTCTGGAGAAAATCCTCGATGGCTGCCATGACTACCTCCTCGGGTTTGTAGCCGTTGGCAATGGCCGTGGCATCCAGGAGAGCGAGGATGTTGGGAGGGAAGCAGATCTCGGTGGTTTCCATGCGCACATCCTGCCATGAGAACCCAGACACCAAGTGTCCTAGGTCCTGATTATTTTTCTCAAAAAGGGTCGGGGATTATTGCGCTCTAAAAGACGTTCCGGGACTTCTGACGCGGCACCGTGAAGAATTGATTTTCAAAAGTTCATCCCCCCATCCAGTAGTAATCAATGAGTTGATTGGCCTTCTGGAGAAAATCCTCAATTGCTGCCATGACCACCTCTTCGGGTTGGTAGCCGTTGGCAAGAGACGTGGCTTCAAGCCAGGGCATCGGGTTGGAAGTAAAGATGCAGAGAATTGACCTGTGCAATATAGATGTATTTTACTTATGGCGTTACATTCCTGCCCAAACCTAAATAATTGAGCGATTCCAAAATAAGGCATCTTATATCTACGGCACCCGGTAGCCCTAGATAAGCGCTGATGTAAGCGGATATAATTATAAAAATAAGAACACTATGAATGCGGATTTTGATGCATTGCGACCTGAACGACCTTTGAAGTTTTTAACTTATGGCTGCGCAAGCTTAGGCGGGAATCCCGACAACTTTCAAGATGAGGTCCGCGTAGCGCGTTCCGCCATGGAACATGGACTCTGGTTTCACGCCAGTCAGGAATATAACTGTGCTTTCTGGATCCTTCGCCGGGCCTTTGATGAGGATCCTGCCAATAAGCCCCCGCTGTTCATCAAGGTCCGCTGTGATCACGCAGCCACGATCGAGTTTGATGTGGAAGATGCGCTCTCCCGGTTAAATGTAGAATGTGTGGAAATTGCTCAACTCTGCCGATCACGTCATGATCGGCGCCGGATCGTTGCCGACTTTTTAAACCACGGAGAAATGTGGCAAGTCTGTGAAAGACTAAAAAGCCAGGGGAAGGTTGGCAGATTTGTCCTTGAGGTATTTTCCTTGTTTTCTGCTGATGCGTTGCAGGGCGTTGAGAACGGATTATTCCCCGCCTACATCACTTATTTGAATCTGGGACAAAGAGAAATGAACAACCCTCTCTTTGAAGTAATCCATCAAAAGCGGGCCCCCATCTTTTCTCTGAGATCCGTGTATGGTGGGAATTTCGATCCTGAAAAGATCAAGGTCTTGCGTGCACGAGATCCCAAGCATGACATCATCCAAAAATATGACGTATTGGAGCCAATCTTTCGAGAATCAGGCTGCGCTGACTGGGTGGAATTCAGCTTCTCTTTTTTGAATTCGTGCCCAAATGTTCTGTCCACCATCTCGGGAACCTCCAAATTCCAGCGCTTGCAGGAACTGGTAAAAGCTGAAGCCTCGGCAAGGCCGCTTCCCTCCGCGCTTTCCTTGAGAATTCAGAATCTTCATCGGCAATGGCTTAAGCAGTAAGTCTTGGTTTCGTGTTGGCAAATCAGCTTTTAAAAGGTTCTGGCTGCGGCACCGAAAGAGAACTCAGGCGGTTAATGGAATCTGTGGTAGAGCTACTGCGACCGTAGACAATGCAACCATGAACCCTGCACATGATATTGAAGGATTACTGACCGATAAATCCTATTAAGGTGATCGTGTCACTTGGACCTTAAGGATTCCCATGTCGGTCATTGCCCTCAGGCGTTGCGCTAATTCCGCCCGACCCGACCACAACTGCGGCGGACAATGAGGACTTGCGATAAAATCGAATCACCTTTTTTTCAGCCTCAACAAAGAAGAAGAACAGCAGGCCACCGCCCAGCAGACAGGGCCACACATAAAGTGGCACCGACTCGGTTTCGAAGATGCGTTGTAGCGGCGGCAGGTACGTGAACATCAGTTGCAGTACAATGACCGCACCGATGCCGATGGGCAGGTACTTGTTTTCAAGGTGAGCCCGTATGGATACTGAGCTGTCGATCAAGTGTCGGCTGTTGAGGAGATAGAAGCACTGACCGATGGTGATCGCGTTGACGGCCACCGTGCGTGCCATCGCGTCGGACACATGCTGGCCCTTCACCCAGAAGAACGCCAACAGCGTATAGGCCACCAGGGCCAAGCTGACGAAGAGCACACGCCACAGGCCAAAGCCGGTTAGCAGAGGACGGTCCGCGGCGCGTGGGGGGAGCTTCATCACATTGAGTTCGTGCGGTTCGAATGCGCAAACCAGACCAAGCGCCACGGAGGTGATCATATTGACCCACAGAATCTGCGGCGTCGTGATCGGTATCGTAAAGCCCAAGATGATTGCGACCATGATCACCAGGCCCTGTGCTAGATTGGTCGGCAGCAGGAACAGAATCGCCTTCTCGATGTTGTTGTACACCGTGCGCCCTTCCTTGACCGCGGCACTGATCGACGCGAAATTATCGTCGACGAGCACCATTTCAGCCGCCTCCTTGGTGACCTCAGTGCCCTTGATGCCCATGGCTACGCCGATGTCGGCTTTCTTCAACGCGGGAGCGTCGTTGACCCCATCGCCGGTCATGGCGACGATCTGCCCGTTTGCCTGCATCGCCTCCACCAACCGCAGCTTGTGCTCGGGGCTAGATCGGGCGAACACGTCGACACTCTTGACGCGCTCGCGCAGTTCGGCCTGATCGAGATTCTCCACCTCGACACCCTCCATCGCAGTCTTGCCATCGCCGATACCGAGCATCTTAGCAATGGCCGCCGCGGTGATCTTGTGGTCACCGGTGATCATCGTCACTCGGATGCCTCCAGTGTGACACTCCCTAACCGCCTCAATCGCTTCCTTGCGTGGCGGATCTAGCAGACCGATCAGGCTCAGTAGCACCAGATTGTGTGGCAAATCAGCGGACGCAAGGTTGCCGACGTCGAGACCGGCGGGGTTCGCGAGCCAGGCAATGCCCAGTACACGCTCGCCCTGTCCGGCCAACTTATCCGACGCCTTTCCGAAATAGGCGAGATCGATTGGGACGATCTCGCCGTTCTGCAACTGCTGGTGGCTGCAGTGCTCGAGAATCACCTCAGGAGCCCCCTTGACGAGCAACATCTGCCTACCATCGGCATCCTCGTTGAGGGTTGCCATGAAACGGTGCTCGGACTCGAACGGGATCGAATCGACGCGCTTGTAGGCGGTTCTCTCCACACTGCGCTCGATACCAAGCTTGTTTGCGAAGGGGTAGAGAGCGCCTTCGGTTGGGTCGCCCTCAACCTTCCAGACGCCTTCTTCTTTTCGGATTTCGGCGTCATTGCATAGCATCGAGACGCGGCCGACGAGTTGCAGAACCGAGTCCTCACGGAGGGGATCGCCGTCCCGGGTGACGTTGCCCTCCGGATCATAGCCCTCTCCACTGATCTGGTAACTTGCCTCGGCTGTGACGGCTGAAACCACCATCATTTCCATCAGCGTCAGTGTGCCGGTCTTGTCCGAGCAGATGCGTGACACTGAGCCGAGCGTCTCCACTGCGGGCAAACGGCGAATGATGGCGTTGCGCTGGGCCATGCGCTGCACTCCAATGGCCAGCGTGATGGTAATGATGGCAGGAAGGCCCTCTGGAATAATCGAAACGGCAATACCGATGACGGCCTGAAAAACGTCGACGAACTCCATCCCCCGGACCATGCGGGCGAAGACGAAAACCAGTGCCCCCACGACAGCGATGGCGCCCGTGATCTTGTACCCGAACTTCTTGATCTGGCGCAGTAGAGGCGTCTCAAGCGTGTTGACGTTGGCCAATAATGCGTTGATGCGTCCCAGTTCGGTGTGGCTGCCAGTGGCCACCACCACTCCCGTGGCGCGACCGGAAACAACCATGGTCCCTGAGAAAACCATGCTCTCGCGGTCGCCGACCGTGGCATTGGACTCCACAGCTTGCGTAGACTTGTCGGCTGGCACTGATTCGCCTGTTAGGGCGGCTTCTTCGGTGCGCAGATTCTTGACCTCGATCAGGCGCAGGTCAGCCGGCACCTTATCACCCGACTCGAGCAGGACGACATCGCCCGGGACAAGCGTATCGGCCGCGATCATGCGTGTTTCGCCGTCGCGCACAGCGCGCGCATCAACCGAAAGCATTTTTCCAATTGACTCCAGTGCCTCAGCTGCTTTGCCCTCCTGAATGAAGCCGAGGAGCGCATTGAGAAACACCACGGCAAGAATGATCGACGCGTCGAGCCAGAGACCAAGTGCTAACTTGAGCACTCCAGCGCCAATGAGCACATAGACGAGCACATTATTGAATTGCAGCAAGAAACGCATAAACGAACTCTGCTTTTTGCTCAGGGGCAAAAGATTTGGCCCATGTTTCTGGAGCCGAATCGAGGCTTCCGCTGAATCAAGTCCCTTGTCGATTCGCGTGGCCAGTTGCTTGACCACATCGTCGGTTGCTAACGCATGCCATGCCACGGTCTCGTTGACCTGTTGAGTCCTTGAAGATGTCACCATAGAGTTGCTCCTTGATCTAAAGATTCATTGTGTGGATCAGTATTCGTTGTTCAGAAAATCAATCACAAGATGGCCGGCACCACATTGCGCGCCGCCTTATCTGGAACGTAACTCTTGGGTCGTTTGTTGCGCTTCCCAAGCACGGGTTTCTTGAACGGGATCTTCTCGTACGGAATGAGGCTCAGTAAGTGCGATATACAGTTGATGCGCGCGTGCTTTTTGTCGTCTGATGGCACTATCCACCATGGCGAATGCGGCGTGTCAGTCATTCGGAGCATCTCGTCATAAGCGACTGAGTAATCCCACCAGCGACGATAGGACTCAATGTCCATAGGGCTGAGCTTCCACTGCCTTAGGGGGTCGTGCATGCGGCGGCGGAAACGCTTCTCCTGCTCCTCCTCACTGACAGTCAGGAAGTACTTAACGAGCATGATTCCGGAATCGATCATATAAGCCTCAAACTGCGGTGTCAGTTCCAGATAGCGCTTGGCATCGCGCTCGCTGCAAAAGCCCATCACCCTCTCAACGCCCGGGCGGTTGTACCAACTGCGGTCGAATATCACGACCTCGCCGGCCGCAGGCATTTGCTCCATGTAACGCTGCATGTAGAGCTGCGTCTTTTGGCGGTCGGTCGGTGTGGGCAGCGCTACGATGCGGAATACCCTAGGACTGAGACGCTCGGTGATCCGCTTGATCATCCCGCCCTTGCCAGCAGCGTCTCGTCCTTCGAACACGACAACAATGCGCGCGCCACTCTTTACAACCCAAGCTTGCAAGTGTGCCAACTCAACCTGAAGTCCCTTCAACTCATCTTCATAGTTCCAAGAGCGTGCTTTATGGGACTTGATACTCATAGGTTTAAAAATTCATCTTCGGCGCAACCGTCGGCACTTCAACTCCGGACACCTAATCAAACTACTTATTCTTTTATGCTCCTCACCCGCCTCGATCATATGGGTATGATCCCAACCGCATTGCGCGATCTCCCGGGACCATTGCCGCGTTCCGGAAGAAGCTCAAAAGTTCATCCCCCCATCCAGTAGTAAGCAATGCGCATCGCCGTCTCAGGATCCCACTCGCTGGGTAAATCCACCGTCGTCAACGACTGGGTCGCCCGACACCCCCACTTCAAGAGGGAGGAGGAACCCTACCGAGCCCTCGGTCTTCACGGCCCCTACGAGATCCTGTTCCGCGACGCTTCCACGAAACTACACAACGGTATCCAGCTCTACTACAACATCGGCAGGGTTCACCGTTATGCCGATTCTTCCTCCGACGTGATCTTCGATCGCTCCCCCGTCGATTACGTCGCCTACTCCCAATACACCGCCGACCAGGGAAGCACCGACATCGACGCCGCCTTTGTTGAGTCCATGGTTCCTGGCGTACGGGAATCACTCGATCACCTGGACATCCTCGCCTTCGTGCCGAAATCCGAGGAGTGGCCCGTGGAAATGGAGGAAGATGGAATCAGGCCGGTCGATCACGCCTACCGCGACGAGGTGGACGCGATCTTCAAGCAGATCTACCGCGAGGGACGCTTCGGAGTGATGCCTCCGAGCAAGGGGCCGGGGCCGCTCCTGATCGAGTTGCTGGGCCCGCGGCAGCAGAGACTGGACCAGCTGCAGGCTGCCATTGACGCCCTGAAGTCCCGTGGTGAGCCCACTGTGTAGCTTTTTCAGCCAGACGCTTGCCTTAGCTTGCTTAGTGGCCAGTGACTCTGGAACCGAGATGGAGACCTTCTCCCCGTTGACCTAGAATGTTGTCCCCTCGGGGAAGAGTTCGAAAACCAACCACCGGCCCATGGGTCAGACGAGCAGGAGTGCATGTGTCATCATGGGTGAATCCACACAAGGGCAAGCGCACCAAAAAGAAACAAAGTAGCCTAAGCCAAAATACCATATTGCAATCTCATGCGTCGCCTTTAAGTTTCCTCATGCCAAAACGACGCGACGGGATCATGACAGTCCGCATTCCCACGGACGAAAAAGACTTACTTCTAGCCATTGCCGACAAGGCCGATGTCACCCTGAGTGATGCGGTGGTCAGGGCGGTTCGGGACTTCATCGAAGCCCATCCGGTTCCTGCCAAGGCGAAGGGCAAGAAGTAGGACTCGGGCGTCCTGCCCTTACAGTCTGCCTAGGAAAGCGTTGATTAAGCGACTTCCACCACCGCCGAGTCGTTGATCGCATTGATCAGGAGACGGAGCATCCCGAACTCGCGCTTGTGCGGGATGAGGACGAGGCGTGGCAGGCCGGCTGCGGTAAGGTCATCTGCCTCCTCGGGAAGCGCCTCCCTCTGGACGATGTGCCCCGAGGCAAGAAGGTGGTCGAACTGCTGATTGAGATTTTCCAGTGACTGGGAGGTAAGCCTCTTACTGATCCGAATGACCATCTCGTCACGCACCCAGCGGTAGGAGTGAAAGACTTTGTAGAAGTGCTTGATTTCATTCACGGCACGATCCACGTCGTGAGTGATGGTGAAGAGATGGAAATCCGAGCGGGAGATGAGACCGAGCTCGAGGAGATCATTGTCGAGGAACCTGCGCCAGGTCTCCCAATAGAATCCGTTGGGACGGTCCATCAGGATGATCGGCACGATCGAGGTCTTTCCCGTCTGCAAGAGAGTGAGGACCTCAAAGCCCTCGTCCATCGTTCCAAACCCTCCCGGGAAGAGCACAAAGGCGCTGGTCTCCTTCACAAAGCTGAGCTTGCGGGCAAAGAAGTAGTTGAAATTGATCAGCTTCGGATCTCCTGCAATCACCCTGTTGGCACCCTGCTCGAAGGGGAGCCGGATGTTGAGGCCGAAGCTCTTTTCAGCACCCGCACCCTGCTGGGCGGCACCCATGATGCCGTCTCCGCCACCGGTGATGAGCATGAAGTTCTCCTCGACGATCCTCCGGGAAAATTCGCGCGCCAGTTGGAAGTCGGGCTCATCCGCGCGGGTGCGGGCCGACCCGAAGACAGCCACCTTGCGGATGTTGCTGTATTTCTGAAACACCGAGGCGGCATAGCGAATCTCGCGCATGGAGCGGCTGACAAGCTTCAGGTCGCTGATCGAGGCCTTATCAAGGCCCAACCGCATGACCGTCTCCATCATGTCGATGAGGAAGTCTGCGGCGCGCCCCGAGGAGACCTTGGCAATGAGCTGCTTGATGATGTCCATGTACGACCTATCGGTCGCGGCGGGGAGCTGTTGATTAGGCATGGTGTTCTTTTGTTAAAACGGATGATTCAGATGAATAGGGGCGTGCAAACTAGCTTCTTGCAAGGCGTCTGAAGAGCCAGACCCCGAGCGAAGTGAACACGAGGTTCGGCAGCCAGATCAGGAAGATCGGCATCGAGTGAGGCATCGACCCCGGGTTTTTACTCACAGCCTCGGCAATCAGGATGAAGAAGAAGTAACTGAAGGCAATCACGAGGCTGAGCGCGAACCCGATGGATGTCTCCTTGCGGTGCGCCGTGATACCAAGGGGAACCGCGATCAGGGCAAAGGAGAGGGCCGCAAGCGACATGGAGAACCTCTTGCTGATCTCCACCTGATAGGCAAGAGGGCGTGGGCAATCAGGCTTGGCGAGTTCGACAAGCAGCTCCTGAATCGTGTGCGAGCTCATCGGCTTGCCACGCTTCTTCCGATCCATGAGCTTCTGAAGCGACATCGGAAAAACTCCCTCTTTCATCGTGATCCCCTGGCGGATCAGCTCCACATTCTCGGGTTGGCGCTCATCCCGCTGCTCGAAATTGGCATCCTTCACCCTGAGGAGAAGACGGCGGTTCTCAGTGTCCGAAGTGAGCGTTCCGGTCTTTGCAAAGACCACCTTGGATGTCACTCCCTGATCATCGATTTCGAACACAATGAGGTTTTTCATCAGGTCCCCATCACGCGCT
>CANIBV010000053.1 GCA_947466005.1 Spartobacteria bacterium | reverse complement strand
TGGCAAAAATTGCCCCCCCCACGGCGAGAGGGAGGCCGATGTCGACAAAGTTGTCCCATTGCAGGATTTCGGAAAAATGAAAATCCTGCCTCGTGAGCGGCGGGGCAAAATGATGGGGGCGGCTCAGGATCCAAAAGCCTACCTGAAACTGATAACGCAGGATCAGTGGCCAGACGGGGAGAAAGAGGTCGTGCAGGGAGACGCCGACCACCGAGGCCACCACACTGCAACGCGTCACCATGGAGGCTCCCATGGCGCCCAAGGTCTTTAAACCAAAGATCGGAAGGAATCCGAAGAAAACGCCGATGGAGGTTCCTCCCGCCACCGAGTGAGGGGCATCCTTCGCATCGAGGAGTTCGTGGAATTTCCGGATATACTCCCGGATGTGTCGTTTGATCATGGAAAAGCGTCGGACGGAATGTGCCTTTAACCCCTATGCCCCGCGCTGGGCCGCCTTTTTTGGGGAGGCTTTGCGGGCTTTAGACTTTCCCTTTGCCTTGCCCAGGAGTCGGTCCGGATTGAGCGCCTGGAGCGCCGGAGGAAGGAAGAGCCCATCCTTCCGAATCAGCTTCCCGTCGAACCAGACCTCGCCGCCTCCGTAGTCCTTGCGCTGGACGCAGACCATGTCCCAGTGGACGGCGCTCTTGTTGCCGTTGCCCGCCACCTCGTAGGCCTGACCCGGGGTGAAGTGGAAGGAGCCGGCGATCTTCTCGTCAAAGAGGATATCGCGCATCGGGTGAAGGATGCAGGGGTTGAATCCGAGGGAGAATTCTCCGATAAAGCGGGCGCCGGCATCGGTGTCGAGGATCTCGTTGAGCGCCTTGGTGTGATTGGCCGTCGCTTTCACGATCCGGCCCTTGGAGAACTCCAGGCAGACGTTGTCGAAGGCGATCCCCCGATTGAGTGTCGGAGCGTTGAAGGTGACATGCCCCTCGACGGAATCCTTTACCGGGCAGGAGAAGACCTCGCCGTCGGGGATGTTGTGTTCGCCGCCACAGATGACCGAACCGATGCCCTTGATGCTGAAGAGCAGGTCGGTGCCGGGTCCCTTGAGATGGACTTTGTCAGTGCGATCCATCAGTGCCTTGAGTGCCTTCATGCCCGGGATCATCCCGGCGTAGTCGAGCGTGCAGACCCGGAAGAAAAATTCGGCGAAGGCTTCCGTGCTCATCTGGGCCTGCTGAGCCATCGCCGGAGTGGGCCACCTGAGAACGACCCAGCGGGTCTTGTTGATCCTGTAGTCGAGGGCCGGGCGGAGCTTCGAGGAGAGCACTGCCATCTGCGCCTGCGGCACGTCAGCCATCTCGGAGATGTTCTGGGAGCCACGCACTGCGATATAGGCCTGCATCTTTTTGAGGCGGGCCAGATCGATCGAGGCCATCGTTTCGGCCTGAGAACCGGTCACCCCGACCGCCAGTTCCCGGCCGATGCGGCCTGAGTGCATGATGACGAAGGGTTCAGCCTTCGCCGCACGGGCGGCTCGGATCAGCGCGATCACGAATTCTTCCGGGGTGTCGGCAACATCGATCAGGACACGCTCTCCGGCCTTCAGTTTGGTGGAGTGGCTGATGAGAACGCGGGCGAGGATGTCGTAACGGGAGTCGGACATGGGCAAAAAATTAGAGGCTGAAAGTGGAAAGTTGAAGCGGGATCAGGGCTTTACGTCCGTTGCCTTGAGCTTGGCGATATACTTGACGGGCTCCTTATCGAAGTCACCGATGCACGACTTACAGCAGAAGCCGACCTGCTGCCCCTTGTAATCGACCATTATGGGTGGCCCCATCTCTCCGAGCTTTTCATCCGACACAATGCATTTTGTGGAAGGATAGGGGATTGGTTCAGCGGCATGGATGGTTGCCGAGAGCAACGCAGTGCATGCGAGAGCCGGCAAAAGGTGAAGCTTCATCCGTGCAAATCTATCACGGAATCAGGCGGTGGCTAGTGATGAAAAGTCGGAGAAGATAGGGGAGCATGACCATAAAATGGGCTCGCGCACGATTCGCCGACGATTTTTGTAGATTCGTCGATTTTCTGTTGCAAATCCTTTCGGCCAGTATATCAAAAAGAGTCTATGAACTTCCGTCGCCCTATCATGACCATGGTGATGGCGCTGGCCCTCTTTCTGATTGCCGGCGGTCACTGGGCCATGCTGCAGAGCGTGGCGTGGGCTGGGATGGTGAAGGACTTTTCCGGTTCGGGCACTATCGTTGAGGCCGTCAGCAAGACGCTGGATGGCAAGCACCCCTGCTCGATGTGTAAGAAAATTGCAAAGGCCAAAAGCTCCGAAACCTCAGAAGAGAAGGGACCCTCAAGCGTGAAGGCCGAGAAGAAAGCCGAGGTCTTCGTGAAGGTCTCCGGCTCGGAGTTGCACCTTCCTGTTTCCCGCCCGTTCGCCTACGGGCCAGCAGCCTTTGTTTCGATGCCGGAGCGCTTTTTTGCTCCGCCCGTCCCGGTTCCAATCAGCGCGCGCTCCTAAACGCGTCGTCGGTGGAATGCCGGGTTAAAACCCCCGGTTATCCCACCGTTCACTGATCACAAGCCCTCCCCGACCTTCAGTCGGTGAGCGGTGGATGCAACTCCGCACAACCCATTTCGCGGAAGTTGCGCACCCAGGAATCCATGTCCCGTAAAATCATCGAAAAGAAATCAGGATTCACCCTGATCGAATTGCTTGTTGTGGTGGCTGTCATTGCCGTGCTGACTGCATTGGCTTTGCCTGCCCTCAAGGGGGCGTATGCCCAGTCGCTCACGACTAAGTGTGAGGGCAACATGATGCAACTCGGGAAGGCGACCCTACTCTACGCGGCGGATAACGGAATGTGCCTACCGCAGAGCAGCCACCAAGGCAGCTCCTGGACCAATGCCCTGCAGCCCTACGCCTCGGGCACGATCACTTTCCGGTGCCCAGCCGACGAAGTGAAGACCAGGACCATTACCTATGTGATCAATGACTTTCTCACAGCCGCACCATGCGGCGCGGAATATCTCTCGGATCAGAATCTCTCGCGCCTTGTCTGCGTGAAGAAGCCCAGCCAGACGGTCTTCTTCATGGAGCTGTCAAAGGCCGCAGGGAATCCGGACCATCTCCATCTGGCACAGTATCAATGGGACGGAGAAATTCCCGTTTCTGAGTTTGCTTCCCTTGTCGGCGTGGAAAGACATCCGGGCAAGAAATCCAACTACCTCTTCGCCGATGCCCATGTGGAATCGATCAGTTGGAGGGAGGCCCAAGTGAGAATGAACCAATCCGGAAGCTGCTTCATCGATGCGACCAAATAAATAGCAACTCAATCCAAACCCTTAAATCAACCTCTCTACCTCAAATCAACAACCCACCACTATGAAAAAACTAATCCCTCACTTCCTGCTCGCTGCCATGTTCCTAGCGGGCTCTTCACTCAAGGCTCACATCAGTTACTCTGCCGGAACAACTAGGGATCTCGGCACCTTCTCGGTGACGGGGCTTGAATCAGCCGTAACCAAAAGCAACACCGTCTCGGGAAACTTCGGATGGTCTAGCGGCACTGATGCCAATCTCGGCGACACACATAAGCTCCGCGGCCTGCGCTTCACGCTTCTCAATACAGGTCTCGTCACGATCAAGGTCGAAGGGCTTGCCGTCGGTTCCGTGACTGCATTGAGCAATCCGGGGTTTTCACTCTACAAGGGGCTTGCCCATGTGGCTCCCGCGCAACTGGACCATGACACTAGCGATATCAGCGCCGCTTACAATGATGCTACATATGGTGCTGACAACTGGCAGGGTTCATTCAACGCTCTCGGTGATTGGAAGATCGGCAACGACTACGATGGCCTCACACTTGCCTCACTCTCATCCTTCACCTACATCGGAAATGCAGCCGACGGGACTTCGGCTCTCTTCGGGACCGCTCCCGGTATTAATGGCGATGGCAATGAGGACGGGACCGTGTCCCGAAGCTTTGTACTCTCCGCCGGAGACTACTCCATATTTGTTGGAGGTGCCGAATACTTCGGTAGTTCCAATACCGGAACGGGGGTGGTTAGTGGCAGTAGTTTTGCCTTCAATACCACCCTTTCCGTGGCAGTCATCCCCGAACCCTCCACCTATGCCCTGTTCGCGCTGGGGGCGATGGTCTTGATCGCGGCTTATCGTCGAAGGGGAGCCGGATGGAGTCATCGCGCTGTCCAGTTCCAGTAGATCGTTAATCGGTTTGTGTGAACGGGGGGGGCGTGAAGGAGTCTCCCATCTTTCATATGGGGTAAGGAAAAGTCACCCGGTGAATTACAGGCTAAGTCTTTTTATTAGAAGGGAATAAGCGACTTGGCTAATTGTGCTTGAGCCATAGGAGGGAGAAGTTGTCCTTGTCATGAAAACAACAGCAACTACCTCAAAATCCCTCATTCTCCTCGGAGTGCTTGGGATCACCACACTGCTGAGCGCTTGCCAGACCGCACCACCATCACCGCCCGCCACCGCCGTCACCTGCAACAAATGCAAGATGGTCTGGGTCGAGCATGCCTACAACACGGGCTATGCAAAGCACCCCGGTGCCTACGTCCCCGTCAATAGCAAGGTCATGGTCTGCCCCGACTGCGAGTCGGCAATCGTCACCTTCTTCAAGACGGGTAAACTCAAGCACTCTTGCGCGCATTGCGGCGGCAACCTCACGCACTGCACCTATCATTAACCCAAACTCACGATCACAGGGCCGACTGGTGAAAATCCGGCCGGCCCTTTTTTATTGCCTGTCGTTGTTGGGTCAGCCCTGCAAGTAGCGGGAGAGCCCCTTGCGCAGGATCTCTCGCGCGCGGCTGAGTCGGCGCTCGACGGCTTTCACCGAGCATTCTGCAATCTCGGCGATCTCGGAATGGGAAAGATTTTCGTATTCCGCTAGCACCAAGGCCTCACGCAGATCGGGGGGAAGTGCGGCGATGGCGGAGCGCACGGCGTCTTCCCTCTCACGTGATTCGGCCGAATCTCCCGGATTACCCTCCATGGCTGTTGCCTCGGCGGCATCAAGGGGGAGCGTGGGGTGCCGCCGTTGCCAGCGGAGGTGATTTCGGCCAAGGTTCGCGGCGATGCCAAAGAGCCACGAGGAGAAGTTGGCGTCCGGACGAAACTTCGTCCGATTCTGATACACGCGGACAAAGGTCTCCTCCGCCAACTCAAGCGATGAGGCCTCGTTGCCGGTGAGTCGGTAAAGAAAGGCGACTAGACGCGTCTTCCAGCGTTCCATGATCTCATTGAGGGCCAGATCCTCGCCCACGGCAAGGCGCGCCATAGAGCCCCGATCCTGATCGAGGGCGTCAGTCATCAGTGCGAGCCGCAGGAGTCGATCACAAGGGGGAGGACTTTCAGCAGGTACTCCTTCCGGCGTTCGGGTGGCAACTCCGCCGCCACGGCGTAAAAATGATCCAGCATGGCGATCCTTGTCTCCGTGCGGATGCGATCCGTTTCAGCAATGGCAGCACGGATGCCGGGGGTGACGCTTCCTGAACCGAGGGCAAGATTCTCCAGATGTGCATTCGCCTCGCACATTTTGCCGCAAAGCGGTCCGCAGCGGCTACCGTAGTCTCTCCGTAGTGATTCCATCCGCTCGGCTTGGCGCGGGGAGAGTCCGAACTTGCTGCAGAGCCATGCCGAGGGTGGTGATTGCAGATAATTCCTGGAGATGGCTGCTGCGCCAAAGCCGAGGGCCACGACGATCAGGAAGACTAGAAAACCGCGGCGCATGATTTTAACGGTTGGCAGTGAGTGGATTCAGGGAAGCCAGATAATGCTCCTCCTGGGAGCTGTGAGCCTGCACACCTCCTATCAGAAGGCCACCGAAGAGGGCGATGGCAGCAGCAGCTATGGCAATCCGCGGACGACCCATCGACTGAATCCAACGAAGAGGGATGAAAAGGCTGGAAAGGACTTGAGAGTTTCTAGTCTGTGAAGCCTCGATGCGGGACCAGACACCCCGTTTGAATCCTGAGGAGGGTTCAATATCAGGCTGCCAGCTTTGTAGTAAGGCTGAGAGATCTGTGGGTTTCATGATGGAGTGAGTCTCGCTCGTTTCGGAGGGCGGAGGCAGGCTTTTTTTGAAGCGCAGCCCCCGCCGAACCGAACCGTTGGCTTACTTGCAGCAGCTGGAGCAAGTGCCGCTCGAGCACTTCTGGCAGGACGAGCAGGTCGTCTTGCAGCAACTCTTACAGCTCTTCGCGCTGTCAGCAGCCACCGCAGTTGCAAGGCCGAAGCCGGCAACAATGGCCAGCATGGCGCCGGTTTTGATCAGTGTATTCATCTTGTGTGTTTTTGTTGTGATGGAGAGGGGTATTTCCGCTCCTACAAGTGATTCACCGCAGCGCCCCAAATCCCCCGAACTTTTTTTTTAAAAATAAAAGATTCCGGCTAACAGAATAAACCTACCCTTATTTCAAGAAAGTCCAGCTGATGACTCCGGCCACACCCATCATCAGGACGGGATTGAGCTTCGTGAAGAGCATGAGGGAGAGGGCGACGACGCCCATGATCGCCGTGGGAACGGTGTGGATCGATGTCTTCGAGATGATCCATGTGGCCGCGAGGATGAGTCCCGTTGAGATCGGCAGGATCGCATCCATGACCGAGTGTCTCCATGGGGACTCCTTCCAGTGGTCCCACCAGTTGCCGGCGAAGTAGACCAGGAAAGAGCTTGGAACGAACATCGCCAGCGTGGCCACTAAGGCACCAAGGATCGCGATTGGTATGCCATAGGGGAGGCAGGCCTTCAGTCCGACGAGTGTGACCACCATCATTGAGGGGCCCGGAGCCGCCATGCTGATCGAGAAAAGATTCACAAAGTCCTCGTCATCCATCCAGTGGTATTCACCAACCGCAGACTGATGCATTGAGGGGAGGACCACCTTGCCACCGCCGAACGCGGAGAGGGAGAGCGTCGAGAAGAGCAGCGCAACCTGCAGGAGGGTCTTCGTCATGGCTTTGCCTCCCCGATCTGTTCAGGGAGTTCCTTTTTCGGGCGTGGCCTGTGCCACCAGACCGCGAGCGGTGCGACAATCAGGATGACCATCGGAACACTGAGATGGGGTATCGATGGAATCTTGTGATTCAAGAGTTCAAACGAGGGAGTTCCCCGCACCAGCGCAAAGGTGAGGATGATGAGAAAAATGTCAAAGGCACCTTTGATTGCCTTTTCACCTGCTTCAAAAACCATGCTGGCCATCAATCCGCAGGCCGCTGCGGTGATGCCGGCTAGGAGTGCTTTTGTGTCGGCGGTCTTGCCCGCATGAAAATAGAGGAAACCGAGAGCGCAGGTTGAGATGAAAGGGCACACCAGTAGCGACCCGAGTGCCACGGCCGAGCCAAGAGGTCCTTTCAGATGGTTGCCGATGTAAACTGCCAGACCCACGACATTGGCTCCGGGCAGGAGTTGGACCAGTCCCAGCCCGGGAAGGAATTCCTCGTCGGTGAGCCAGCGCTTCTGCGAGACAACCAAGCGACGGATGTAGGCGGTGATGCCCCCTCCAAAGCTCGTCAGCCCTATGAAGAGGAAGAGCCCTGCCAGCTCCGCCATGCTTGGCGGGGGTGATGCCGATGGGATCGCTTCGAGAGCGTTATCAGGATTTTTTGACACTGGCCCGTGACGTCTCTTCGTGAGCCTTTATTTCCGCGAGCGCCTTGGCTGCGTGTTTTTCCCTGTCGGCCTGGATCCCTGCATCGGAGAGGTCGATGCGCTTGGAGCTTTCCCAGTCGGATTCGAAGATCTTTACCAGACGCTTGATCAAGTTGGGATCACTGAAGCGGATGCCAAGCTCACGCCGCTCGTTAAAGCACTTCGGATAGATGTTAAAGGAGCTTAGAAGGGCGTGTTGCTTGTCGGCCAGGATCAGCTTGGCATGAAGGTGGATGCCGTGGAGTTTGTGGACATGGATCCCTAGATCCTCGAGAAGTCGGAGCCCTGCTACTCCCTCGAGGATATAGAAATCCCTGAGCGAATGAACCGGAAGGGCCGTGGCATGCACCTTCACGTTTCGTTTCATCTTGGCGCGCACGAGGGCCTCGATGACCGGTGTGTCGACGTATTTCTCGTGCTGGATGTAGAGCGATTGTTCGGCGCTATCGATGAAATTGATGACCTCCTGTCGGGAGCGTCCCACACTCCAGATCAGATTGGAGACCTCAGGAGGGGTGAAGTCGACACGGTTCCAGTCGGCCTCAAAGCAGCCGGCCACCTCGGCCACCTCCTCGGGATCGTTGGTGACCAGACCATAGTCGCGGGTCAGGCCGAAGTACTTCGGCGCCCAGTTCAGCGACATGATGAAGGCCTGCTTGCCATCCACGACCATCGATTTTTCGTGGGTGATCGGATATTTCGGATTGGTGTCCTTGATGGGCACCTTGGCGTTCTTGAAGAACTCGAAAGCCTCGTCGTTATCATGCTCTCCGGTGAAGCGGGAGGGATTGAGCATCACTCGCACCTTGACCCCGCGCTTGTGGGCCGCGATCACCTCCTCGATCAGGACCGGATCGGTGAACTGGAACATCTTGATATCAAGTGAGCGCTTGGCCCCCTCAATGGTCTTGAGGATGGGAGCGATCCCGTCGTCGGGTTGGACGATCAGGCTGTGAACGGCATCTTGGAACATCGAGTCAGTGTCACTTCATGATTGGTCTTCTGTCAAAGCATGATAGGAGACAAAGGGAGAATTTTGCAGCAAGGGGACTCTCCCCGGCGCTACATCATCACATGCCCATCCCTTCACTGTTTGCCGTCGCCATCCGGAGATGTTCTCCACTCTGGATCCTCCTTGCGGGGCATGTCTTTGTCGTACTCTCCTCAACTTCGGAGTTCGGTTTTAATGATGTAAGATGGGATAGCGATCACGCCTTAATGCTTACTGGGACTTCGGAATAAAGGCGTTGATGACCTGAGAGCCAACACTTCCCGCGCCTGCACTCACTGCTCCGATGGCCACCGGATTGGCTCCACGCATCATAGCGCCGGTTCCTGCGCCAATTCCCGTGGCGGTCGCGGTCTGAACAACCGCGGCTCCTAGGGGCGTCATCACGCTGCGTTTGTTCCCGTGACTATCGGTGACCGTCGTGCAGCCGCACGCCAGAAGCGATACCGTTGCGATGATTGGAAATTTATGGTTGGTCTTCATATAGGAAGCCTCCACCTGCACAGACCGAATCTCAACAGGTTCCAACTAGCGTGGTTGCTTATGTTACAGTCGTGGCGGCTTACCTTCGCGGCTGGGCTTCGCGCGTTGCCGTCGGTGCGTCTGCTGCTATCCAGAATATAAAAGCGGGTCAAACGGGATTGACGCTATTCCCATCTCCCCTCAAGTTAGCTCCTACAGGCACCCGTAGCTCAACTGGATAGAGCGCTTCCCTCCGAAGGAAGAGGTTGTGAGTTCGACCCTCGCCGGGTGCACCAGCACACAACATCTGTGGATGTTGTGTCGTGAATGGGTAGAAAGCAAAAAGGTAAAAAGTGACACCGACAGGCATCGGGGCGGTGTATCCACGATTCCCAATCCCCCACGGTTCCCCTTGGGACCAAGGGCCCTACGGTAAAAATCCAGACGCTCATCTCCGAATCCTTTGCGTGCTAATCTTATTCCGTGAGGCGGTCCAGCAGAGCAAAGAAGCGTTTTTTGGCGGAGTCGAAGAGAGTGAGGTCGCTGAGGATTTCCTCCGGAGTCTGCACGTAGCGCGACGGTGGCGGAGTCGCGCCAGGTTCCGCAAGCGCCTCACGAGCCATCTGCTCGGTCCACTCGAGGTGGAATTGCGTTCCTAGGATCTTGCCTCCCGACGGCACCTCTAAAAGAAAAGCCTGCTGCTCGGCGGCTTCATTGCGAGCCAGATGAACTGCTCCCGGTGGAAGCGTGTAGGTATCGCCGTGCCACTGAAAGGCAAGAAACTTGGCTTTCTCGTGAGCTTCTAATGGCTGAACCATTTCCATGGTGCCAAACCAATCAATGCCATCCCTAGTCACTTCGATCGGCTGCCATCCGAACTCCTTGCAGCTGTGGCGGAAGGCCTTGCCTCCCAGGGCATCGGCTAGCAGTTGGCAGCCCAGACAGAGGCCAAGGAGCTTCTTTCCGGCCGCTGCCGCCTGAATCAAGTACTCCTTTTCAGTGGTCAACCACGGATATTTCTCGACCTCGTAGGCTCCCATCGGCCCTCCGAGGCTTACTAGTAGGTCAAAGCTTTCCAACGAGGGCAGGGGTGCCCCCTCACAGATCAGGCAGAGCGCGATGGAATGCCCCTTGGAATCCGCCCATTCCGAGAGGGAGCCCGGACCGTCGAGGGGGTCATGCTGGAGGCAGAGGATTTTCATGAGTAACGTTTTTGTAGCAAAAGGAGCCAGGGAAGACAGCTTTGCATGCGTCGCCAAGGCAATGTCATTCGAGGCGTAGACCGGGTGTTCAAGTGCCTCATGGTACGAGGATGCCTATTCGGCTCGAACGGCTGACAAAACGAAGATTGGCAATACAGTAACGATCTTCATGGATGTGTAACAAAATCATAGTAATTACCGTGCCTCGTTGACACATGCAGCATGTCGGGAGATAGTAGCCGGCTACTCAAAAAGACCATGGATAACATTCGCAACATCGCCATCATCGCCCACGTCGATCACGGAAAGACGACCCTCGTCGATCAGCTTCTCAAACAGTCGGG
>CANIBV010000052.1 GCA_947466005.1 Spartobacteria bacterium | reverse complement strand
GCTGTGGCCCCGATTGATGCGTAAGTCGGCAAAAAGCCGATCAGAACCGTCGAGATCCCCATGGTCAGAAGGGCCGCGATCAAGGTGGCTTTTCTTCCTATACGGTCCCCGAAGTGGCCGAAGAGAGCGGCGCCGACCGGTCGGGCGAAGAAAGCCAGGGCAAACGTGGCAAGGGATTCCAGCGTTGCGGCAGTCGCGTCACTGGATGGGAAGAAGAGCTTCGGAAAGACGAGGACCGCCGCAGTTGCATAGATGTAGAAATCAAAGAACTCGATCGTCGTCCCGGCTAGGCTGGCGATCAGGATTCTTGTCGCCGAATTAACAGGGGGCGAAGATCGGTTATCGGAGGCAGTCACCATCTACTCATGCCTTGAAGGTGAGACCAACTGCATCAGCAGCCACGATCGCGTCTGCGACGATGAGCCGGGTTACTTCAAATGGTTCGTTGTGGATGGTCTCCCCGGGTGCGGTGGCGCGCTCCGCCACTGCTGTCAGCATTTCCTTGGAGAGGTCTTGGCAACCGATGTCCGCGAGGGTCATGGGGAGACCTATGGAGGCGGAGAACGAGAGTACCTCGTTTAGTTTGGCCCGGTCGCTCCCTTCCATCACCAACTGCACAATCACACCGAAGGCGACCTTTTCACCATGGAGAAAAGCATGGGATCCCAGCACGGCGGTGAGCCCGTTGTGAACCGAGTGGGCGGCCGCCAGTCCCGCTGACTCGAAGCCGAGGCCGGAGAGCAGTGTGTTTGCCTCGATGATGCGATCCAGAGCCGGTGTGATGACTTTCCGTTCGGCGGAATGCATGGCTTCGACGCCATCGGCAAGCAATGTTTTGTAACAGAGTTCCGCCAGGGCCAGAGCACTCCTGGTGGGCAATCCTCCGCGCATGTTCCGGGCGCCCGACTTGGCGCAGGCCCTCGCCTCGAACCAAGTGGAGAGGGCATCTCCCATACCTGAGATCAACTGCCTCACAGGGGCGTTGGCAATGACCTGAGTGTCGACCAGAACGAGGTCCGGGTTCTTGCCGTAAAACCTGTACTCCTGAAACTCCCCGGCCTCGTTGTAGATTACCGAGAGGGCGCTGCAGGGGGCGTCAGTGGATGCGATCGTTGGGCAGTTCACGACGGGCAGTCCCAGGTCTGCCGCTGCCGCCCGGCCTGTATCGAGCGCTTTGCCACCTCCCGCGCCAAGGATCGTATTGGCCCCGATGGCACGGGCGGTTGACACAATTCGTGCGACCTCGGCATGAGTACACTCACCTCCGAAGGGGTGGACAGCGTATGCGATGCCGGCTTCTCCGAGTGTTTTTTGCCAGATATGCTCAAGCTGGGAGCGGGCTGAGCGTCCGGCGACAATCAGTGCCGGGCCCTTCAATCCCAGACTGGCCATCTCGGCACCGAGTGACTCGGTGGCATTCGGACCCTGAGTATAACGGCACGGTGCGCAGAAGACAGTATTCATGGGGGGATGAATTGCTGTCGTTCCTACGTTTCTGCGATGACTACTTGAGCACCGAGGGGAGCTTGTCGGTGTGATGGCTGACCATTTTCCAATCTCTGCCTTCCATGCGGTAGACATTGGTGGCACGTATCGAGAGTTTCTGGCCTTTGTCCGTGGTGATCTGCTCGATGTCCTGAACCACGGCAATCCCGCTGCCGGGCGCCATGAAATAGCGAACATTGGTGGGAACTGCTTTTCCTCCAAGTTTCATGGCGGCTTGCTTATGCCAGTCGGCCTTCACGCTGTTCCAACCACTCAGGAAGAGGCCGTCGGGGCCGAGGTAGGCGACATCTTTTCCGTGTGACCAAAGTGCCAGCATCGGATCGATCTTGCCAGTGAACATGGTGTTGAGGGCGCTGTAGAAGCCCTCGTTGGCAGCCTTGAGTTTCGGACACGGCGCATCGGATGCGTTGGCGACAACAGCGAGGGCGATGGAGGCAAGCGTAACCATCAGGGGCCGAGTGGCCTTGCGGAGAGTGAATTGGGTAATGGAGTGGATGTTCATGTGCTGAGGTGGGTTGATCCGCTAAGCTAATGGTCCAGTCATGCCACCGCGACCATTTTATTCTCTTGGGTTGAAAACACTCAAATAGTCTGCAGCAGTCATCATGGGATTTAATCAGTGTTTCCCCGGTGGCTTTCTTTCAGTTGACCTGAGGGAATAGTCCCGCCATAGTTACAAACCCCCGACACACTGTCCTGGAACCCTTCCTGACCTGTGAGTCGGGAATTACTACTTCCATGAACTCCGAATTTATCGCCATGCTCGACTACCTCGAGCGCGAAAAAGGTATCAAACGTGAGATCCTCATCGAGGCGATCTCCTCGGCCCTCGTTGCCGCCTCCAAGAAGAGCTTTTCCTGCTCCCGCGAGGTTCGCGTCGACATCAATCCCAAGAGCGGAGCGATCCGTGCTTTTGCCAAGCCGCTGATCGTTGAGACCGTTGCTAATCCTCAGGAAGAAATTTCCCTGGCCAAGGCCCGCCTGATCAATAATGAGGTCGCAATCGGCGAAGAGATCGAGATTGAGGTGACCCCGCGTGACTTTGGACGTATCGCCGCCCAGACGGCCCGTCAGGCAATTGCGCAGCGTATCCGTCAGATCGAGAAGGAGATGATCTACGAGGAGTTCAAGGATCGTGCAGGCGAGATCGTCAGTGGCACCGTGCGTCGTTTCGACCGTAGTGATGTTGTCCTGGATCTCGGCAAGTTCGAGGGGATCATGCCTTCGCGCGAGCGTGTCAGCACCGAGGAGTACAATATCGGCGACCGCATCCGCGCCTACGTTGTGGCCGTTGAGAACGGCCCCCGTGGCCCAGAGATCATCCTCTCTCGCAGTCATCCCAACTTCATCCGCCGTCTCTTTGAGATGGAGGTCAGTGAGATCGCCGATCACACGGTTGAGCTTCGTTCCATCGCCCGTGAGGCAGGCTTCCGCACCAAGGTTGCTGTTCACAGCTCCAACGAGAAAGTGGACCCTGTCGGCGCCTGCGTCGGAATGCGCGGTGCCCGTGTGAAGAATATCGTGCGCGAACTCAACAACGAGAAGGTCGATATCCTCCGTTGGCACGAGGATCCCAAGGAATTTGCCCGCGAGGCCCTCAAGCCCGCCCGCGTCCGTAACATCGAGGTCGATGAGGCCGCCCACACCCTTCGCATCTCCATCGACAAGGAAGACCTTGCCTTGGCCATCGGAAAACGTGGCCAGAATGCCCGCCTTACCTCACGCCTCACCGGTTGGGAGATCGATATCCAGGAAGACCGTTCCGCAGCGGAGGCCTTCGAGCAGCAGATGGGGGGCGCAGCCCACCAACTCGCCACCGCTCTCGGCATCAGCGAGGAAGAGGCCAAGACACTTGCGGCCGGCGGAATGAATTCCGTCGACGTGGTGGTGACCGCCGAGGCCTCAGATATTGACGGAGTGCTCGGTTGCGGACCTGAAAAGGCCGAAGCCATCCTTGCGGCAGCCAAGAACCAACTCGCTGGGAAAGCACAACCGGCGGCTTAGTCCCGGTGGTCCTCTCCGAGGAAACCTCTGGGCAACACTTTTATAATGGCCTCCAAAGCATCCACCTCTAAATCCTCAGCTTCCAAGGGAGCAGGCGCAAAAACCTCCAAGTCAGCTGCGTCAAAAGCCCCCTCTCGCGCTTCCCGCGCAGGAACAGTTTCCGGAGCCCGTGGTGCTTCCAAATTCCCGGCACGCGGCAAGGATCCAGCCTCTGCAGCGCCGGCGCCCGCCGAAAAGGCCGAACCGAAGAAAGTTGTCGTCAAGACGGCTGATCTCCCCACGCTTTCCCTCATTGATGGTCCTGCACCTAAAAAGAAGGCGCAGACCTTGGGTAAGGCTCTCCCCCGCATCGGGGAGCACAAGCCGGTTGCCCCTGCTCCCGTTATTTCTGAGGAAGAAACACCCGAGGCAGTCGAGCCCGCCACTCCTAAGGGAGAGGTTGCCGAGGTTCCTGATAACCGCAAGGTCATCCATATCAAGCCTCCGATCCAGATCAAGGAGCTGGCGACCCAGATGGAGGTCCCCGCCTTCAAGATCATCAAGGATCTCATGGGGATGCAGATTTTTGCCAACATCAACCAGTCCGTGGAGCCGGATGTCGCCTCCAAGCTCTGCGACATGTACGGCTTCCTCTTCGAGCGCGAGAAGCGCGTTGCCGGCGGCGGAGTCCACAAGGAGGAGAAGGTCGTCGTCGAGCCACCGAAGCCCTCCGAGGAAGAGTCCGAGGCCAAAAAACTTCGCGGTCCGATCATCACCTTCATGGGGCATGTCGATCACGGAAAGACTTCCCTTCTTGATGCCATTCGTCGCACCAAGGTGGCTTCAGGTGAAGCTGGCGGGATCACCCAGCGCATCGGCGCCTACTCCATTGACTGGAAGGGACACCCGATCACTTTCATCGACACCCCAGGTCACGCCGCCTTCTCGGCGATGCGTGCCCGCGGAGCCAACGTCACCGATATCGTCGTCCTTGTCGTCGCAGCCGACGACGGCCTGATGCCCCAGACACTTGAGGCCCTGAGCCATGCGCAGGCCGCCAAGGTCACCATCATGGTTGCCGTCAACAAGTGTGATCTGAAAACCGCCAACACAGACCGCGTAAGGCAGCAGCTTCAGGACAAGGGACTCGTTCCCGAAGAGTGGGGTGGCGATACCGTCGTGTGCGAGGTCTCTGCCGCCACCGGCATGGGAATTGACAAGCTTTTGGAGATGATGTCCCTTCAGGCCGAAGTTCTCGAACTGAAGGCAAACCCCGACCAACCGGCCCGTGCCAGCGTGATCGAGGCCCAGGTCGAGGCCGGTCGTGGCCCGACGGCCACCTTGATTGTCAATAACGGCACCCTTCGCGTCGGGGACGCTTTTATCTGTGGCAACTATTGGGGCAAGGTCAAGCAGCTCATCAACGAGGAGGGCCAGCCTTTCAAGGCGGCGGGACCAGCAATGCCTGCGAAGATCCTTGGACTGAGCGGACTTCCCAATGCCGGTGACGAGCTTGTCGTGATGGAAAGCGAGCGCTCCGCCCGCCAACTTAGCGAGGAGCGTCTGGATGCCACCCGCAAGGAGAAGCTCGCTGCACCAAAGCGCGCGACTCTCGAGAACCTCTTCGCTAATATCGCTGCCGACCAGAAGAAGGTCCTCCAGATCGTGCTCAAGGCTGACATGCAGGGATCGCTTGAGGCGCTCATCGGCACCCTCGCTGACATCCCTCAGGACAAGATCGATCTCCGGATCATCCACTCCTCCGTGGGACCGATCACTGAGAGTGATGTGCTGCTGGCCAGCGCCTCCGACGCGATCATCATCGGTTTCGGCATCAAGGTGGAGAACAGCGCGAATACCGCCACCCGCAAGGAAGGAGTCCAGATCAAGCTTTACAGCATCATTTACGAGCTTGTTGACCAGATGCGCGAGGCCATGACCGGCCTTCTTGATCCGGAAGTCCGCGAAGCAATCATCGGCCATGCCGAAGTGAAGCAGATCTTCGACCTCTCCAGGGGTATGGTTGCGGGAAGCATGGTCACGGACGGGCGCATCGCTCGCACCGCGCGTGCCCGCGTGCTGCGCCGCCGTCAGGCAGTCTACGATGGTGGTCTCTCGACTCTTCGCCGCTTCACCGAGGATGTGAAGGAAGTGCGTGCCGGACTCGAGTGCGGTATCCGCCTCGGGGATTACTCGGAATACGAAGTCGGTGACATCATCGAGTGCTACACACTCGAGAAGGTCGCCCAGACTCTCTGATTCACTTTCTCTGAACCGGGCTCATCAAAGCCTAGAGCCTAGAGCTCATCCAACCATCCATTATGAGTCTACGTCTGCTACGGGTCTGTGAACTGATCAAGCGGGAGCTTGGAGTAATCATCGGGCGTGAAATAAAATTCGAGGCTCCTCTTGTCTCCGTCCGCGCCGTCGACATCACGCCGGACCTGAAGAATGCCCACGTCTTCATCAGCGCCATCGGCACGAAGTGGCAGAAGGAGCAGGCGATCCAGCAGCTTGAGGTCCAGCGCCAGCACCTCCAGCATGAGCTCTCCCGTCGGGTGATCCTCAAGTACACCCCGCTTCTTCACTTCCAACTCGATGAGTCCATCGAGCGCGGCACCCGTGTGCTCAACCTGCTCGATGAGATCGAACCGACACTTCTGCCCGACGAAGTGCCAAATAATGGGGGAGTGAACGACGGGGGCCCTGACGGTGATGAGACCGATCATGTGGATGATACCCGATGAAGAGCGCCGCTTTTCCCGAGATCCGCGACGCCCTCAAAGGCCGCCACCGTATCCTGGTCGTCAGCCACCTGCGACCTGATGCCGATGCCTACGGCTCAACCATTGCCGCTGCGCTCTGGTTGATCTCAGAGGGACATGAGGTGTCGGCCTGGAATGAGGATGGAATGCTGGAGAAATTCTCCTTTCTTCCCTCCTCCGAACTGATCACCGCCCCGCCGGCATCGCCCGTTGCCTTTGATGCCGTGCTGGCACTCGATACTTCCGTGCAGAACCGCCTCGGAACAGTCCTGGATTCCATCTCCGGTTCACCTCTCTGGATCTGCATCGATCACCACAGGAGCAACTTGGGCTACGGCAGCTTGAACCTCATCGATCCATCGCGTCCTGCGACGGGCCAAATCTTGGCCGAGGCATTCATCAGGGAGGGAATCACCATCACTCCGGAGATGGCGACCAATCTTTTTGCCGCGATTTCCACGGATACCGGATCCTTCCAGTACGAGGGTACAGGAGCCGAGACCTTCCTGATCGGAGCGGAGCTCATCGCCCGTGGGGTGAATGTCGCCGCACTCTCACGATCCCTGTTCGAGAACCAACCGCGCCGCCGACTTGAACTGCTGAAGCATGCCTTGGTGAATGCGCGCTTTACCAGTCATGACAGAGCGGCGAGCTTTGCTCTCTCACTGGCAGATGTAGCCGCCCTTGGTGTCATCCCCGAGGATAACGAGGGTATCATTGATCACCTTCGCTCCGTCGAGGGGGTGAAGGCCGCCGCTTTCTTTGAAGAGATGGAGGGTGGAATGGTGCGTCTCAGTCTCCGCTCCAAGGATACAAGCTTTGATGCCTGCGACCTGTGCGGCGAGTTCGGGGGAGGAGGTCACCAGATGGCGTCGGGAGCTCGCATCAAAGGTTCGCTTCTTGAAGTTGAGGATCGTGTTTTGAAGGCGATCGATGCCGCGCTAGGTGCTCCCTGATCTTATCCTTGTTATAACAGCTGTTTCCCATGCGTATTGATTCCACCATTGATGGCGTTCTGCCAATTGATAAGGCCTCCGAGATGACATCGCATGATGTGGTGGCCATTGCGCGTCGTGTTCTTGGCACGAAGAAAATCGGTCACTGCGGAACCCTTGACCCCATGGCCACGGGCCTTCTTCTTCTCACGCTCGGTCGTGGCACCAAGATCCAGGACCTCCTCATGAGCGAGGACAAGGAATATGTCGGCACCATGAAGCTTGGCGTGATGACGGATTCCCAGGATGCCGACGGCGAGATCACGGAGACCCGTGCGGTGCCACAGTTCACCCGCGAGCAGTTGGAGGCCGCCTTTGCCAAGTACGACGGCGACTTCTACCAGACTCCACCGATGGTTTCAGCGATCAAAAAGGATGGAGTGGCACTCTATAAACTGGCCCGACAGGGAAAGACTGTAGAGCGTGAACCACGCTTTGTGCACATCTACACGCACCAGATCCTGGAGGTGCGGCCTGATGAGATTGATTTCCGCGTCGTCTGTAGCAAGGGATTCTATGTCCGGACTTATGCGTTCGATATCGGTAACGACCTAGGATGCGGGGCCCATCTGAATGCGCTTCGCCGCACAAAGTCGGGTCGCTTTGATGTCTCCCAGGCTTTTCCCGCAGCCGATCTCAAGACGACACCCCGCGAGTTAATCCTTGAGAAACTGCTGACCCTGCCTCAGGTCTCGCGCATCCGAGGCGCGTAGGGAATTATTCTCGCGCAGAGACGCAGAGAGGTGAGGATAGGATAATGTTTTTTTTGAAACCTTTTGAGATCAGATTGTGAGAATCTCTGGTGACTCTTTCCTTCCAGTGGATTTCTGAATCCAAAACTCTTTCCTCTGCGCGATATATATATTTTGATGATCATATTGAAATCCATAGATGAACTTTCCGGACTCAAGGGGCCGATCGTTCTCGCGGCGGGAACCTTCGATGGGCTTCATCTCGGTCATCGGGCTCTGATTCGTCGTGCCATGGAGGAGGCAAATTCCTGCGGGGGCACGACTGTCGTCATGACCTTCGACCGTCATCCGGCCTCGCTGCTCCGCCCCGAGAAGGCGCCTAAACTTTTGACCCGGAATGCTGAGAAGACCGCCATGCTTGCGGGGATGGGTCTCCCGGTACTGCTGATGCTTGAGTTCACCAGTAATCTGGCCGGGATACCCGCACGTGACTTCATTACGTCGCTCGCCGCGTCTTCCCCGCTTCATGCAGTCTGCGTGGGGCGACAGTGGTCCTTTGGCAAGGGAGGTGAGGGGAATGTGGCTCTGTTGAAAGAACTGGGTGAGGAGCGAAGATTCAAGGTCATCCAGATTGATCCTGTCATGGCCGCAGATTCACCGATCAGCAGCACCCGGATTAGGAAGGCGATCACCTCTGGTGAATTTACCGAAGCATCCGCCTGCCTCGGTCGACCGTTTCTCCTCACGGGGAATGTGGTGAGAGGGGCCGGTCTGGGAGCCACGATCGGTTTCCCGACTGCCAACCTAGATGTCGATGGAATGCAACTGCCTCCCGATGGCGTCTATGCCGCGAGGGTCTCTGCGGGGGATGACCTTTATCCCGGGGTGGCAAATATCGGTGTGCGGCCCACGGTGGATCCCACTTCTACCAAGCGCACCGTCGAGGTCCATCTCTTTGATGTCGTCCGGGACTTTGTGGGAGAGGAACTCTCTGTGGAGTTCGTACAGTACCTGCGCGATGAGCAGAAGTTCTCCGGATTGGATGAGTTGAAGGCCCAGATCGCTCTGGACTGTGAGAGGGCTAGGGGTTTCTGTTAAGCCATTGAACTGGGGGGGCGCCCGCACCGCTCTCGCGGAAGGACCGCATTCGGCGTTTCTACCTGCTCACGCCAGTCACAGGTTTGTGGCGTTGCTTTGCGCTCTCAACGCCGAGTGCTGGAAAGCACGGAGTAGCCTGTGCATAGCACAGCCCGAAGGGCGAGGTGGACGGAGGACGACGAGGCAATAGCAATAAAAAGATCAGCTTCGCTTGACTGTCTGCCTCTGGCCTCAAATTACCGTCGCATTGAAAGATGATGAAGTAAATGGAGCTGGGTGTTTGTCTTGCGAGGGAGGTGTTTCGTAGTAAAGGAAGGCTCTGTTAACCTATGAAAAATCCTTAGTCTGTTTCCCACCTTTTCAAAGCAATGGACGAGGGGCAGATTAGTTATATGAAGGAATACGACTTTGTGGTGATCGGTGGGGGGAGCGGGGGTTACGCCGCTGCACGGACTGCCGCGTCACTTGGACTCTCTACGGTCGTCATCGAGGGAGGTGAGGAAATCGGCGGGCTCTGCATCCTGCGGGGCTGCATGCCGAGCAAGGCTCTGATCGAGTCGGCGAACCGTTACCGGACCCTGCGCCATGCCTCCGAGTTCGGCCTGAGCGCGGAAAAGATAGGCTTTGATGCCGGGGAGATCGTGGCTCGCAAGAAACGTCTCATCGGCGAGTTTGCTGATTACCGCCGCCAGCAACTGGAGGGAGGTAGCTTCGACTTCATCCGGGGGCGTGCCGAGTTCCTGGATCCCTTCAGCCTCCGCATCGCCCTGCACGGGGGAGGAGAGCAGATCGTTTCCCTCAAGAGCGGCTGCATCTCCACGGGCTCCGTGCTGAACAGACCTTCCGTCCCGGGCATCGAGTATTGCATCTCCAGCGACGACCTCCTGAACCTGACAGCGATTCCCTTCTCGGCCGTCGTCTTGGGCGGCGGTCCCGTGGCCCTTGAGATGGCCCACTACCTCGAGTCACTAGGCACCCATGTCACCATTCTGCAGCGCAACACCCAACTCCTGACCGGGAGCGACCGCGATGTGGCCGATGCTCTTGCAGCGGCCTTCGTCAAGCGTGGCATGGAGGTCCTCTGCGGTACGCGCCTGCTGGGGATTGAAAGGACGGCGGCCGGAGTGAAGGTGAACTTTGAACACGGAAACGGTGCCTTGAGCGTGGAGGCCGGAATTGTGCTCAATGCGCTCGGCCGACGTCCCGCCGTGAAGGGGCTTCATTTGGAAAAAGCAGGAGTCGCGCTTGAGGGGCCGGCCATCTGCACCGATCTTGAACAGCGGACCACGGCGAGGCACCTCTTTGCTGCGGGTGATTGTTGCGGACCCTACGAGGTGGTCCATATCGCCATCACCCAGGGCGAGACTGCCGCGAAGAATGCTGCCGCACTTCTAAAGGGTGGCTCTCCAGTCGTGCTAGATTACCGTCTGAAGCTTTTTGCTGCTTTCACCGAGCCTCAGATGGCCTCCTGCGGGATGACCGAAGTCGAGGCGCGTGACTCGGGAGTCGATGTGATCACGGCAAGCTATCCCTTTGCCGATCATGGCAAATCACTCGTGAAGGGTGAGACAGACGGTTTTGTAAAGCTGATCGCCGATGCCGCCGATGGCAGCATCCTCGGAGGTGCCGTGGTAGGGCCCGATGGATCCGAGCTCATTCATGAGATCGTGGTGGCGATGGCCTTCAACGCGACGGCGGCTCAGTTGGCCGCCATCCCTCATTACCACCCGACCTTAAGCGAAATCTGGACTTATCCGGCGGAGGAGCTGGCGGACAAG
>CANIBV010000051.1 GCA_947466005.1 Spartobacteria bacterium | reverse complement strand
GATCTCCAGACAGCCAAGCAGACTGAGAAGGAACTACAGAAGCGACCGGTGTTGGCCTTCTCCCAATGGGAGGATTTCGTGGCCTACGTGAAGGCCGGAAACGTGCTGAAGAAGCCGGTGCTGGGCACCTTTTATCCCGATGTCTTTCCTTACTACGCGGACGGGACTCGCACGCTCCGGCTCAAGGACATGGTAGGTGGGACTCTGGACCTGATGCTCCGGGACAAGCGCCCCTTCTTCCTCTTTGTTGAAGCGAGTCTCCCCGACAAGGCTTGCCATCAGAATCAAGCCAAGCGTGCGATTGGAGAAGTTCTGGAGCTCGACGCCATGATGGCACTGCTCAAAGAGAAGCTGCCGAAGGATGTTTTGGTGATCGCCACGACTGACCACAATAATGGCGGCTTTGCCTTCAATGCCCCGGTGCCGCGCTCTCTCCGGGGGGATGCTCTTCTGACCGAGAGTCCTATTTCCAAGAGTTCCACATTCACGTGGGCCACGGGACCGGGAGGTCCAGAAGGACCAGTTGGAGCCGATCTCACGACCCGCCTCCATGGATCAAGCAACGATCCCTTGGCTCTCGATCACTCACAGCCGGCCGCGATTTACGGACGCGCCTCCCAGCATACCGGCGGTGATGTCTGGCTCGTGGCCGCAGGTCCCGGTTCGGAAGATTTCCACGGGCACATTGATAACACGCAGATCTATGCGCTTCTCTCCAAGGCGATCAATGCAGGAAAGTAGAAAAATCTGAAATTCAGATGTAACAAATCAGCGACTGGCGGGAGCTGATAGGACTGCGAAGCAGCCCCGGCAGGGGCGAGTGGCTTGGGGAAGCCCGAGTTCAAATGCGAAGCAATGGCCAATCAAGCCAACTCAGGAAAAGGTTCAGCATAAAAACTCTTCCGAGCCTCAAGGAGGTCGACGAGAACCTGCATCAGGGAAAGATGGGCGCGGGGGATTCCCGGAGAGGGGGCTAAATGTGGAGCGCTAGGAACTCCTTCACGAAGGTGTTGCCGGATCCCGACCGTATCTCGTCCGGAGTTCCGATCTGTTGGATAGCTCCCTTGTCGATGATCACGATCCGATCCGCCACCTCGAAGGCCTCCTCTTGGTCGTGGGTGACGAAGAGGCTCGTGAGATGGGTTTTCTCGTGAAACTCGGCCAACCATCGGCGTAGTTCCCGCCGGACTTTGGCATCGAGCGCACCGAAGGGCTCGTCGAGGAGCAGGACCCTCGGTTCGACCGCGAGAGCCCTTGCAAAGGCAACTCTCTGGCGCTGACCGCCCGAGAGTTGAGAGGGAAAGCGGTTGGCCAGGCCGGGAAGCTGGATCGTCTCGAGCAGCGAGTTCACGCGCTCCCGAATCTTCTCCTGGGAGAGTCGTTTACCGCGGGGTGCCACACGAAGACCGAAGGCGATATTCTCGAAGATGGTCATGTGGTTGAACAGGGCGTAACTCTGGAAGACGAAGCCTGCCTTGCGCTCGTTCGCGCTCTTGGGCGTCACGTTCTCGCCATGGAAATAGACTTCGCCGCGGTCGGCGAATTCCAACCCTGCGATGATGCGGAGGAGTGTCGTCTTTCCCGAGCCGCTGGGGCCCAAGAAGGCCACCATTTCGCCAGTTTCGATATGGAGGGTCACGTCGTTCACTGCAGGGAAAGCTCCGAAGCTCTTATGTAGTGATTTGATCTCGATGCTCATGAGGGAAAAGTCAAAAGGTTGAAGGATATAGGCTGAAGGATAAAAGAAGGGACACGATGGAGGGAAGGCTATCGGGTAGCCTCGATCGTGGGTTCGAGCAGTGAGCGTTGACCGGCCTCGAACTGCCGCTTGTTCTTCCACTCGGCGAGTGTCTTCAGTCCAAGCGTGATGAGAGCCAGGATTGCGAGTGCAGAGGCGACGGCGAAAGCCTGAGGAAAGAGGTAGTCGTTGTAGAGGCGCTCGATCTCGAGCGGCATCGTGTTGGTCTTGCCGCTGATCTTGGCTGAGACGACGCTGACGGCACCGAACTCACCCATGGCACGCGCATTGCAAAGGATGACTCCGTAGAAGAGGCCCCACTTGATCTTGGGCAGGGTGATCCGCCGCAAGATCTGGAAGCCGCTTGCCCCGAGCGTCAGGGCTGCTTCCTCCTCCTCAACTCCCTGCGCTTGCATGAGCGGAATAAGGCTTCTGGCAACGAAGGGGAAGGTGACGAATGTCGTGGCCATCACCATGCCGGGGAGAGCGAAGATGATCTTGATGTCGTGGGCCTGCAGCCACGGGCCGAAGTAGCCGCGCCGTCCGTAGAGAAGGACGTAGATGAGGCCCCCGATCACCGGTGAAACCCAGAGGGGTAGATCGATCAGGGCCAGCAGGACTTGTCGCCCCGAGAAATGGTAGCGAGTGACGGCCCAGGCGGCCGCGATGCCAAAGGCCGTATTCGCCGGCACAGTGATGAGTGCCACGATAAGGGTCATCCAGATCGAGTGGAGAATGTCCTGATCGGTGAAGGCCTCCTTCAAGACACCCACGCCTTTTACCAGGGCTCCCTGGAAGACGACGACAAGCGGAAGAAGCAGAAAAAGGAAGAAAAAGAACACGACGATCCCGATCAGGATTCTGCGAATCCATCGCGGTTCGGCGGTGGCGCGGACCGCGGTATCAGCCCTTCGGTCACTGCCGGGAGGGTTACGGAAATCGATGAAGCTGGCCATGGCGCTTGAAACGGTATGATTAAGCGATTTTACGGAATCGGTTGCCCCAGGACTGCAGCCTGTTGCCGATCAGAACGATCACGAGTGAGGCAAGAAGCATCGTGAAGCCGAGTGCTGCGGCTCCCGTGTAGTCGTACTGTTCCAGTTTCTGGAAGATCATGAGAGGGGTGATCTCAGTCTGGAAGGGAATGTTTCCGGAGATGAAAACGATGGAGCCGTATTCCCCGACAGCCCGACCGTAGGACATGATGATCCCGGTAAACAGGGCTGGAAGGAGGGGGGGGAGGATGACGAACCGGATCGTCTGCCAGCGGTTGGCCCCAAGGCAGGCTGCCGCCTCCTCGACATCAGCGGAGAGATCCTCAATGACCGGTTGGACGGCGCGGACGACAAAGGGAAAGCCGATGAAGATCATGGCGATCAGCACACCGGCAGGAGCGAATGCAACCTTGATGCCAAGAGGTTCAAGGTATTGTCCGATCCACTCGCTGGGCGAATAGAGGGCCGTCAGTGCGATGCCTGCCACTGCAGTCGGCAGGGCGAACGGGAGATCGGTTGCCGCTTCCAGTAGACGACGACCTGGAAAGTCGTACCGTGCGAAGATCCAGGCGGCGAGGAATCCGAACACACCGTTGATGAGGGCGGCGATGAAGGAGATCCCGAAAGTGACCCGGTAGGTGGCGACAACCTCCGGGTCGGTGATCGTCTCCCAGAAGTGTTCCCATCCCCCGGATGCCGTCTTGCCAACCAACGCAGCCAAAGGAAGGAGAACCAGCAGGGAGACCCAAGTCACGGACCATCCCACGCTCGTCCTGAAGCCGGGCATGACATGTTTGTTCTTGGTCATGGTAAAAGATGAAATTGAATAACGTGAAAACAGATCGTCCATTGCTGGAGACCCTTCCTTAATCCCTTAAATATCCATTCCCTGCGAGCTGATTTGAGGGAAAAGGTGCAAGATTTCTTTCAGCGCTGCCAGATGGGCTTCCACTTGGAGTCCGAGGGGGGCGTGATGGGGAGTCTCGAAAACGATTTCGACTGGTTTCGGATGCTGGTCAGGGGGTGAGGCGAGGATACCCCTGTAACCGCCCGTAATGATCGAGCGATCCGCCCGGTGGGTATCGATTTCAGGACGGACGTCCCGTGGAAGGAGAGATGAGGCAGCATGAAGGGCGGGCTCAAGAAGATGGCGGGTGAGGGTGCTGCCGTTCACGTAACCGTAGATCCCCTCACTAGTATCATCGGTGTGGAGAGCAATAATCCCATCAAAGCGTTTGGCTCTGAGTTCCTGTTCCAAGAGTCTCACTTCGCCCTCCTCAGTCTCCCCCCAGAAGCAGCGATTCAGATCCTTACCCGATTCCCCTTCGCGGCGGTTCGCGTCGAAGCCCCAAGGGTTGCAGACGGGGTAGACGAAAAGCTCGAGGAAGCGTCCCAGATGAGTTTCCTGGCTCAGGTGATGGAGAATTTGTAGTGCGGCGACCACGCCCGACTGCTCATCTCCATGGATTCCGGCGAAGATTCCGATCCGATAGGCCGGCTTGCCGGAGGGATCCGACCACCGGTAGCGGGGAAGCATGGGACCGCCGGGTGCTTCATGGACATGGAGCGCCTCAAGGTAAGCGCTCCTTCCCGCAAGTTGATCCCCGTAGCGGAGGATCGAGCGGGTTCGGTGGCCGAGGCGCGGATTATCTGAGATCCGGTCCCGAAGGGATGGGTCCGTGACGATCATGATATTCCGAGATGAGAACGACCCACGGTTTTTATTTCCTGATTCCCTTGATGATCTGGTCAAAGACCCCCCGGTCGGAGAAGTAGGTCTTCTGTGCCTGAGTCCAGCCCCCGAAGTCTGCGATGGTGGTCAGGCTCAGATTTTTAAACTGGCTGGCGTACTTAGCTTTCACCTCGGGATCCCATGGGCGGTAGAAATTCTTACCGATGATATCCTGCCCCTCGGGCGTGTAGAGGTATTCCAGGTAGGCAGTCGCCTGCTTGCGGGTATTGTGACGATCGACATAGCCGTCGACGACGGTGACCGGAGGCTCGGCCAGGATGCTGACGGAGGGGGTAACGATCTCATAGTCGGGATTCTGCTTCTTCACCAGCAGGGCCTCGTTTTCCCAAGAGATGGAGACATCCCCAAGCTTGCGCTCCGTAAAGGCGATGGTTCCTGCGCGGGCTGCAGGAGGGAGACCATTCTTGAGTGCATTCTTGTAGATCTTGCCGAGGAACTCCCGGGTCTTGGCCTCGTCGCCACCGAACTTCTTCAAGCCGTAGGACCATGCCGCGAGGAAGTTCAAGCGGGCACCGCCTCCGGTCTTTGGGTTGGGGGTGATCACGGAGACATCCTCACGGGCCAGATCATACCAGTCCTTGATGTTCTTCGGGTTTCCCTTGCGGACGAGGAGGACAATCGTCGAAGTGTACGGAGAGCTGTTGTGGGGGAGGCGTGACTGCCAGTCCTTCGGAATGAGCGGCTTGTCGAAAGCACCTGTGCTTCCCTTATCGTGGATGGCGTCGATGTCGTAGGCGAGGGCCAGCGTGGCCACGTCAGCCTCACTTCCATCCTGGATCAGGCGTGACTGGGAACCGGAGCCGCCGTGGGAGGTGGCGATCTTCACATCCTCGCCGGTCTGCTTTTTCCAGTGGGAGGCAAAGGCTTTGTTAAACTCGCTGTAGAGTTCGCGGGTCGGGTCGTAGCTCACGTTCAGGAGTTCGACGGCGGCATGGAGTTGGCTAGCCGCGAGCAGGCTCAGGGAGAATGCGAGGACGCGCTTGGTTTTCATGGGATGTCTTGGTTGAACGGGTTGACTGATTAGAATGTTTTAAGGAGTTAAGGGCGACCATAGCAGTAGCAAATACAGAGTCAATAAAATAACGATCGTAAAAGTCGTTAATAAAATCAAGGGGGTGAATTTTTTCTTAAAAAGGGTCTCTCGAATAACCTCCGGCACCGAAGGGGTCAGATCCCTTCGCCGTCGATTCCCTGGATCCGCTTGAGTTCCTCCGACCCCACCGGTGGAGCCTTCATGACGTCGGCCAGGTTGGTCTTGTCCATGAGATTGGCAACCAGGTTTCTGGCGCTCAGCATGACGCGGCGGAAGCGGCAGGTGCTCTCCTGGGTGCAGCGTTTGTAATCGGTGACTGAGACGCACGCGATCGGGGCCAGATAGCCGTCGAAGTGACGGACGACCTCCCCCATAGTGATCTTTTCGGGAGCTCTGGCGAGTTGATAGCCGCCGCGTTTACCAGCCGTACTGACAACCCATCCCTTCTCCTTGAGATCGAGCATGATGTGCTCGAGGAAGCGCTTCGGGATATCGTTGCGCCTTGCCAGTTCGAGGATCGGGATCGGCGGACCTCCGCGATGCTCCACGAGGGTAAAGAGCGCCCTCAGGGCATAATCGGTCCTCATGGAAAGCTGCATGAGGAAATATATACAGCGATTAAACCGGTCGGGGAAGCCCGAACCGTCGCTTTGGAAAGAGGCTAAATGACGAAGTTGATCTCATCTTCGTTGAGATGGACAGTGATGGGGCCTTTTCCCCCATGAGCCTTCAGTTCTTTTTTGTCGAGGCGGCTTTGCGTTTGCTCGCCTCGTACAAGAAGGGTATCGGGTGGAACACTCTTCATCAGGAAGACATTGGCTCCAATGGTGCTGCGGGCACCGATCACCGTGTCTCCGCCAAGGATGATTCCGTTGGGATAGATCACGACATCATCCTCTACCTGGGGGTGACGCTTGATCCCTTTGATGATTTCGCCCTGCTCGTCTTTCTGGAAGCTGCGGGCTCCCAAGGTGACGCCGTGATAGAGTTTTACCCTGTCACCGATGATGCAGGTCTCGCCAATCACGACGCCGGTGCCGTGGTCGATGAAGAAATGGGAGCCGATCGAGGCACCCGGATGAATGTCGATGCCTGTGCGGCTATGGGCCCACTCGGTCATCATGCGGGGGAGCAGCGGGACATCCTCCTTGTAGAGCAGGTGCGCGACACGCTGGATGGCTACGGCCTCGAGTCCCGGGTAGGCTAGGACAATCTCTTCGAGGCTTCGTGCCGCCGGGTCGCCTGTATAGGCCGCCTCGACATCGGTCTTGAGAAGGGCACGCACGGAGGGAATGCCGGCGAAAAAGCGTTCGGTGATCGAGACTGCTTCACCACGGAGTTCCGATTCTCCTCTTCCTTCCCCTTTCCTGATCCTGAGGCTGAGCGAAATGGCCGCCTCAAGTTGCCCCCCGATCTGATCAATGATCTCTTGGGCGGCGATCGGAAGCTCTTTGGAGGAGACTGCCTCCTCGGAGAAAAATCCCGGAAAGAGGAGGTGCAGAAGAACGTTGCACAGGATGGCAACGGCCTGTTTGGAAGGGAGGTTTGATCGATCCAGGTGATTGATACCACCGCTTTCCTGATAGGAGTCCAGGATAGGCTTGAGCAGGTGGGCGCGGGAAGTCATCCCGTCACTTCTAGCGCCTCCAAGGCGCGCATGCCAGCAGAAGCCCCATGCCGCGCCAATCTGTGATTCCGGCAAAGATGAGTCCAACTCCGACAAATGCAGAGAGCCCGAAGAAGGCGGGGCTGATGAGGAATCCGAGAATCACCCCCTTGACTGACCGTGTTTCTGCTCACATGGCTTCCATCCCAGAAACGACCCTTTCCGCTACAGCCTCTCCCTTAAGCCCGATGCTCCAAAGGGACCACCATCTTACCGACGGTGGGTCCGACATACTCACTCAGCGGGCGGTAGAGCCTGTTATCGACGAGTTGCTCTAGGATGTGTGCGGTCCAGCCGGAGGTGCGGGCGATCGCAAAGATAGGGGTGAACATGTCGGTCGGCAGGCCGAGCGAGTAGTAGACGGTAGCCGAGTAGAAATCGACGTTCGCGTTCAGCCCCTTGCGCTCCTTCATGAGCTCGGCGATGCGCTCGGACATACGGATCCACTTGCCCTCTCCAAGCTGCTCACAGAGCTGGACGGCCATGGAGCGGAGGTGAGGGGCGCGGGGATCAAGTGTCTTGTAGACGCGGTGTCCGATGCCCATGACCTTCTTCTTGGTGGCCAGTGCCTCTTCAACCCATCCGTCCACCTTCGACTCGTCGCCGATCTCCTGAAGCATGTGGATGACTCCCTCGTTGGCGCCGCCGTGAAGGGGGCCCTTAAGGGTTCCGATGGCCGAGGTGACGGCGGAGTAGATGTCGCTGAGCGTGGCGATGGTCACGCGGGCAGAGAAGGTGGAGGCATTCATTCCGTGGTCGGCATGGATGACATAGGCGACATCAAGTGTCTTGGCTGCCTCGGGGGTCGGCTCCACCCCGTTCAGGAGGTAGAGGAAGTGTGCGGCCTCCCTGAGATTCTTTCGGACGGGAGGGAGATCCTTGCCGAGACGGGCCCTGTGGTAGTAGGCGGCGATGACTCCGATCTTCGCAGTGATGGATACGGCGCGGTGGCGGTTCTTGGCCGGATCGATCTCGCCGGTGGGTACCTTGTCGTAGAGACCGAGCATGGAGACACCCGTGCGGATGACATCCATGGGGTTGGAATCCTTGGGGGCACCGAGAATGAAGTCGATGACACCCTGCGGCAGCTCGCGCTGGGAGCCGAGTTCATGATGGAGTGCCTCAAGCTGGACCTTGTTCGGCAGTTCTCCATGCCAGAGGAGGTAGACGACTTCCTCGTAGCTGACTTTGCCGGCCAGTTCATTGATGTTGTATCCTGCGTAGATGAGGATTCCCTCCTCGCCCCGCACGTCACTGAGGGCGGTGGAGTTGGCAACGATACCTTCAAGTCCTTTGGCGATAACTGGCATGGGAGTGGGCGGTTGGTGTTAGTGTTGTAAGGGACTCTTATCGTTTCATCCGGCGGATGAGGGCGTCTGCCATATCCGAAGGAGTTTCAGCAATTTCGATGCCCGCAGCGCGGAAAGCGGCGATCTTCCCTGCAGCTGTGCCCTGCCCACCGCTCACGATGGCTCCAGCGTGGCCCATGCGGCGCCCCTCGGGGGCCGTGGCTCCCGCGATGAAACCGGCGATCGGCTTCTTGCAATGCTTGGCGGCCCATAAAGCGGCCTCTTCCTCGGCCGACCCGCCGATCTCGCCGATCATAATGATGGCCTCGGTCTCGGGGTCCTCGTTGAACATCTTGAGGACGTCCAGATGAGAGGTGCCGTTGATCGGATCACCGCCGATACCGACACAGGTGCTCTGGCCGTAGCCGCGGGTGGTGAGTTGCCAGACGGCCTCGTAGGTGAGAGTGCCGGAGCGGGAGACGACGCCGACATTGCCTTTCTTGTGGATGTAGCCGGGGGCGATGCCGATGCGGCAACCACCGTGCGATCTGTCTCCGGTGCCGGGGGTGACGAGTCCGGGGCAGTTGGGACCGAGAAGACGGGTCTTGGACCCCTTCATCGCTTCCTTGACGCGCATCATGTCGATGACCGGGATGCCCTCGGTGATGACGACAACGAGGTCGAGTCCAGCGGCAATGCCCTCAAGGATGGCATCGGCAGCGAAGGGAGGCGGCACGAAGACAGCGGAGACGGTGGCTCCCGTCTCACGGACGGCCTGATCTACGGTGTCAAAAATCGGCACCTGGTTCTCGAAGAGTTGGCCTCCCTTACCGGGGGTGACGCCGGCCACGACTTTAGTGCCGTAGTCGAGGCTTAGCTTGGCATGACGGGCACCGAAGCTGCCGGTGATGCCCTGAATGAGGATCTTGGTGTCGGGAGTGACGAGAATCGACATGATGTTTGGAAAGTTGGTTTTGTCGGGATTGCTTGGTGGCTTAGGAGGCAGCTTTCACTGCGGCGACAATCTTGTTGGCCGCATCGAGGATGTTCTCCCCGCTCTCCAGCTTGAGGCCGCTCTCAGTCAGTGTCTTCTTACCGGCCTCGACGTTGTTTCCCTCGAGTCGGACGACAAGAGGAATGGAGAGTCCTGTTTCCTTGGCGGCCTCGACGATGCCGTTGGCGATGACGTCACAGTCCATGATGCCGCCGAAGATGTTGACCAGGATGCCCTTCACGCGGGTGTCAGCCAGAATAATGCGGAAGGCCGAGGAGACCTGATCACGAGTGGCCCCGCCGCCGACGTCGAGGAAGTTGGCGGGGCTGCCGCCGGCGTGCTGGATGATGTCCATGGTGGCCATGGCTAGTCCGGCGCCGTTTACAAGGCAGGCGATGTTCCCGTCCAGACCGATGTAGTTGAGGCCGTGCTTGGACGCCTCCACCTCGCGGGGATCCTCCTCGGTGACGTCGCGCATGGCGAAGATAGAGGGTTGTCGGTAGAGGGCATTGTCATCGAAGTTGAACTTCGCATCAAGAGCCATGAGCTTTCCGTCCTGGGTCACGACGAGGGGGTTCACCTCGACCATGGAGCAGTCGCGCTCGATGAAGAGCTTGTAGAGGTTGGTGAAGAGTTTCGATGCCTGGTTCATCAGCGGACCGGTCAGGCCGAGGGAGGCTGCGATGAGACGTGTCTGGTACGGCAGGAGGCCGAGGAAGGGATTGACCGAAAGGCGGAGGATTTTCTCCGGGGACTTTTCGGCGACGGTCTCGATGTCGACACCCCCCTCGGTGCTGGCGATCACGACAGGAACCGAGGTGGCGCGATCGATGAGGATAGCGAAGTAGAGTTCGCGGGCGATATCAACGGCTTCACCGACGAAGATTTTGCCGACTTCCTTTCCCTCGGGTCCGGTCTGGTGGGTGACGAGTACCTCTCCTAGCATCTTGGAGGCGAGATCCTTGGCCTCGGCCGGCGTGTCGCAGAGGTGAACGCCGCCCTTGAATCCGCTCTTGAAGGTTCCCTTCCCGCGTCCGCCGGCGTGGATCTGGGCCTTGATGACCAGCTTTCCGCCGCTGAGTCCGGTGGCTACCGCTTCAGCTTCCGCGGGGGTGTTAGCAACCCGTCCGGGTTGGGTGGCGACGCCGAATTCGGCGAAGAGTTCTCTGGCTTGAAATTCGTGGATATTCATGAAGAAAAAATGATAAGCGGAAATTATACACAGCCTCCTTGGAAAGCGAAAGAACTCACTTTTTTGCGAGTGAAAAAAATTTGAAATTTGAACCAAGCCGCTGGAAACAAGACCTCGGGAAGGCTGAGTTGTAGTCATCCTCAATCGGCGGACGAGCCCAACGGGCGAGACTTGCTGGAGGAAGCGAGTACAAAGCGGCGCG
>CANIBV010000050.1 GCA_947466005.1 Spartobacteria bacterium | reverse complement strand
TGGAATCGCGAACGCGCCAAAAAGCACATGATGGAAGTCCATCGCTTAGGGCGCTCCATTGTCTGGAGTGGAGGGCGCGAGCAGGCGGAGCACTACGTCCAGCAACTCCACACATTCCTGCTTCTCGCCACAATGGAGAAGTCCACCTGATCAGGAAAATCTGCATCTGAACTATTTGCAACCATGGAACTCAAGCGTAACGGAGGCACAGCAACGGCCTGGAAAGCCAACGCGGGAAGGGAGATGCTGAAAGGTTTCCCGCTGAGGCGCGGAGGCGCTGAGAGAGGAAAACAACGTCTCAGTATAAAGTGCCTTGTTGGCGACGGAGTTGCCAATGCACCGTGTATCAATAACATGCCGCCGGAAGCGCAAAACTTCTTACAACCTCTGCGTCTCTGCGCCTCTGCGCGAGAATTTCTCAATGTTCGCTGCTTGCAAATGGGGTAACCGGAGTTGATGGAACGATGATCTTCGAGCTCTCGAACAAGGGAAATCCCTACTTCAGCAACATCCATCCGATGCTTGCCGGATTACTGCAGGCCATCGCAATGGATCCTTGGGAGCGCTATCCCGAGGGAAGCGCCCGGCTTCTCCCCCCGCCGGGTGTGGATGAGGAGCTTCTGCTCGACTGGCAGGATCTCGTGCAGCCGGAGTTGCGCCATCACTTCGATCTGGAGCGTTCCCTGGTGGTCGAGGACCTCGCGGAGATGCATGAGATGAAGCGGGGAAAGGGTAAAGTCGAGGCCTGGTCCCTCGAGATTCCGATGGATCACGCCGATGCATGGCTTACGACCCTCAATGCCCTGAGACTTACTCTTGTGGAGGAGCATGGCTTCAAGGAGGAGGATCTCTCCCGGAACGGGGCTCCTGACTTCTCCTCAGAGAGGGGGCTCGCGCTCATGCAGGTGAATTTCTACGCCTTCGTCCAGGAATGCCTGCTTCAGACGATGGAGTCCGCCGAGGGCGGGGGCGAGGGGGCCTGATGAAAAAATAATGGAGGAGGCGCGCGCCATTCTGTTGAGGCGGTACCGCTTCTCGGAGAACAGCCTCGTCGTCGTCTGGCTGACCGACCGTTACGGTAAGGTGAAGACAGCTGTCCGCGGCGCGACGAAACCGGGCAGCCCTTTCACCGGCCGACTGGAACTCTTCACTGAGGCGGAGATTGCCTTTAAGTCTCCCAAAACAGGAGATCTCCACTCCCTGAGTGAAGTCTCCGTGGCAGGAGATTCCGGGCTGCCGGCCACCTACGTTACCATTCTCGCGGCATCGTATTTCGCGGAACTCTGCGACCTCTTCACTGAGCCAATGCATCCGGTTCCGGAGATCTTTGAGCTGGTACGGAGGGCCTGGGGATTCCTGCGTGAGCAGAAGCCGAGCAAACGCGCTGTCGAGCACTTCGAGGCCGAACTGGCTAAGGCGCTTGGGATCCATGATCCCACGATTCCAGCCCACCGATCACTTGCCTCGGTGGCTCACAAGTTGCCAGAAAACAGATCCCGACTATTGGAGCAGCTCTCAGCCCACTAATTCGCAGTCCCTTCAGGTCATCGCGACCCAGACGGAGGAGGTCAATCAGTGAGGGACGGTTCACCCCCCTCTCAGTGGTGAAGTAATTGGAAGGATTGACTGCTCATTGATGAGCTCTCCTCGTTTCTCGTAAGTAGCCCGATTAGGGCGATCTAATAGCCTGGGTCAATTGTGCGGTTCTCCTCGGCGTGGTCTATTGGAATGTGATGGTTAAGTTCCATGCACAGAAAAAACCAGGCTCGTTTTTGATTCCCGGAAGGACGGGGTGTTGGTTGGCTCTGAAAGTAGTGGATTCGCTTATTTATTTTGAACGCCTAAGGGCTCAGGGGTGACGAACAATTAGGGAAACATCACTTCCCCGACAGCATGAAAGTTTTATCCCCCACGAAAAGTAAAGGGAGAGGGGCTTGCGCTTTCTCACTTTTGGGGGGGATGACCACAAGGGCGACGGTGATTGAAACAGGCCAGAAGCAGGGAAGTAAAACGCATGCCTTCACGCTGATCGAGTTACTGATTGTTCTGAACGTCGTTCTCTACTTCTTCTGGGTAGCGGCTCCCTCCTTCAATTCGATCGCACGGGGCGTCACCACGACCGAGGCCGCCTACACCATTTCGTCTGCCGTCGAGAGGGCTCGAGCTGAGGCGGTTGCGCGTAAGAGCTATGTCTGGCTGGGCATCCAACAGGAGGTCAATGATGGGAATATTGGCCTGAGGGTCGGGATGGTCTGTTCCAAGGATGGGACCTCCAACACAAACGCCAGCAACCTTCTCCCTATCGGCATGGCTTTGCTGGTGCCCAGGGTGGGATTGACGAACTCCTCTTCAACCGCCGTTAGCACCGGTGCGCCGACAAACAGCGCCGTTGATCTGTCAGGGGTTTCGGGTGGGATGAGCTTTCAAATCGGCCAGACCAAATTCCTGGACGGGTGCACCGTCACCTTCATGCCACTGGGGGAGGTGACGACAAACCCCACGCCGACAGCTACCTCAGGTTTCGACCCGCTCCTCCTGATTTCGATCCAGCAGGCGCGCGGAACGAACCTCATTCCGGGCGACAATGTCTCCGTGGCTATCGAGGGGAGCGTGGGAATCCCGACCATCTACCGCCAATGAAGAGGAAACAACACTCCAGCGGCGCATTTTCCCTTGTCGAAGTGGTCATCGCCATCGGGATTTTCTCCGTCGTGATTTTCGGCGTGATGGGTCTGATCCCGAGCGGCATGAAGATGTTCAGGGATTCCAACGAGCAGTCCGGCGGGGCCAATCTCCTCAATGCCTTGTCAGATTCGATTCGCCGAGCCGTCACAACCGACGGCACAAACTACACCTGGAGCTACAGTGGAAGCTCCTACGCGTACACGATCAACGGAGCCGCCGTCTCCAATAGCCTCAACACACTCACCCTTCAGGGATGCCCCGCAACGAATACGCTCGATCAACAATTGAAAGCTGTGGTCGTGGTGACGCCACCCTCCACCGTCTGGAGTGAGGGGTCGGCCATGATCAGCGTTGCCTGGCCCGCATCGGGGGGGGCGGCTTGGAACGCCGCATCCCAGCAGTGGAGTCATGCCGATGGGTCGGCGACTCTCGGCATCCGCTTCATCCCACTCCCTCCGGGCTCATGAGAACGATGGCAACCCGACTTTCTGATTTTCGGGGCAGGTACCGTCACGAAGGCCATACCCTGATTGAGGTGCTCGCAGCGGTTGGGATCCTCGCGATGATGCTGGTGCTCATGTACGAGATGGTGGAGGGGATTTTTCATGCCACACGCAATCAGAGTCACGGGATGGAATGCGTGGCCACCGGCCGTCGTGCCCTTGATGTCATGACCATTGATCTTCAGAACGGACTCTTTAACGGAAACTCCACACTTATCGCCCCGACCAATGCCTCGGCGACCAACCTCTTTGCTCTGGTGACTAACCGCAGGGGTTCCAATTCATCTTCCACCCCCCGTTTCCTCGCTGTCAGCTACTCGCTGAACGGGAGCAACCAGGTGGTTCGCTCCTACGGGTCGATCGGTTTCGGGGTGATGAGTTCTCTCTCCTCGTCACTCACCATACCCGCCGCACCCTCCATTCCGCTCGCCAAGGGAGTGCTCGCCGTCAAGGCGCTGGCTGTCACGGACAGCACCAATTATCCTCTCTCGGGGGTGGCTTCTTCCAATTGGGCCGTGACTGGCAGCTACAACGGGCATGCTGTTCCCTCCGGCTACAATGCGATCGTTGCGGATTCCGCCGGTTTTTCCATAGGGCTGACCAACTGCACCCATGCCATTGAAGTCTGGATTGCCGTGGTGGATGAGCAGGGCTACGGCCTCCTGAAGAGTTCCGGAAAGTTAGCCTCTCTTGTTCCGCTTGGAAGCGATCCTACGGCATGGCGTGCGCAGGTGGATGCATGGACGATCCCCGCCGACGTGAAGTCCGGGATCCATATTCAGAAAAAAACCATCCCCCTTCCATGAAACAGCCCCCTCCCTCCACCCCCCATCTCCAAAAGGAGAGGGGAGCTTCCCTCATCCTCACCCTCTGCATGATCGTGCTGGTCACCGTTGTCGCGGTGGCCTTCTTTTCGAGATCGGCGACGAACAGCACCATAGAGAACGTCCGTGCGGGTCAGATCTTTTCGGCGCAGATCTCGGAGAGCGGTGCCGCCCGAGCCTATTCCGGATTCCTTGCCCAGATTTCTTCGGAGAGTAACTCCATGCCTGTCACCAATGCGGCGGGTCTCGTCTGCTATCTTCCCATCTCCGCGACGAACATGGTTCCTGCCTGCACGCTCGCTCAGCCTGCCATGCAGACGGATGACAACTTCGCCAATCTGATTCGCCAGAGCGTTCCCGGCGCCGATCCCATGGCCTCCACGGACAACAGTGCCGCGGCATCGCGCAATGGGCTCATGGTTAATGCGGCGCGCTGGAATGCGCCCGCTCTCGTTCCCGGAGGGTTTTCCTCGAACAACCAGCTTCCCTGCTGGGTGTACATCAACAAGGACGGGAGCCTGACCAACACAGTCTCGAGCAATGCCATCGGGCGCTTTGCCTACAATGCTTACGACACGGGTGGCCTGCTCGATGCGAATGTGGCCGGCTACCCGTCCAGCGTGACGGCTGCCGATCGCACGTTTCTTAAGGGGACGCTGGCAGGAGCAGACCTGACGCTCCTGCCCGGAGTGACTCAGGCTGCGGTGAATGATCTCGTTGCCTTCCGGAATCCCCAAGCCACCAACAGTGACGGCTACAGGGACTATGTTGCCGGAGCTGCAGGCGCGGGATTTCTCTCCTCCGAGGTCACGAATAGCTCCGGTTCCGGAGTGACGACCAACAACTATTTCTACTCACGGCAGGACCTCATCCGCTACGCCCAGACCCAGAACACTCCGCTGACGAATGCGCTCCCTTACCTCACCCATTTCACGAGGGAGTTGGCCCGTCCCTCGCTCAACACGAACGGTCTCCTGAATATGACCAGTCGCTTTGATCTCTCTCAGCTCACGAACGCAACGCTGAGTCCCACCGTGCTGGCTAACTTGAGCAACGCCCTTTTCTCGAGCATTCCGGCGTTGACCAACACCTCCGACACGAATGTGTACATGGGACCGACGAATTTCTTTGCGGCGGCGAACTGGGTTACCAATGTGGGTGTGAAAATCACGGCCATTAGCGCGAACATCTGCGCGCAGGCTTCCACGAACGAGGTCTCGATCTCCACGCCATACGGCGTTGTCGTGGGGAAAAAAGCACGGCCAGAGGTTGCGCAGTTGGCCATTCAGACCATCACCCGGGTGAATAGTTACAAGAACCCTTGGTATGAGGTGAATATTGACCTCTACGTAGCGCCCGTTGTTTGGAGTCCGGCGGGAGGTAGTGGAACATATTATCTCAAGACCTCTTTTTCGAACAACGGGGGGCTGCTTTCCATCGACCCACCGAACCAACTGACCAACGTCCCCTCCACCTTTTCCGGTAATACAAACATAGCTCTCACCAGTTATCTGACACCCACTGCCTATCCCGTTCAGATGACGAGTATCGGAGCGACGCTTCAGAAAAATCATGCCCAGAATATCTATAACAGTGTCGGAGAGATTGCCCTCGGGGTCGGGACTAACTCCGCAGGAAGCAACTGCTTCAGCGCGTTTGGGACCAATAAAGTCATATCCAGCCCCATCTCCGGGATAATTCTAAACCCCACGGTTCAAAATCCTGTCCTGACGCCTGCCGATGCTAACTCCACCACCACGAATCAATTCGTCGTGAACGTTCTGGATCCACGCACGATCAGGGGGGCTGGAGCCACAACCACTCTTTCCACGAATCTCCCCTCGTGGAGCAGCTATCCTCCTTACCCAAATTCCGTCACCGACACCAATCCCGTCATCATGGAACGATCCTATGCCTCGGTGGGTGAGCTGGGTGTAGTCTTCCGGGACCAGCCGTGGCGATCGCTGGATTTTGTCTCCGGACCGGCCAGTGCGGATCGGAATCTGCTGGATGTCTTCTCCGCCTATCCGACCCCCGCAAGCGGAGTCCGGGCTGGAGTTCTGAATCTGAACACACCCCACGTTGCCGTCCTCGCATCCCTGCTTTCCGGGACGGCCACATCCGGCTCCGGGACGATCTCGCCGACGACCGCAACGACCTATGCCTCCAACATGGTTGCGGCCACATCCGTCACTCCCTTGACCAACCGCTCGCAGCTCATCGACCTCGTCAGCTCGAATGTCATCGCAACATCAGGTGACACGAAGAAGCTTAGCAGGGAAGCTACGATCCGGACGCTGGCGGAGTCCGGCCAGACCCGCACATGGAATCTGCTTCTGGATGTTGTCGCCCAGACGGGAAAAACCACGGGGTTACCAGCCACTGCAGCAAACTTCATGGTTCAGGGGGAGCGTCGCATCTGGGTGAATGTGGCTGTTGACCGGCTCACCGGGCGGATCGTTGATTGTCAGACCGAAGAGGTCAACGAGTAGGAGGCCAACTTAGAAGTGGCCACCCTAACGGGATGATCCTGCCGATGGCAGGCTCTGTAGTTTCCCTGCGGAAAAGAAAAATGCTGCTGATCGCAGCACGGCAGTCAAACCCTACGGGTTCAAATTCGCCTTCGGCGATGGCCACTTGAAAGTGGCCACCCTAACGGGATTCGAACCCGTGTTACTCCCGTGAAAGGGGAGTGTCCTAGGCCTCTGGACGATAGGGTGGTGACTGGAAGGGAAGAAGATGCCTTAAGTTGGCATTATTTCAAGCAAAGTTGTGCTCCGCGCCGTTTTGCGAAGGAGACGAATGGACTCGTGGACCAGTGGCCCAGCGCTCCCTTCCTTGACTCTCGCACTTCATCAAGGAAGATAAAGCCATGAGCACGAACCGGGATGGCCTAGATCTTCTTCGCAGGATGCGGCGCAATCGCGCCACACCCGCCGTGCGTTCCCTGGTGAGGGAGACCATTCTCAGCCGAGCCGATCTGATCCAGCCACTGTTTGTCCGCGCCGGAGAGGGTGGCGCCGAGCCCGTCGGTTCCATGCCGGGGGTTGTCCGCCATACGGTGGCGACGCTCGTGGAGGAATGCCGGAAGCTGGAGGAGAACGGGATCCCCGCCGTGGCGATCTTTCCCTGCATCGAGGGCTCCAAGAAGGATCCTCTGGCTACGCATGCCCATGACTCCGGGAACATCCTTTTCCCTGCGATCCGCGCGATGAAATCCGCCTGTCCGAACCTGCTCGTGATCGCCGATGTGGCGCTCGATCCCTACACGGACCACGGCCACGACGGGTTGCTCGATCAGCGGGGCGGTGTGGAGAATGACAGGACCGTCGAGGCCCTCTGCCGTCTGGCTCTCTCCCAAGCCGAAGCCGGTGCCGACATCGTGGCTCCCTCCGACATGATGGATGGTCGCGTGAAGGCCATCCGTTCAGCCCTCGATGCGGCCGGTTCCCATCAGATTGGAATCCTGGCCTACGCGGCAAAGTATGCCTCTGCCTACTACGGCCCCTTCCGTGACGCGGTGAAGAGCGCTCGGGTCGACGCGCCGCTCGACAAGCGCGGCTACCAGATGGACCCGGCCAACGTTAGGGAGGCCCTGCTTGAGGTGAAGCTCGATGAGCAGGAAGGAGCCGACATGGTGATGGTGAAGCCGGCCGGAGCCTACCTCGATGTGATCCGGGCCGTGAGGGAGACGACCCTACTCCCTCTGGCCGCCTACCAAGTCTCGGGTGAGTACGCCCAGATCCACGCGGCCGCACGGCTTGGGTGGCTCGATTACGCATCGACACGCGACGAGTCACTCCTTGCGATCAAGCGAGCCGGCGCCGACATGATCCTGACCTATTTCGCCGCCGAGGTGGCGCCCCTGCTCGCATGAAGAGAGCCGCTTCCGTTTTCAAGTGGGGGGTTCTTCCCTTGATTCTCCTGATGGGGGGGTGCGCCGACACGCATCACCGGTTGATTGTCAGCGTGCCGGATCAAAAGATGCTGGTTCTGACGGATGGGAAGCCCGTCGCCGTTTACAAGATCTCAACATCCAAATTCGGAACGGGAGACCGCGAGGGGAGCTATGCGACCCCGCTGGGTCATCTCTGTGTCAGAAAAAAAATCGGCGGTGGCGCACCGCTTGGCACGGTCTTCAAATCACGCAAGCCCACGGGTGAAATCCTCCAGCCGGATGCGCCGGGCCGCGATCCGATCGTGAGCCGTATTCTCTGGCTTGACGGCCTAGAAGCCCATAACAGCAATGCCTTCAGCCGTTGCATTTACATCCACGGGACTCCGCAGGAGACCTTCCTGGGCGCCCCGGCCAGCTTCGGATGCATCCGGATGCGATCGCGCGATGTGGCCAAGGTTTACGACCTCGTGGGTCATGGTGCCCGTGTGGAGATCGTGGAGGGTCATCTCAACCTTCCAGAGCAGGTCGGCGTTCCCCAATAGAAATCTCAGAGAGGATTCTGGGGGTGGGACCCTCTAGCTCCTCCTCTGTGACGGAAGTGTCACCGAGAGGGGGGTTGACGGGCAAAGGTTATAAGGTGAGCTTATAAGCTTGAACCATTTCAAGCACCTCAAAGCCACTCCTCCGGTTGTCGCCGCATTGGCACTGCTTGCCCTGATGGCTTGCGCTTCCTTCCGTGCAGAGGGTTCCGTCTCGGCACCCGTTTCAGGCATGACGGACTCCCATCACGAGATCATCGTGAGCGTGAAGGATCAGCAATTGCTGCTGAAAACCGATGGTAAGCCCGACACCGTGTACACGATCTCGACCTCCAAGTTTGGAATCGGTGACAGGCTCGGCAGCTACAGGACACCGCTTGGCAAACTGTTCGTGAAGGCGAAGATCGGCATGGGGCTCCCTCTCGGATCGGTTTTTCATTCCCGCCGGCCCACTGGGGAAATCGTCAGGCCGAACTCTCCCGGGCGCGATCCCATCGTCACCCGCATTCTTTGGCTGGAGGGGACAGAACCGGGCAACAGCCAAGCTTATAACCGCGGCATCTACATCCACGGCACTCCCCAGGAGAGCGCGCTGGGACGGCCGGCCAGCTTTGGTTGCATCAGGATGCGTTCCAAGGACGTGGCATCCCTTTGCGACCGGATCGGCACCGGTGCGAGCGTTGAAATCATTACGGAGCATCTTCCGACGCACGAATCCTTCCTGAAGAGCGTTCTAAATGCCAACCGCCTCATAGCGGCGAATACCCGCACGCCAGAGACCTCTCGCGAGCAGGAAGCAGAGTAGCACCCAGGTGGCCTGGATCAACAGGCCGCTCCAGAGCTGGGGGGGCTGGATTTTCTCCATCAGGATCGCCACGGGGAAGTAGAGCTCGTAGGGGAAGGGAAGTAACCTCAACACCGTTCCGGCAACTCCCGGGACGGCATCGAGAGGGAAGAGTTTGCCGCTCAGGAAATATTCAAAGGAATAGAGGATAAAGACCACCGTCGAGATCTCGAGGATCCAGAAGGCGAGCATCGCCAGCGAGTAGGCAATCAGGAACTGGATTGCACCCGCCATGATGAGGCTGACTCCGAACCAGATCCAGGTGGAGGCATGAGTCGGCCACTGGAGATACTCCCTGTACCAGCAGAAGACGCCGGCCACAGGCAGGAGGGCGACAGCGGTGTAGAGCAGTCGCGAAGCGATGAAGATGCAGGAGCGGTAGGCGAGGAAATCAAAAGGCTTCAGAAGGAAGGAGCTCAACTGTCCCTCGCGGATCTCTGCCGCGATCTGCCATTCGTCCTCGGTCGGCGTGATCAGGTTATCCACCAGGAGGACGACCAGGAAATAGAAGACCATCTCGCCAAAGTCATATCCGGCGATCAGGCCGGAAGTCCCCCCGTAGATGGAGCGCCAGACAAAGACCGTTCCGAAAAGGGGGATCAGGGCAAAGAGCGACCGAAGGAGGAAGTTCCAGCGGTAGACAAAGGTGTTCTGCAGCCCGATCGAGAAGACCGCCCTGTATTTGCCGAGGGTTTCCCGGATCACGTCCTAGGGATTCGGAACTGACTTCACAGGAGGAAAGCACTGATCGATCACAGGCTGAATGGCATCAGCCCAAATTTGGTAACCCTTTGCACTGGGATGCAGGAAATCCGGCATGACTTCTGGGCTCATGGTCCCGTCGGCTTCAAGGAATTTGTCTCCGAAGTCTAGAAAACGGACATTTTTTCCATCGGCATAGGTTGCGATGATTTTATTGATTTCCTTGATCCGAGTGCGACTCGGGTCAGTGGCTTCATTGCCGCGGGGGAAGATGCCTTGGAGCAGAATGACGGAGTCAGGACAGAGTTTGCGGTACTGGTCGATGATGGCTTTGATGCCTTGGGCTATCTCTTCGTTTGTGTTGGATATCAGGTTGTTGGTACCGATCATCAGGAGGACCAACTTGGGATGAATCTTGTTCAATTGGCCTTGGGAAAGACGCCAGAGCAGATTTTCCGTGCGATCACCGCTGATACCAAAATCAAAGGCGCCGAGCTTGGCGTAGTGTTCCAGCCAGATCTGCTTACCGGCTTTGTGCCAGTTATCGGTGATGGAATCTCCGTCGAAGACCAAATGAATTCCCTCGGCGATTTTGGCCGCATTGTCGTTGTTGCCCTTTACCCGTTCAAGCCAAGCAATCTTTGGGAATGCGTAGCTCGCGGAATTGACTCCGGCCGGAATGGAGGGCAAGGAGGCGGGCATCGGCCATGGAGCGGGCAGTTCTGCATGGAGGCACAGGGCCATGGCGAGGAACGCTGTGATCGGGAGGAGCTTCTTCATCTAATCACGCTAATCATTGAGCGCCTAGGCGAGGAACAAAAAACCGATCCCATCGGGCGCTGTTCCCGCGAACTCAGCCCTGTTTTTGTGTTTTTCTCAGCCTCATTTCCCGCTTAAACCTTCTTTCATGCCGACTCTCCTCGATTCCATCGCCGCAGCCGAGGCTGCGGGAACCCTTCTCAATTCCTCCGCGGAGAATATCCGCAAAATGCTTGCCCGTGGCTCCTCCCCGCTTGCCGAAGCAGTGATCGCCGAGCTTGCTGAAAG
>CANIBV010000049.1 GCA_947466005.1 Spartobacteria bacterium | reverse complement strand
GCGATCCCAAAGCTTTTCAGAAAACGGGGGGAACATCTCTTAGTAGAACACCACGTCGGCAGGAAAGTTGCAGGTGCAATCAGCAAGTTTCATGTGGTGAAAAGGGTTCTATCACTAAAAGGTGAACGAAGAACTCCCGGACGCTCCCATGGCATCTCGTGCAACGCTGACACACCCATCACTTAGATTGCCCTAGCAGGGTGCCATTCCGACCCCTTAGAATGATCCTTATGCGTTTTACTAATCTCACCCGGGGAGCGGGCATCGGTTCCAACTGCTACCGCCTCGACCTTCCCGAGGGATCTGTCATTTTAGACGCGGGGATGCATCCCGAACGTGTCGGTCATGATGCCACGCCGATGTTTGAAGAACTGGAGCCAGGCCGTATACGCTCCACCATCCTGACCCATGCTCATCAGGATCATGTCGGCTGCCTCCCCCTTCTTCAGATCCAGCAGCACGGGATGCCTGTCCTGATGACACCGGGAACAGCCCGGATCGCAGAAGTGATGCTTCACAACTCCGTGAATGTCATGACCCGCCAGCAGGAAGAGCTGAAGCTCAAGGATAACCCGCTTTATGGTCACAAGACGATTGAGCAGGCCCAGCGCTCCTGGCGCTACTGTCCGCTTGAGCGTCCGCTTGATCTGGATGGCCAGCGATCTTCATCAGACAGCGACTCCACCACGGTTACCTTCCATGACGCGGGGCATATCCTCGGATCGGCGGGGGTGATGATCCGCTCCGAGGGGAAGAGCTTCTTCTACACCGGGGACGTAAACTTCGAGGACCAGACCATCCAGACGGGTGCCAGTTTCCCCGAGGAACCGGTCGATGTCCTGCTCATGGAGACGACAAGAGGGGATGCGCCGCTCCCTGAGGGGTTCACGCGACTCAAGGAGGAGGAGCGCTTCGCAAAGGCTGTGGCTGCAGCCTTGCAGGAGGGTGCGAGCATCACCATTCCCGTCTTCGCCCTCGGCAAGACACAGGAGGTGATGGCGATGCTCTGGAAGATGCAGAGGGAACGAATCATCCCCCCCACCCCGCTCTACGTCGGAGGGCTTAGCAGCAAGATCACCGCCGTCTATGACAGTATGTCTGCCCAAGTGCCGAGAAATCTTCCCAACCTGAGCCTCATGAGGGATGTTTCTCCCTACGTGGCCGGAGGAAGGGACATCGAATCGCTCAATCCACGTAAGCGTGCCATCTACGCCCTGAGCAGTGGCATGATGACCGAGCACACCCTCTCCAATATCTTTGCACGTAAGGTCCTCCCTGATTCCTCCCAGTATCTCTACTTCGTGGGGTATGCCGACCCCAAGTCCCCTGCGGGAGAAGTCCGCAAGGCAGTCCAAGGATCGACAGTACAGCTCACCTCGGAGGGAGCGCCGGTATCGTTCAACTGCCACCGGGAGATCTTCACCTTCAGTGCCCACGCACGTCGTGAAGATCTCCTATCCTATGCGATCAAGGTTCGTCCCAAAACGATCCTGCTCGTTCACGGAGACGACCCAGCGATCGAGTGGTTCAAGAGGGAGCTCTATGCGGCGCTTCCCGGGACCAAGGTGCTGGCTCCTCCACCGGGACAGGCCATCGAGCTGTAAATCGCAGAAATTAGTTCCCGAGCAGGGCAGTCTTCAAATCGGGAGACACGGCCTTGCTGCCAAACCAGAGGGAGAGAAATGCCTTCTGGAAGTCGCGCCCGGGGATAGTTCCCTTGGTGACCCCCTGATCGATCACGATGGTATTCGTGCCCACAAGTTGCACCTGCTCCACACCACCGCCCGACAGCGGACCAAACATGGCAATGAAGGCATCTCGGTCGGACGCATATCCGGGATAAGTGTAGGAGGCACTCTGGGCAAACTGGGAACTCCAGGCCTTGGTCACATCCGCCTGCCCCACCGCCCGCAGGAAGGTGAAATCAAACTGCATCGGACCACCCGAGTTCATCACGGCCTCGGCCGTACGAAGCGGCCCGGGCGTGTAGAAGGCCGCCACATAGATTTTGATCGGGATCATCAGCAGGGTGAATGTCCTCAGACCCGCACCATTGAGCTGCAAGGTCTGTCCTGAAACCTGAACCTGTGGCACAGGCGTCACCCCCTGAATCTCAAGCGCATGAGCGGGGGAGAAAGTGAGAGTGAAAAGGAAGATGAGGAGCCACCTTATCGCGGAGAAGCGATGGAATCTCATGGATGATAAGTTAATTACGCAGTGATTAGTTGCGAAAGAGGACGCACCTTAGCGGTCAGTAGCTTCTCTTTTTTCTTAAGGGCACGAAAATCACAGTTCGTCTGGATACCGAACCAAAACTGAGGAGACTGTCCGAAGAATTTACCAAGACGAATCGACATTTCCGCAGTAATGGAGCGTTTCCCAAGAACGATCTCATTGATGGCGCGGGGGGATACACCGAGCGCGCGACCAACTGCGTTCTGCGAAAGATTCAGGGGCTGCAGGTATTCTTCAAGAAGGATTTCTCCGGGGGTGATCGAATTCATGTCTATAGCGTATAGCGTTATAGGGGTATGTCAATGGTAGTCGCAGATCTCTACTTCGGATGCATCGCATCCCGTCCAACGGAAACAAATCCTCCATTGATCGATGATCCTGATGGAAAACAGCCCCTTGCGGTTTCCCTTCAGTGCCTCAAGTCTGTTGCCAGGTGGGACTGCCATATCCTGCAAAGAATCAGCCTCATTGAGTTGAATGAGTTTTCTCAACGCAACCCGGGCAACACCGGAAAACCGAGAGCTTCTTTCCGTCTCATAAAGAGACTTTGTCTCGGAATCCTTAAAGGAAACAATCAAGGGAGTTTTTCTACGCGCCGTAGCTCTTGGTAAACTTCTTCTTCCCCTCGTCCTCCATAACGGGAGAGGATTCCTGCTTGGGTTCGGATTGAGGAGGATGGGATGGAGCACTCGATTCGGGAGCGACTTCTGAAGGGCTGTGATCCCCATGATTGCAGTTCTCGTCATGGACATGCTCCGCGCCAGTTGCACCGGCACCACTGGAGACCTGGACAAAGGCCAGTTGGAGTTCGGAAAGGACGCTGGTGAGGATCTTCTCTTCGTCCTTGCTCAGGTTGCCCCGGGTCTTCTCTTTGATGATCTCGAGGTGATCGATGAACATCTTGGCGGCTTCGAGGTTGACCTCCGCTTTTCCGGTGGAAGGGTGAGCCATCTGGCCAAGGCAGAGGGCTGCCTGCTGGGCATTCATCATGACAAGTTCGATGAAGCGCTGGGTGAGATCGGCGGAGTTGGTTGCTTGTTGGATTTCGGCCATGGGATTTTAGGTTATGGGGTTTTGGTAATAGGTTATGGGATACTAAGGGGTTTTGGAAGGGTCGTGCAGGGGTGCTGCGGACTTCGCAGGAGGGGGGCCAACGACCACCTCGACGCTCTTGCCATCCCTGAAATATTTCTGAGCAACCTGACGAATATCCTCAAGGGTGACCTTCTTAATCGCCTCGCTGTGCTTCATGTCGTAGTCAAAGCCGAGCCCCATGAGTTCATTGGTAGCGCAGAGCGCACCAAGAGCGGCATTCGACTGGTTGCGGATCGCCTCGGCACCGAGGAGCTTGGCCTTGGCGCGATCGAGTTCCTCTTGGGAGAGTCCATCGGTGGCAAGCTTGGCAATCTCATCGTTGAACTCATGCTTGGCGAGATCGACCTTCTTGGGGTCGGTACCGAGGTAGAAGACAAAGGCACCGGGGGCGAGGCCGGTCGAGTTGGAGGCCCCCACGAAGTAGGCAAGGCCAAGCTTCTCCCGGATACGGACAAAGAATCGGGAGCCGAGATCACTCGAAGCTTCCTCGATCAGCTCAAGGGCGGGGCGATCAGCCCCATCAATCGTCGTGCCAAGGTACCCCTTCATGATGACGGACTGCTGCTTCTGACGCTCGGCAGACTTTTCAACCGATGCGGCAAGTGGCTTGGCGGCAGGGGGATTGACCAGCGCCTTCTCACCCGCAGGGAGGGAGCCGAAGTCTTTCTGCGCCAAGGCAAGAGCCTCCCCAGGCTTCACCGCACCGAAGATGGAGAGGACTCCATTGCGGCCCACCACGAGACGATCACGGTATTCCTTCAGATCCGAGGGGCTCAGTTTCTGTACTGACTCCGGCGTCCCGTTGCCACGAAGGGCGTAAGGGTGGGTTCCGTAGAGCAGTGGCTTCAGAATATTCCTCGCGGTCGTCGTGATCTGATCATCCTCGGCCTTGATGGCCGCGAGTTGGGAGCTCTTTTCGCGGGCAACTTCCGAGTCAGGGAAGGTCGCATTCGAAACAACATCGGCGAGGATCTGCATGCCGAGTGGAAAATCCTCCTTCATCACATCAACAGAGACCGAGAAGCTGTTGTTCCCGGCACCGGCAGCGATGGATCCGCCCACATGCTCGAGAGTTTCAGCGATCTGCTGAGCGGTGCGTGTCTTGGTTCCCTTGACGATGCTGCTGGCGGCTAACTGGGAGAGTCCGTTCTTCTCTTCGGTCTCGGCCAGGATGCCGCCACGGAACGCAGCGACGATGGAAACAAGCGGCAGGCGGGAATCTTCATGCACGAGAACGCTCAGTCCGTTTGGCAGCTCGTTCCTGGTGATGTCGGAGTGAGTCACCATCTTGTCATCGTCATCATTTCCCTTCACCTTCCCCTTCGCCTTGGAATCGTTGACGGGATCGAGGGAGGTGATGGTGAGTCCCTCGGGCCTGAGGTAGAGTGCGGCAACTCGACGGACATCGGCGGCAGTGACCTTCTCGATCGACTCGAGGTAGCGTTTGCCAAACTCGGCATTGCCGGTCATGAGCCACCCGTTGCCGTAGTCTGAGGCGCGACCACGCATGGTGGTCAGGCCGTGGTAGTGTTCGGCAAGGATTCCCTTCTTGGCCTTGGCCAGATCGGAATCAGAGATTCCATCCCGGGCGACCTTGTCGACCTGATCGACAATCTCCTTCTCAGCTGCCTCTCGCTTGGAGGGGTCGGCGACGGCACCGATGTACACCAGTCCTTCCTGTGGTGTCAGAGTGTAAAGACCGCCGCCGATCTGGTGGACAAGTCCCTTCTTTTCGCGGATTTCGGTGTTCAGGATGGAGCTTGTACCCGATGCCAGGACCGCTGAGAGAACCTCGACGGCGGGCGCATCGGGACTGGTGGCACCGGGGGCGCGCCAGGCAATATTCATGCGGCTCAAATCGGTCGGGAAGGTGTCGCGTCCCTCTTGTTTCCCAAGTTGGGGAGGTTCATCGGCAATGGAGAGCGGCTCGAGGGCCACCCGGGGATATTTCTCGAAGTAGGTCGCCAACTGATCGCGGATCTCTTTGGCGTTCACATCACCGACCACAACAAAGCAGAGGTTATTAGGGACGTAGCGGCTCTTGTAATACTCGAGCACATCTTCCCGGGTCAGCTTGTTGTAGATGTCGAGGTGGCCGATGACAGGCTCCTTGAAGGGGCTGCGGTGGTAGGCTGTGCGGAAAAGGAGAAGCGATGCGGTGCGGTCGGGATTGTCATATCCCATGGCAAACTCACGTCGGATCACTTCCTGTTCCCTGTCATACTCCTCCTTGGGGAGTGTGGCATTCATCATCACGTCAGCGAGGATATCGACGGCCTTGGAGGCACCCTTGGCCGGCACGTCGATCCAGTAGACGGTGCGGTCGTAGGAGGTATAGGCGTTGATGTACCCCCCCTGGTCCTGGACCTGACTGGCAATGACTCCGGGTGCTCGGGACGCGGTTCCCTTGAAAAGCATGTGCTCGAGGATGTGGGAGAGACCTGCACCCAGGAGTTTCCCCTCATGGATGGATCCCGTGTTGCACCAGGCCTGGACACTGGCGACGGGCGCGCCGTGATTTTCCTCCACAATTAGCGTCAGTCCGTTAGGAAACGTGAAAACCTGCGGCTTCACGGCGAGCGAAGGGGCAGGCAAGTTCACTGCGGCAAGTGAGGCCACGGACTCGGCTGCCTTCCCGGCATCGTGAGCGTGCACCACGGACTTTGGCTTTGCGGCTGTCAGATTCTGGGAAAGTAAGGTGGTCAGCGTAGTTAGCGTGGTCATCAGGATAATAAAGCGGTTCATGGTGTGAAGAGGGGTGACTGGGCGACCGCGCCTGAGGGGGTCGTAGATGGAGAGGGTGGAGGAAGGAATGGCGCAACAAAGGCCTCGTGAAAATCAAATCCCTTCTCGAAGTCGTCCAGCGAATCGTTCTCCGTGCGCCCAAAGGCGCCGGCCTCCACCAAGTGGAAGACCATCTTACCGATATCTCCGCAGGAGCGGATCCCCCAGTACTCGAGGACAGTCGGAGTCATCGGGCCAAACTCCTTGACCGCCTGCCGGCGGAAACCTTCGAGCAGCTCGGAGGCCGTCACATGGGGGGATGTGGGCGGCTGTTTGGACTTGGAGCGTTTCTTCAGAGTCGCTTCAAGCGACTCGCGCAGGAACTGATAACCCTCGGGTCGATAACCCTCGTCCTTGGCAACGGCCATGGCCACCGCTTCGTTGAATCCAGAAACTTTCATGGGTTACTTCTTTGCTGGTAAAGAGTTGGTAGATTGTGAGGGAACCATCGAGCTCAAGCGGAAATGCCTGATCGCTGCTCCAGAAACCAAGGCGAGCAGTATAAAGATCACGACGATCTGCTCGCGCCGGGTCAGGGAAAACATTCCATACATGATAGTCCTAGTCGCGCATCGCGCAAGTATCCGCGAGTGGTTCCCTTCGCGTTTTTTATATTTAGAACAGTCTTAGCTGTAGCTGCTGCGTGAGAAATAACAGGGCAAGCCATGGGACGCAGGCAATCAATTCCATGTTTATCACCATCCCCTCGCCTCGATGGCATCGAGATAGCGTCCAACAGGGCCTTTTTTGACGATTGACTCCGGGCTCTCCAGGTGCCGGTCAAAAAGGCCGCTGCGGACAGGGAGCTTCGCTGCCTCGTACCAGTCGAGGTAGTGATCAATCTCTCTAGATCGCTTCAGGATCTCCGCACGGAGGGCAAGAAGGTCCGCTTCCGCGGGCGCGATTTTCTTCTCCGGCATCCGCTTCAGCTTGGCAAGAAAGAGGATCGTTCCATCCAGGAGCGGTAGTGCCATGGGATTCGCGCGAAAGCGCAGCGCGCCGACTCTCTCGTTGCACTGCTCGATCAGATAATCAGCACCCTTCTCCTTGCGGAGCAGACCGATGGAATGTCCCGCCGTCGGCAGGGAGGAGATCAGGGAGTCGTAGGCGGCCAGGGTCTCAGCCGCTCCCATCAGTGTTGTGGTTCTGGACTCCCCTCCTTGATTCCCGGCCATCAGCAGGAGCCATCGCCTCTCGACGGAACGCATCTCCCAACCCGGGGGCCAGACGGGAATGGAGCCGGAACTCTTGGCAGCGGGGTCATGGTGAGAAACCCAATCTCGGAATGCGTTGCCGCCATTTGATTGGAGTCCCGCCTTCAGCAGTGAGGCCGCCATTGCTTCGTAGAGATCCGAGAGGGTGTGATCCCTCTCATCAGGCGGTCGCTGAATCAGGAAGGCCTCGATTTCCGGCGGGGCATCGCCGTGAAGGTAACCAGCCGGAATGGCGACCACACTGGAAGTCGGAGTACATAAGCGCCCGAGACCGTAAGTGACCCATGATGGAAACAGGGGAATGAGCGCTCCGGACTCGGGAGCGCTTGTTCCATAGTATTCCCGAAGTAACAAGGAGGTGGCGATCAGTTGGCGGTTTTTGCTGCCAGTGTCGCCTCCCTCGAGTAGGTCCAAACATACCCTTGGGGCTCCTCCCTCCATGACATCGACTCTCAGAGCAGGAAGGGAGGGAGTGCTCTCGATTGATGGATGCAGGATCACCACCACGGGAGGAGCATCACCTCGAGTGAATCCTGTCACCGCGAGGAACTGTTTCTCATAAGCTCCGAGAATGCGCGAAAAAGTCGTGATGGAAGCGGAGGAGGCACCTGAATCAGAAAGGGAAAAGAGCCCCTCGCTTGAGAGGGTTGGGCTTTTTGCCTGCAGCGCCGGCAAAACCAAGAGCATGAGGAGAGTCAGAAACATGCTCCCTCCCCGAAAGTGCAGCGATAAGCACACCGTCATGACGGAGATTACCGCGTAGTGAAGTCGATGAATCCCGCGCGAATCTGAAGTGAATCCGCCGACTCCAGCGACTTGATCTCGCGGGCAAGGGGGCGCGAGCATGATTGCACGAATAGCGTGATGAGAGGAAGAAACGGCTTGGAAATCGGAAGCAGCCCGATGGTTCCTGAATCGGGATCCAGACCCCACTGGCGGGAGGAACCGACCAGCTTGAATGTCTCTGAAAAATGAAGCGGATATCCGAGCAGCGTGGCCTCTACGGTTGCGGTGATCACACCCGTTCCCAACTCCACGTGAGCGCTCTCCCACTTGGGCCATACGGAACTCGGAATGAGTGCAGGAGCATTCCAATCGATGGAGCCGGAAGCTTTCAGGAAGTCATTGATCAGCTGTTGGGAAACCGATGAGGGAGTGAAGCGGGATGAGAGGATCTGTTGCTGGATGACGCCGGCGGGGTTTTGGACACGACGTGCCTCTGGAAGAGCGGCTGGCTGACCAGCCTTGGGATTCATGAGTGCCAGGACGGTTCCCACCCCAAGTGCCACGCAGACAACATAAACAAAGAGCCCGAGTAGCCTGGACCCAATGGAACGGCGCTCTGCGGAGTTCACGGGCACCTTGTCCACCCTCCGGGCAGCAACCGCCACCGAGGTTGAGAGGGGTTGCCCCTCGGCGGGTACGGGAGCATTGCCTAGAATCCCCCCGCAGAGCACACAGTAGACCACGGCGTCACTGTTTTGATGGCCGCAGGAGGGGCAGAGGCGTTGGCTCATCAGGATTGTTTAGGTGGAGATTTCTTGGGCTTTGAGGAATCCTTGGAGCCAGCGGCCGGAGTAGATTGACTCCCCTCCGTCTTAGCTGGTGAAGTATTGGAGGTGGTGGTTGATGGACTCGAGGCGGCCGAGTCGCTCTTGGCGGCACTCTTGTATCCCTCGCTCCGGTAGTCGGTGATGTAGAAACCCGAGCCCTTGAAGATCAGCCCGGCACCAGTACCAATGAGACGCTTCACCTTCCCCTTCCCCCAACTCTTCATGCAGCACTTCTCCTTAGGGCAGGTCTTGTAGGCATCATCCTTCATCGACTGGAATGCATCAAAGGTCTTCTTGCACTTGGTGCACTTGTATTCGTAGGTGGGCATGACGGTGAAAGAGTAACCAGGTTACAGAAGTTCCGCAATCTGGACTGCATTGAGCGCCGCTCCCTTGAGAAGCTGGTCACCGGCAACCCAGAATGTCAGCGCATTCGGGAGCGCACAGTCGAGACGCATGCGGCCGACACGGCAATCATCCTCACCGCTGCAATCGATCGGCATGGGGTAGATAGCGTGGGAAGGGTCATCATGAAGCTGAATGCCGGGTGCGGCATTAATCGCTTTGCGGGCCTTCTCAAGCGAGACGGGTCGTTCGAATTCAGCCGTCACGGCGACCGAGTGGGCGCGGTAGACCGGCACACGGACACAGGTGACCGAGGCGGTCAGATCAGGGAGATTCATAATCCTCCGCCCCTCGTTCTGCATCTTCATCTCCTCGCGTGTGTATCCATCCTCCAGGAAGGAATCGACGTGCGGAATGACATTGAAGGCAATCTGATGGGGATAGACCTCCTTGGTGACTGGCTTCCCCTCGGAAATCGCTGCCACCTGCAGGCGCAGCTCCTCAATGGCCATGGCGCCCGTCCCCGAAACCGCCTGATAGCTGGATGCGATGATGCGCTTGAGACCGAAGGCCTGATGCAGAGGATGGACGGCCATCAGCGTGATGGCGGTGGTGCAGTTGGGATTGGCCAGTATGCCGGAGTGCATTGCTGCGTCGGCGGCATTGATCTCAGGCACAACCAAGGGAACCTTGGGATCCATGCGGAAGGCGGAGGAGTTATCCACGACGATAGCGCCGGCCTTCACCGCATGTGGGGCAAATTCCTTGGAGATGCCACCGCCGGCGCTGAAGAGGGCGATATCGATGCCCTCGAAACTGTTTGCCGTGAGTGGCTCCACCGTAAGTTCTTGGCCGCGGAAGGTCAGCTTCTTGCCGGCTGAACGCGGCGAGGCAAGGAGTCGAAGCGAGGCGACAGGGAAATTGCGCCTCTCGAGCACCTTCAGCATTTCGATTCCCACCGCACCGGTGGCACCGACGATGGCAAGGTGTTTGGGCTGGAGGGGACGAGAGTCTGTGGCTGTCTTTGTCATGGCGAGTGGTAAAAATTGCCTTTGTGGGGTCCTCTCTGCAAGCATCCAAAAAGAACTTTCCCCCGAGGGAGGTTCAAAGCCGCCTTAAAAAAAGGATGAATACACCACCAACAACCACAAATCCCAAACGTCTCGTCCTAGATGTGGGTGCTCAGCGTCTGGATCTTGAGCAGCCCGATGGGACCATCCTTTCCTATCCCGTCTCCACTTCCAAGTATGGTCTTGGGACTCAGGAAGGGAGCTTTCGGACACCGACCGGCCGCTTTCGGATTCACGCAAAGTTCGGCGGGAATGCCCCCGCCTGGATGTGCTTCCAGGGACGAGAACCCACCGGAGTGATTGCCACCCCAGGCGGTGACGAGGATCTCATCCTGAGTCGCATCCTCTGGCTGGAGGGGCTCGATCCGGAGAACAGCAACACTCGTGACCGCTATATCTACATCCATGGAACTAATCAGGAGGAGCTGATCGGGACTCCTGCCAGTCATGGATGCGTCCGCCTTCGAAACGACCAGATGATTGAATTGTTTGATCTCGTTGAGGAAGGCACCCCCTTGCTGATTAAGAGCTGAAGATTGAGCGCAGCCTGGGCGCGGGAATTTTTAAAGGAATTTCCCTTGTCCAATCAGATGTCGTCACTAAGTTAGTCCACTGCAACCAGCAAAGAAAGGAGGCGAAATATATCATGACCATCACCAAGATCGCAGCAGTTGTCGCTCTCGCAGCAGCAACTCTCACCCTCGGCGCTTGCGCACAGAAGCAGGCCCCAGCTCCCGCTTCCGTCGGCAAGAGCAAGTAATTCAGGGGGGGATTGTCTGGCTTGCCGGCAATTCTAATTTTTCAAGAAAAGCCGGTCCGTTCATTCGGTCCGGCTTTTTCTCGTAATGCCCTAAGCGTCTTTCTTAGAACATTCCTATTGGTTCCAACCGCGATCGGGTTTAAGTGTCCCTTAACGCAACCAGCAAAGAAAGGAGGCGAAATATATCATGACCATCACCAAGAT
>CANIBV010000048.1 GCA_947466005.1 Spartobacteria bacterium | reverse complement strand
TTCACCGTATCGATAAGATCCGCGAAAGCTTCTACGCGATCACTCCATCCAGACACTTCCCGAACTCCTTAGTACGGGAGATCGTTAAAACCTCAAATCCGAAAAAAAGAACCAGCGTCCGTCGGGTCGTCGAGACAAAATCCAAACCTCTTCATGCTAAGAGGGTTTCTAAGGGGTAAGCTGTGTTGTTCGTTCGTCGCGTCTCGCTGAGACAATGATCCTTGATCACTTTGTGCTTACATCCCAAAGCCTCTCAACTCGCCAAGTGTGGACTTTCTGATCAACCTCAAGATGAACTTTTTTGATTAATGAGTTTACGAGTTGTCATTACAGGTATGGGAGCAGTGACGCCGCTCGGCAATACGGTTGATTCCTTTTGGGAAGGCCTGATTCACGGAAGAAGTGGCATTGATAAGATCACCGCTTTTGATCCAAACCGCCTGACATCCCAGATTGCCGGTGAAGTAAAGGATTTCAACCCAGCTCCCCATTTTTCCCATCCGAAGAAGGGATTACGCGCGGATCGTTCCAGTCAGTTCGCTGTTGCTGCCGCTAGTCAGGCCTTTATTCATTCCGGATTGAAGAATCTCAATACGTTCAATCCGAATCGAGGGGGTGTTGTTTTTGGAGCCTCCAACGGCGGAATCACGACCCTGTCGAAGCAATTCCAGATTCTAGTTGAGAAAGGCCCGAGTAAACTCTCCCCTTTTCTGATTCCCATGCTTCGTACCAATATGGCTGCGGCCATGGTGGCCATAGAGTTGGGTCTAGAGGGGCCAAACTTCTCTGTAGGAGCCGCTTGTGCTTCTGCAAGTGAGGCAATTGGGCAGGCCTGGCGGCTGATTAGAAATGGAGAGGCCGACTTCATACTCACCGGAGGTAGTGAAGCCCCGATTTGTGAGCTGATGGTCGGTGGATTTTGTGCCATGAAAGCGCTGAGCCAGCGCAATTCCTCACCTCAACAAGCTTCCCGGCCCTTTGATCTTGAACGCGACGGCTTTGTCATCTCGGAGGGAGCGGGAGCTCTTGTTCTTGAGGAGGAGTCTCATGCACGCAGGCGTGGCGCTACGATTTTAGCCGAGATCATTGGTCATGGGCTAACGACGGACGCTTATCATATCACTCAGCCAAGTGCCGATGGGAAGGGTGTAGCCGCATCGATGAATGCCGCACTAGCGCAGGCAAAGTGCCAGCCCTCGGAACTCTCCTACGTCATTGCCCATGCTACTTCAACAAAAGCTGGAGATCGCGCCGAGGCCAGAGCCATTCAATCTCTCTTTGGTCACCACTCGACACCCGTAACAGCTCTAAAATCCATGACAGGTCATTTGTGTGGAGCCTCCAGCGCGATAGAACTTATTGGCGCTGTTAAATCAATAGAGCAGTCACTGATCCCCCCGACGATCAACCTCTTCAGACCGGATAAGCACTTCGCGTTGAACCACGTTGCCAACCAGTCAAGAGAAGCCAAAATAAAGAGTGTCGTGATTAACGCCTTCGGCTTTGGTGGTAATAATTCCTCCCTAGTCATAAGTCGTTATTGAGAATAAAGAACCCCACCGCAAGCAGCGGGGTATTGGATGTCTTATTTTTGTTGGGACGCCCCAAGGGGCGGGGAATTTACGCTCATGAGATTAAATCCCGCAACGGCCTCTATGCGATTTAATTAGATCGTTTGATTAACTCAAACATCCCGTGTCCTTCCTCAACTACCATCACCTCCGCTACTTCCGCGCGATCGCGCAGACGGGCAACCTGACCCGCGCGGCCGAGCACCTGAACATCTCCCCCTCCGCGCTGAGCATCCAGCTGGGGCAACTCGAGGCCCATGCGCTCCACATCGTCCTCTCCAACCTGCCTGTTCCGCGTGATGCCTAGACCGATCTCCGGAGCCACCTCCTCTACGAGTAGGAAGTGAGCCTCGTCGCCCACCTGAAGCGCGCGCTTCCGTTTCCCGGAGTCGCTGGAGGGGATGCCGATGGTCCTGCCCACATTCGAGAGCAGCTTCAGGGGATCCTTCGACCTGCTGCTCGAACAGCACGGGGTGCGCCCGCAGATCGTCGCGGAGGGCTTTGTGAAAAGCCCGTTCGGTGATGAACCAAATCGTCCGGCGGCTACCGGATGCTTGCGTGGGCTAGACCGCCTTGTCGCCGGTCTCGTCGGTACGGATGCGGATCGCGTTCTCCACGGGGAGGACAAAGACCTTGCCGTCGCCGATCTTGCCGGTCTTGGCTGTCTTCACGATGGCCGCGACGGCACCCTCGACGGCGCCGTCAGCCACCACGATCTCCAGCTTGATCTTGGGCAGGAAGTCCACGGTGTACTCACTGCCGCGGTAGATCTCGGTGTGGCCCTTCTGGCGCCCGAAGCCTTTGACTTCGGTCACCGTCATGCCTTCGATTCCCAGTTCGCTGAGGGCGTCTTTGACCTCCTCGAGTTTGAAGGGCTTGATGATTGCTTCGATTTTTTTCATGCGTGTTGGTGGGTATGAGTTGAACCTTCCTAAGTTTAGTTGTTGTAGGCCTCCTCGCCGTGATCGGTGATGTCGAGGCCCTGGTGTTCGGCTTCAACCGAGGGACGGAGTCCGATGAGTAGCTTCACGACGAAGGCGATAACGACTGTGCCAACGACGGCGAGGACGATGGTGAGGCCTGCCGCCTTGGCCTGGGCCACGACGAGGGAGTGGTCAGTGATGGCCTTGGCGAGGCCGTTGGCCACGGCGGGTGCTCCACCCAGGTTGGCGTTGACGGAGGGATCCACAAGGACGCCTGTGATGAGAGCACCGACTGTTCCGCCGACGCCGTGAATACCGAAGGTATCGAGCGTGTCATCGTACTTGAAGATGTGCTTGAGGATGGTGCAGGCAAGGTAGGGAATCACGCCGGCAAGGACGCCGATGATCACGGCGCCCGTCGAGTTCACGAATCCGCATGCCGGGGTGATGACCACGAGTCCAGCCACTGCCCCCGAACAGAATCCGAGCACGGTTGGCTTGCCGCGGAAGATCCACTCGACAGCGGGCCAGGTGAAGGCTCCTACTGCTGTTGCAAGCGTGGTGGTGAGGAAAGCGTTGGCCGCAACACCGTCAGCTGCCACGGCGCTTCCTGCATTGAATCCGTACCAGCCCACCCACAGGAGGGCGGTGCCGATGAAGGTCATCACGAGGTTGTGCGGGGCATGCGATTGCTCGACGCGTCTGCCAAGGATCAGGCAGAGGATGAGGGCGCTCCATCCCGAAGACATGTGAACGACCGTGCCGCCGGCAAAATCGATCGCGGGGATCTTGGCTGCGGCATTCCAGACGCCGTTCATGAAGCCGGTGGAACCCCAGACCATGTGGGCCAGAGGGAAGTAAACGATGAACATCCAGCAGAACACAAAGGCCATCAGGGCCGAGAACTTGAGACGCTCGGCCGTGGCCCCGAAGATGAGTGCCGGGGTGATGATGGCGAAGGTCAGCTGGAAGATCGCGAAGATATTCTGGGAGACCCAGTAGGCGTAGCTAGTGTTCGGATCAGAGGTGACCCCCTTGAAGAAGAAGTTCTCAGTGCCGCCGAGGAAGGGGCTGGCGAAGTTCGCTCCGAAGACCAGGCTGTAGCCCACGGCCCACCAGATGATGGAGACCATGGAGGTGATGCCGAAGCACATCGCGAGGATGGAGAGGACGTTCTTCGAGCGGACCAGACCTCCGTAGAAGAGTGCCAGACCGGGAAGGGTCATCATCAGCACGAGGAGCGAGGAGACCATCATCCAGGCGTTGTGCCCCGCGATGGCTACCGGAGCGATGTTCGTCGGTGTCGGATCACCATTTGTGACAGCGGCCAGAAGGAAGGCATTCTGGGCGGCCACCGGCGCATTGGTGAATGCGATCGGTGTCGGGGCCGGAGCTGGCGCATCCTCGGCGTGGAGGGTTGAGATAACGGCGCCGAGCATCGCCAGTGAGGCGATAGCCGCGAGCAACCGGATCTTGGAGGTTGTTATTTTGATCATTGGTTTGGTGGTGTTGTTTCACCCAGTTAGGGGCGGTAAAAATAATCAAGCAACCCGCGTGCCAACTCTCGCCGACTCTCTCTTTTCAGTGTCGGGCCTTCTTACTCCTCGCCCAAGACAAGGTCTTTGGCGATTTATGACCACCTGCTTTACCTCGGGCTGGTTTGGCTTTTATTAGCCATAATGGGGCCTCCCCCCACCGCTGTTCCTGCCGATGGCGAGCAGTTCATGAACTGGGAAGAGGATGGGCGAAGGGGGGCGATGCCCCTCACTTGACCTCTCTGCTATAAAAACCAATGCGAATTTTACTCAGGGTATTCGGTTACACGGCCCGCTATCCTTGGATGGCAGTTGCGACGATGTTCTGTGCCATTACCGGCACGCTGATGGTGGCGGTCTTTCCGGCCGTGACCCAGCAGGTCATTGATGTGGTCCTGCGCCAGCATCACCCCGAGAAGCTGATGCCGCTGATCCTCGCCGGTCTCGCCGCTTTCTTCGCCCAGGACCTACTCAACTCCCTCCGCATCCTGCTCAACAACCACTTCGAGCAGCGGGTGATCTATGATCTCCGCAGCGATCTCTATGCGCGCATCCAGATGCTGCCCCTGCCGTGGTTCGATAACCGCTCCACTGGCGACATCATGACCCGGTTGGTCGAGGATGTGACCAATGTGGAGCGCGTGCTCATCGACGGCATTGAGCAGGGGACCGTGGCTGTCCTCCAGATCGCTATCGTACTGGCACTCATGGCTCACTATAGCCGCGACCTGATGTTGGCCTCGCTTGCGCCCGTCCCCTTTCTGGCAGCGGGAGCGCTCATCTACACGCTCACGGCGAAGAACCGCTACCGCGCGCAGCGCAAGGCGACCTCGGCGCTCAACTCCCTCCTCCACGACAACCTTGACGGCATACGCCAGATCAAGACCTACGCCAGTGAGATACGGGAGCACGCCCGTTTCAATGCGGCGAGCGACACGCTCCGCCGGACCTCCCTTGTGGTGATGCGCGTCTGGGCGATCTACAGCCCCTCCATGAACTTCTTCAGTTCCGCAGGAATGGTCATCATTCTCTGGGTGGGTGGCTTGCAGGTGCTGTCCGGGAAAATGGAGATCGGCGTCCTGGTCGCCTTCCTCGTCCTGGCCCGCTACCTCTACGAACCGGTCGGCCGCCTCCACTCGCTTAACCAACTCCTCCAGTCGGGAAGGGCCGCCAGTGAGCGTGTCTTCTCCATCCTCGATGCCCCGGTGGAGGAGGGGTGGAAGGAGAAGGAAGGTTCCACCGCTGGTCCCGGCGGCGTCCCTCTTCTGCCGCTGCTGGGCGACGTCCGCTACGAGGGAGTTGGCTTCGAGTACCAGCCGGGCACGGTCGTTCTGCACGACATCACCCTGCACGCGAAGCCGGGTGAGATGGTCGCCCTCGTCGGGCCAACCGGTGCGGGGAAGACCTCCCTGATCCATCTGCTGAGCCGCTTCTACGAGCTCTCCTCCGGCGAGATCCTGCTGGACGGCCGGCCGATCCGCGAGGTTCCGCTCAGTCAGCTCCGCCGGTCGGTGGCGATGGTGACTCAGGAGAGCTTTCTCTTCAACGGCACCACTGCGGACAACCTCCTGATCGGCAAGCCCGATGCCTCCGAGGAGCAGATGTGGCGCGCCCTTGCCGCAGCGAACGCGGAGGCCTTCATCCGTCGTCTTCCGAAGGGGCTCCACACCCAACTGGGTGAGCGCGGTGTGAAGCTCAGCGTCGGTGAGAAGCAGCGCCTCTCCATCGCCCGCGCCCTACTCAAGAACCCGCCGATCCTCGTCCTCGACGAGGCCACCGCCAGCGTCGACAACACGACCGAGCGCCTCATCCAGGAGGCGCTCCAGCACCTCCTTGCGGGTCGCACTAGCTTCGTCATCGCCCACCGCCTCTCCACCGTCCGCCATGCCGACCAGATCCTCGTCATGGAGCGTGGCCGGATCGTCGAGCGGGGCACCCATGAGACCTTGCTTGCCGCGGGTGGTCTCTACGCCTCCCTCTGCAGGGAAGCCGATGCCCATCACGGCGTCTTCGGAACTTCCGAGGAGCGCCGGGCTCCCGAGGAACTGGCTCCTGCGGATGATTAACGGGCGCGGAGCGGCGCTCAGCTCTCGCAGCCGACAAGTTCGACGCGCAGGGCCTCCAACTCTTCCCAGCGGGCCATGGTGGCCTCGATGGTGTGGTGGAGTTTATTGAGTTCCTTCTCAACGAGCTGAAACTCACCGTTCTTTTTCTGGTAGAGGGCCGGGTCGGCAAGTCGCTCAGAGAGTTCCGCCTGCTTCGCTTCGAGTTCCTCGATCTTCGAGGGGAGCTCATCCAGCTCCTTCTGCTCACGATTCAGGAACTTGCGGCCCTTCTCCAATTTGCCGGGCTTTATTGCGCCGGAGCGTGCTGTCGGGGAGGGGGCTGATGCGGGTGCTTGGGCCGCTTTTGCAGTAACGGCAGCGCTGCGGTCGATCTCGCGGCGCTGGGTGAGCCAGTCCTCGTAGCCTCCGGTGTATTCGCTGATTCGGCCCTCGCCCTCAAAGACAAAGGTGCTGGTGACCACGTTGTCCAGGAAGGCGCGGTCATGGGAGACGAGCAGCAGGGTCCCTTCGTATCCGACCAGGAGCTCTTCGAGCAGCTCCAGGGTCTCGGCATCGAGGTCGTTGGTCGGCTCATCTAGTACGAGGACATTCGCGGGTTGGAGAAAGAGACGCGCCAGCAGAAGGCGGTTTCTCTCACCACCCGAGAGCATCTTGGCCGGCATCCGAATCCGGTCGGAAGGGAACAGAAAATCCTTCAGGTAGGTATGAATATGGACCGGGCGTCCCTGGAAGGTCACGGTCTCGGCATCACCCGCCACGTTCTGTCCGACGCTTTTCTCCCCGTCGATCTGGTCGCGGAGTTGGTCGAGGTAGACAACCTGGAGCTTGGTTCCCAGCTTCACGGATCCCTCCGTAGGCTCCAGCTTGCCGAGTAGCATTTTCAGGAGGGTCGTCTTGCCCGCTCCATTGGGTCCGATGATCCCGATCTTATCCCCCTTCCAGAGGGTCGCGGTGAAGTCGCTGACAATCGGGTGATCTCCGTAATGAAAGGTGATGTTCTGTGCCTCGATGACTTTTTGGCCCGAAGAGCCCGCCTCCTGAATCTCGATCTTGGCCGATCCGACACGCTCTCGGCGGTTGCCTCGTTCTGCGCGCAGGGATTTCAAGGCGTGCACACGGCCCTCGTTCCGGGTCCGACGGGCCTTCACGCCTTGACGGATCCAGACCTCTTCCTGGGCGAGTTTCTTGTCGAAGGCGGCCCATTGCTTCTCCTCGGCATCAAGGAAGGCCCCCTTGCGCACAAGGTAGGTGTCGTAGTCGCAGGCCCAGCTGGTAAGACGTCCCCGGTCGAGCTCGACGATGCGGGTCGAGAGTTTTCTAAGGAATGCACGGTCGTGGGTCACGAAGAAGAGGGTCGGCTTCACCCGGAGCAGAAAGTTCTCCAGCCAGAGGATCGACTCGAGGTCGAGATGGTTGGTCGGTTCGTCGAGCAGCAGCACATCGGGCTGTCCCACCAGGGCACGGGCGAGCAGCACACGGCGCTTCATGCCTCCGGAGAGACTTTGGAACTCTTTTTCAGAGGGAAGCTTCATCTCCTGCATCAGGTCCTCGACACGCACGTCTGCTTCCCAGTCTTCCTCTGTACCACCGATCCGGAGACCCCCATGGATGACCTCGTAGACGGTGCCGATGATGCCGTCAGGAACTTCCTGAGGAAGTCTGGTCAGGACGACTCCATTGGGCTTGGTGATCTCTCCCGACTGAGGTTTTTCCTCACCGGAGATAACCCGCATGATGCTGGTCTTTCCGGTGCCGTTGCGCCCCACCAGGCAGACGCGCTCACCGGGATCGATCTGCAGGTCGACTTTGTCGAGAAGAGGAAGGTCCGTATAGCGTAGCGTGACCTGCTGGAGTTGGAGAAGAGGCATTGAAAGGAAAGTGAAAAATACAGAATGATGAGACCTGAAGCTTGAAACCTGAAAGGGAACCAATGGGAGGGAGGACTATCGCACGACTGGGTGAAATTGCTCGGAAAGAAATCGCTGAAGTTACAAACAATCCGCTTCACTCGCCGGCTTGCTTGTTCCTGAAATTCAAGTTTCAGGTCTCAGGTTTCATCCTTCCGCTTGCTACCTCATCGGGCCCAGAGCAGCGCCGGGGTCTTTGGGCAGGGCGGCGGTTGGCGGTGCCTCATTCAGCCACGGCTTGTCCTCGGCGGTCATCTGAAGCGAGTTCATCAGGACGTAGAGGATCTGTTCAAGCTGTGCCGCGTCGCATTTGTAGACATCGGTGGCTCCCTGCGGCGGCTGCCAGGTGGAGTCCGGGAACTCCGGTGCGTAGGAGAGCTCCCCGATCAGGAAGGACATGGCGAAGTCGCTTCTGCGGATGTCAATCCGCTTCGGGGTGTAGTCGGAGCAGATCCAGAGCTTCGAGGAGAAGTCCTGTGCCTTGACGGCCTTCCCGACTTCCGGGATCAGCCCCCCGGAGATCACACGGCAGGGAGAGCCGGCGATCTCGGCCACCTCCTCGGTGCGTTCGAGCTGGAAGAGGGCGGGCAGGAGCACCGCCTGCTGGGCGGTGAAGGGGAGCTGGATGGGAGCGCCGTTTTTGGGTTGGGGGCGCGGCTTCTGCTGAAACTGGCCGAGCAGGAACTGAATCTTCGATCCTGGGATCGCCCAAACCTGGCTACCGTTGCGGCAGACCGTGAGCGTTTCGCCGAGCACGGGAGCCTCCACGCGGATGCGTCCGGGATATTGGATAAGCGCCTTGAGGGATGCTCCCTTGATGGCCTGCGGAAGGCGTCCGCCAACCTGGTCCACGGTGGCTCTCAGCGTGAGCGCTCTGTCTGATGCCTGCGATCCGCCAAGCAGGACTCCCGCCAGCGGCGTGATCATCTTGGAGAGGATGTCGTATCGGTTACCCGCAGGAGCTGGACCCGTCGCTGCCGTGGGAACAAGGGAAGCCGGGGATGCAGAGGGGTTAGCTGTCGTTTCAGGGGCGGTTCCATTCGTGGCTGTCGCGAGGGGCTCCAATGCAAGTGGTTCCCGTGGTCCGGGCTCTGCTCCTTGGAGCAGGGGGGGGAGCACTGGAAGGGCCAGTGCCAAGAAATACATGACGAGACGGGGCATCTGTATTCAATAACTCCCCATCAGCATCATGGCAAAGCCAAGATCCTTCTTTTGCCTTGCTGCTGCCATCGGCGCTCTCATCATTTCGGAATGAAGGGAAACGATCAAACACAGGAAATCATCACCCGGTTGGGGCTTCAGCCCCACCCGGAGGGAGGGTATTACGCCGAGACATTCCGATCTCGGCAACTGCTAGCACTGCCTGACGGGCGAGAGCGGGCAGCCAGCACGGCGATCTACTACCTGCTTCCTTTCGGTGTCTGCTCCGCATGGCATCGGGTGATTTCTGACGAGGTGTGGCACTTCTACGGAGGTGCTCCCTTGGGGTTGGTGACGATCACCGCGGAGGGCCGCTTGGAGGAGGTGTTTCTGGGTGATGACTTGGCGGCGGGCCAAGTTCCCCAGCATATCGTTCCCGCCGGGGTGTGGCAGGCGGCGAGGCCGGAGCGAAGAGAGTGGAGTCTGCTCGGATGCACGGTGGCGCCGGGATTCGACTTCGCGGATTTCGAGATGCCGTCCCGTGCTGCACTCCTGGAACTCTTTCCCCAGCACCAGGAAAAAATTCTGGAGTTTACCAATCCTTAGGAAAGCGTGATCCTCCTCCCAATGTCCATGATCCTAGGTAGCGGTATTGTCTACGCCTTCCTCGAGTCCACCTTCGAGGGGAAGATCGTTCTTTTCGTCCTCTTTATCGGTTCGATCTTCAGCTGGTCGGTGATGATCACCAAGATCCGCATGCTGGGCTTCGCCAAGAGCCAGTCGGAGCGCTTCATGGCGCTCTTCCGCCGCGATCGCGAGCCGCTGAACATCTTCGAGACCGGCCTGGAGTTCGAGGGCTCCCCCCTATTTGACATCTACAAGGCCGGCTGCGAGGAGCTCTGCTTCCAGGTCCTCGGCTCCACCGAAGTCGACGAGACCTTCAAGGCGCGTCTCCAATACGCCGACCGCATCACCCCGGCCCAGATGAGGTCGGTGCAGGCGGCCATGGAGAGGGCTGTCGGCGAGTCCTCGCTGCGCCTCGAGTCCCAGATGATCATCCTCTCGACCGCCGTGAGCGGGGCCCCGTTCGTCGGGCTGCTCGGAACTGTCTGGGGTGTCATGGATGCTTTCGGTGGCATTGCGGCGTCCGGAAGCGCCAGTCTCGCCGCGATGGCGCCCGGTGTCTCCGGAGCCCTCATCACCACGGTCACCGGACTGCTTGTCGCGATCCCTGCGATGTTCGGCTACAACTTCCTCGTGACCACCGTACGCGGCATGATCGTCTCCTGCGACAATTTCGCCGCCGAGCTCTCCAGCGAGATAGAGCACCGCTACGTCAGCCACGGGAGCCGGGGCTCCTGAGCAACGAGGGAACGGGGCCATGCGCAGATTCTCCGACCGCAACGCAATGCATACGCTCAGCGAGCTGAACGTGACACCGTTGCTCGATCTGGCCTTCGTGCTCCTGATCATCTTCATGATCACAACTCCACTCATGGAGAACAGCATGGATCTTGTCGTGCCCACCAGCGCCACCGCGAAGACGGAGGTCAACCCCGCCCAGGTTCAGACCGTCTCGATTGACCGGAGTGACGTCCTCAAGCTCAACGAGCAGGTCATGACCGCGGATGAGTTGGAGGCCCGTCTCCAGCAGTTGCGGCGAGAAACGCCGGGCCTCGCCGTCGTGGTCAGGCCGGACAAGGAGCTGCCAGTTCAGAACTTCGTGCGTGTCATGGATTTGCTCCACAAGGCGGGGATTACCAAGGTCGGCGTCATGACCCGTCCCGATGATCAGGGTGCCTCGCCGCAAAAATAAATCACGATGAGTTCGTCAGAACCCCGCTTCCGCAGGGCACTCATCGTCGTCGCCGCGATCCACGTGCTTCTCATCGGGGGGCTCATTTGGTTCTTCAATCGCCCCGTGAAGAAACCTTCGGGGCAGCTCACCTGGATGGAAACAGGCTCTTTCTCCGCTCCTCAGGAGAGCATGGTTGAACCGGTGATCGAGCCCAAGCCTAAGACAGAGCCTCTTGACGATGTCATTCCCGACCACGTTCCCAACAAACGCCCCACGCCGCTAGAAAAGAAGGAAAAGTCCATTCCGCGTCCCGACGCAACACCGGATGTCCCTTCCGATATTTCACTCGCTACACCCACTCCGACTCCGACACCTACGCCGGAACCTACTTCCACTCCGAAACCGACTTCGACCCCGACCCCAATTCCGAAGGCCACCCCACAATCGA
>CANIBV010000047.1 GCA_947466005.1 Spartobacteria bacterium | reverse complement strand
TGCACGCATTTGCTCTAGTGTAATCCCATAAGATTTTGCTTTTGCACTTAGCACCCGATCTTGTCGGGGGCCTTCGACAATGCCGGGTAAGATTGCGTTGACACGTATACCTTGAGGGCCGAGCTCCATCGCCCAAGTTTCTGTTAAGCCGATCAGACCAAACTTTGAGGCCGAATAGGGCGAACGCAACGGAAACCCTAAGCGACCCGCAGCTGAAGAGACATTGACGATGCTGCCCCCCTGCGGCCTCATCAGCGGCACCGCACTGCGCGTACATAAAAAAGCGCCCGTCAAATTAACATCAAGGGTCTGCTGCCACTCATGCAGGGGCGTATCTTCAATCGCAGCTGTTGGGCCAGAGATACCCGCGTTGTTGACCAAAATATCAAGGCCACCCCAGCGCTGCTTGACGTCAGCAAACATTTTTAATACTTGCGATTCATTCGCTATATCAGTCAATGTCTCACTTACTTGTGGAAAGTCAGTCTTCACATCCTTTAGCGCTACGGCATCAATATCACAAACATGAACTTGCGCACCTTGCGCAAGTAGCGCCTCAGTAATCGCACGCCCTATACCCTGCGCGCCGGCCGTGACTAGCGCACGCTGACCATCTAAGCGAAATGAAATCGCTTCTGTCATTGCCTCTTCAGGATATCAAATCCACACATAGTCTTATTCAAAAAAAGCTATAAAGAAGAGTTCGACGAGTCGAGAGCTAGCTGAATATCACCGAACCATGAGACCGGAGGATTTCAGGAGAGAATAGAGTCGCGAGAGGATACCGCGGGCCATCGGAGAGGAGTGGTGGGCGGATACCCTTGGCATGGCATATTTGGAGGCGGGGGACGATTGCTGTTTTGAATGCCGTTTTTCTTCTGCCCAGAGCCAGAGTTCGTCGGAGGAACGGATCGGTGTTTTGATGGCGGTTTTCATGGAGTAGATTGGGGAGGTTGGCGAGGGAGATGGGTTCGGATCAGGGCGCGGAAGACGCCTTGGATCAGAAGCTCCCGGGCAGGAATGAGATCGGGATAGAGTGGGTTCTCGGCACGAAGGAAGGGAATACCTCCCTCCACGAGGTAGCGCTTCAGTGTGACCTCGCCATCGATCAGGGCAGCGACGATATCGCGGTTCCGGGGTTCGGCATGCTCCAGGATCACGACATCGCGATCCAGGATCCCGGCACCGATCATAGAATCACCCCGCACCTCAAGTGCGAAGGTTTTGGCATTACGAGGGATCTTGATCGTCTCGGGGTCGACCGTGATGCAGCGATCCATCTCCTGCTCCTGTCCCTCGGGTATGCCTGCCGGGATCATTCCGTAGAGGGGAACCTCCAGAAGTCGGGGGCGGGGCTTCCGATCCGGCAGGATGATGTTGCGGGAACGGCCAGCTTCCCTGTGGATGGCCCCCTTCTTTTCCAGAAGATCGAGATGACCGGCCACTGTGGCAGGTGAGGTAAAACCGAACCTTGCCATGATCTCGCGGATTGATGGCAGCCCCCGCTCCTCCGCGGATTCGCGGATGAAAGAGAGGATTTCACTCTGTCGGGTGGTTAGATTCATATACCATTCATCTGTTCGGTATATGGATACAAAAGCCTCTGCAAGATCTTTTTTTAGGTTCGGATGCAGCCCTTTTTAGAAAGTCCGCTGAACCGCACCTACACAGCCCAAGGCGCAGGAAGTTTCGATGTACTGCTAGGCCTGCAAGCGAAGCTGTATAAATTATACTGCGAGCGCAGCAGAACGCCGCAGGGCGCGAAAATCCCAAGCCCCCCTTTTTTTACAATCCCATCGACTCAATGGGATTAAAATCGGATGCATGGTACGAACTGCGGACGAGCGGGCCGCTCGCCACGTGAGTGAACCCCTTCTTCCTCGCGATCTCGCCGTAGAGGTCAAAAGTCTCGGGTGTGATGTATTCCACGACGGGGAGGTGCTGCGGGCTCGGGCGCAGGTACTGGCCCATGGTGAGGACGCTGACATTGGCCTCACGTAGGTCATCCATCGCCTGGAAGATCTCGTTCTCCTCCTCGCCCAGACCAAGCATGATGCCGCTCTTGGTCACCATTTTCTGATCGCGCGAATCGGCAAGCGCGCGGGCGCGCTTCAGGAAATCAAGCGAAAGGCGGTACTTCGCGCGAGAGCGCACCATCGGAGTCAAGCGCTCCACGGTCTCGAGGTTGTGGTTGAAGATATGAGGGGCAGCATCCACGACGGTCTGCAGGGAAGATTCCTTGCCGTTGAAGTCGGGTGTCAGGATTTCAATGATGATGGAGCCATCCATATCACGGATCGCCTGAATGGTCCGAGCGAAGTGCTCGGCACCGCCATCGGGGATGTCATCGCGGGCAACAGCAGTGACGACGACATGCTTGAGCTTCATACGGCGAACCGCCTCGGCGACGCGCTCGGGTTCATCCTGTTCCAGAGGAAACGGCTTGGCCGTGTCGACGGCGCAGAATCCGCAGGCACGAGTGCAGCGGTCCCCCGCAATCATCATGGTGGCGGTGCCTCCGCTCCAGCACTCCCAACGGTTCGGGCACTGGGCACTCTCGCAGACGGTGTGGAGGCGCAGATCGGAGATCATCGCCTTGGTCGAGAAGAAGACGGGATTTGAAGGCAGCCTGACCTTGATCCAGTCGGGCTTTCGCTCCTGATGGAGGGCGGGATCGATCTTTGGAGTGGCCATGGATAGAGAGGTTAAAGAAGTTAAAAAGGTTAAAAAGTTAAAACGTACAAAAGATTGGGAATCACCGAGCGACCTGAGGATCAAGTGGTCGGGAAGCAATCTTGGCGACATCAGAGGAAATCCCCCGGTCCCGGAGCATCCGCTCCGCCTCCTCGCGGTCCGCCCAGTCGAGCGAACTGCGGCAGACGAGCGCCCACTGGCGGAGCATTTCGCGGTTCACCTTGTCCAACCGCGGCCTGATCTCGGAGGCCAGGTCGAGCGGTTTGATCTTAGGCACATCGATTCCGGAGCGCCATCCGGTGATCAGTTCCTGCTGATAGCGGCGCGAGGCGGCGATCTGCGGAATAAATAATCTGGTCACCTCTTCGGAGGAAAGCCCCTCCTGCCTTCCTGCGGCCTTCAGATCGGTCAGCATCCGTGCCTCCCGTACGGGGTCAACTACAGGAATCCCCGTCTGGCATTTGCTCCAGGCCACCTCACGTGACAACTGGAGCCTCTGGATCATGAGGGTCACCAGCGGATTGAGACGCTCATCGACGGCAGCTATCCCGCTGGCGGGAAAAGCCGTGAGCGAAAGGCACACGGATAGGCAAACAGAGAGTAGGAGTAACCGGGGCGAAATCATGAATGCTTAAGGAAATGACTACTTACTCCCATAGGTGCCCCGGTTAGCCAAAGCTCGGTGCAGAGTGATCTGATCAGCCTGCTCCACGCCGCCCCCCGCAGGGAGCCCCTGCGCGATGCGGGTGATGCGGACGCCCGATGGGGCGAGCAACTCCGCGAGATAATGCGAAGTCGCCTCCCCCTCCACATCGGCTCCCAGTGCCAGGATCACTTCGGCAGGGCGCTCCTCTCCGACTCGCTCGATGAGTTCTCCGATGCGGAGCTGTTCGGGGCCGATGCCCTCCAGCGGGGAGAGTTTACCCCCAAGGGCATGATAGCGCCCGCGGAAGACGCCGGTGCGCTCCAAGGGAAGAATGTCGGTCGCCGTCTCCACAATACAGAGCTCACGTCCCGAACGCGCCTCATCGCGGCAGAGAACGCACTCGTCACGCTCCGCAAAGAATCCGCACAGGCGGCAGGTCATGAGCGTCTCCCGGGCCGAGGAGAGGGCCGAGAGAAGCTGATCGGGCTTGGCATCGGGCGACCGCATCATCCAGAGGGCAATCCTCTCGGCGCTCCGTGGACCAATGCCGGGAAGCCGGCGGAACTGGCGGACCAGCTCACGGAAGGAATCGGGATAATCGAGGGGCATGGGAGTGGTGAGACTGTTAGCGGTTTAGGCTGTAGGCCGTTAGGTAAGAATCAGAGAATCCGAATGAAGGATGCAATTCATGAGTGATAGAGCCCGTTGTCTTTTGGCCTAACAGTCTAAAAGTCTTCAGCCTAAAAGCCGCTCCCCTTCCCTACACCGCTTCCGCGAGCAGCGCCTGCTCGGGGGTCGGTTCGTCCTCACCACGGCGGGCTCGCTCGACGCGCTCCAGGTAGTGGTCGAGCACCTTGTCGGGGATTCCGGGAATGCGTGCCGAGGAGAATGCCTTGATCGCCTCTTCCCACTTGCGCTCGCGGAAAAGAATGACCCCCTTCCAGAATTGATCGCGACTCCGCTCTCGCTCGGGGGAGAGTGAATTCTTGGGGGCAAGGAACTCATAGAGCTCGACGCGGCGGCGGCTGCCCGCCCTCTGCAGGAGATCAATCGGGCGCCCCTCAACGGTCTCGGAGGCCATCTCGTAGGTGATCGGCCCGCTCAGGATGCGGCAGCCGTACTGGGCGCAGGCGGCGGAGAGGTGACGTGCAAATTCCACCACGGGTCCCGAGACGCTGTAGCGACCGACGCGCGCCCCTCCGTAGGCAGCGGCGATCATGGAGCCGGAATTCACCCCGATGCGGAAATCGAGACGCTTCTGCCAGCGGTTATCGCACTCACGGTTGAGCTCCTCGAGCCGGGAAACCAGGTCAATGGATGCACGCGCGGCCTTGGAAGCATGATTGGCGGCTCCTTCCGCCGGAAGAGGGGCTCCGAAGATCACCCTGATGCTCTCGCCGGAGCACTCGTCGAGATATCCGCCGACATCGACAAGAAAGTCCGAGGCGGTGCGGAGATAGAGATTCATCAGGGCGACGTAGTCGGCGGGTTTAAGCACCTCCATCAACTCGACATGATTATGAACCGTGCAGACAAGCACCGAGGCCTCGTGCATCTCACCGGGGAAATCAACCGGCAGATTACCATCCACCAGTCTCCGGAAGATCTCCGGACGGAGACGCTGACCAAAGAGTCGCCGCAGAACCGGCTCGCGCGACCCCATCTCGGTCTGTCGAAAGATCAGAATGGCGAAAACTCCAAGAATGATACCCGCGACCCCGGGCGCGGGACTCAGGAAGGAGCCATAGAGAGCCCCAATCAGGGAGGCTCCCAGCGTCAGGAGGGTAGCGGCGAGGGAAAGAGGGTAGAGTTCGCGGGTGCTGGCACGAAGACCGACCCAGACCACGGAGGGAACGAGAAAAAATCCTGCCAGCAAGGAGAAGAGACGGGCTGAAGCCGTCGGTGCGGGGGCCTGAATCAGGTTTCTCCAAGGGGCGCTGACACTCTCGATGCCGCCGACCACAAAGAGGATCCCGAGTACGGCACATGCCGAGACCGTCAAAAGAAGGAAGGATTTGATCTGCCTCATTGCAAACTGAGTGTGGGAGAGAATGGCAGGGGGGCGATGGTCACAGGGGAAGGTTTTCAGCTCGTGATGAGGTAATCAAGGGTAGTTCGCCGGCAGGCATGGTTACTTAAAACTTTAATCTCCTTTTCCATTCACGGAAAAAGCTCCCAACAGGGCCATCACTCCTCTTGTTTCTCCGATTCTTATTCACCCCGTCAAATGACTCCAAAACGGCGAGGAACGCCCGCTCGAGTTCCTCGTAGGATTGGAAACGCCGGGCAGGTTCCGGTGCCATCATTCTTGCCACAAGTGATTGCGTACGCTCCGAGCAGACTTTTTGGGGAAGGAGTGCCGCCTTGGCCTTTAGCGCCTGAAGTTTGTCAGTCGTCAGACCCTCCGTCTCATAAGGAGGGGCTCCTGCCAGCGCATGAAAGAGGCAGCCCCCGAGGCTGTAGAGATCGCTCCGGAAATCGCCGTGGAACCCACCCAGCATCTCAGGGGAGACATAATCGGGAGTCGCCAGCAGATGGGACGGCGACACCGGCTTGGCAGCAGAACCGTGAGCCAGACCGAAATCCCCCAGCTTGGCACCACCCTCCGCCGTGAAGAGAATATTAGCGGGCTTGAGGTCGCGGTGAGTGATTCCCTTTGACTGAGCCCAGGCAAGAGCCTTGAGGATCTGCAATCCGATCCTGAGCACCTCCTCCTCACTAAACTCCTCCTCACTGACGATCTTGTCGTGCAGGGAACCTCCGGCCATCAGCTCCATGACAAGCCTCGCCCCCTCTTGGTCCTCCTCTAAAGACAGCACCTTGACCACTCGGGGATGCTCGGCAAGACCTGCCAAAAGAGCCTCGTTGCTGAGCAACTGGAGGTGCTCCTCATAATCAGGGAGGTTTTTTTCCAAAACTTTGAGCGCCACATCGGCATCAGCCCCCTCCTTTCTGGCACGAAAAACTCGTCCGCTTCCTCCCTGGCCGAGCACACCGGCAAGAAGGTAAGGTCCCACGCGGCACCTGACCCTCACCTCATCATGACAGCGGGGGCAGCGCACCAGCAAGAACGTCGCTTCTGGTCCCACGTCCAGGATCACCCCGCAAGAGGAGCAAGGCTCCTGATCTCTGGATGGGGTGGATTCCAACATCATTTGATCCTAGCCGCAGGAATGCCCATCCTTCAAGCTGCCTGCCCCGCAGTGCCAGAAAAAAACCATGACCGATCCCGCCGTACACGAAATCACCGCAGCCGAAGAGGATAGCCGCCAGCGGCTCGACATGGTCCTGGTGCGGCACCTTCCGCACCTCTCGCGTTCCAAAATCCAGTCCCTCGTGAAATCCGGCCGCGTCACGCTGCGCGGCGAGGCCATCCGGAACAGTGAGGAGGTTCATTCCGGTGATGTCTTCCGCGTCGAGGAGGAAGTCTACAAGCTGCCCGCCGGTGCACGCGCCGAGGACATCCCTCTGAGCATCCTGCACGAGGATGAAGACCTCATTGTCATCAACAAGCCGGCTGGCATGGTCGTCCATATCGGGGCCGGTCATGATGAGGGGACGCTGGTCAATGCCCTGCTCCACCACAGCAGCACTCTCTCCACCGGATCTGAGGAACATCGTCCCGGCATCGTCCACCGCCTGGATAAAGAGACCAGTGGCTGCATCGTCGTCGCCAAGAATGACCAGACGCACGCCATCATCTCCGCTCAATTTGCCGACCGTCAGGTCAAGAAGACCTATCTAGCCATCATCCGCGGAAGACCCCGTCACGCCAAGGGAACGATCGATCTGGCGATCGGCCGCCACCCAGTACAGCGTCAGAAGATGACCCCTCGCCGCCCCCCCTCGGGACGCGATGCTGTCACCGACTATGAGTTGCTGGCCACCAAGGATGGATGGACCCTTGTGGCCTGCATGCCCCGCACGGGACGCACCCACCAGATCCGCGTCCATCTTCAGTCTCTCGGTCACCCCATTGCCGGCGACCCACTCTACGGCAAGCGAGACAACTTCGAGCGGCATCTCCTGCATGCCTGGAAGCTGGAGTTTGCCCATCCCCGCACCGGGGAGACCCTCCATTGCACGGCCCCGCTCCCGGCGGATTTCGGACTCGTTCCCCTGCCCGTTCCGAAGGCAGTATCCCGTAAATGAACAACCGGGAGCGTGATCAAGTAACGGTCAGGGAAGTCGGGTTCGAAGAGGCCCTCGATACCGTCATGCCGATCCTGCGCGATATAAAAAAGAGTCTCCGACGCGCCCCGAAGGCCACGCGCACAAGCCTTGAACAACTCACCTCAGTGAAAGCCACGCCCAAGGTCACAGCCGAGATCACTCCTATTTCCTCTTCCGTGAAAAAGCCTGCCGCGCCCGCACCGATTCCAACGAGAAGCGCTGCTCCCAACGAGAAGCCCGCAACACCGACATCAACGACCCGGGCATCTCACTCAAGCAAAGATCAGGTCGACGACGGTCGCCTTCCCAAGCTCGAGGAGCTCAAAAAGAATATCCTCACCTGCACACGCTGTCCTAATCTCGTCTCCAGCCGCACTCAGGTCGTCTATGGCGTCGGTTCACCGTTTGCCGAACTCATGTTCGTGGGCGAGGCACCCGGGGAGGAGGAGGATCTCCGGGGAGAACCTTTTGTCGGCCGTTCGGGACGCGAGGTCCTCGACAAGATGATCGCCGCCATGGAGTACACCCGCAACGACATCTTCATCGCCAACGTGCTCAAGTGCCGCCCTGATATGCCAGAGGGTGAATCGGGCAACCGCAAGCCAAAGCCCGCCGAGATGGCCACCTGCCTTCCCTGGCTGCGTGAGCAGATCGCGCTCATCAAGCCCAAGGTCCTCGTCACCCTCGGAGCAACCGCGATCGAGGGACTCCTCGGCGAGAGCGTCACCATGCGGGATGTCCGCGGGAAGTGGCTCGACTACAACGGCGTCCCCCTGATGCCGACCTACCATCCCGCCTACATTCTTAGGAACCAGACGATGGCCGAGAAACGAAAGGTCTGGGAGGATATGCTCCTCGTGATGGAGAAACTGGGGCGCCCCATCAGCGCCAAGCAACGCAGCTACTTCCTCCCGAAGGCATAGCCGCCTGCCTCTCTTCTCCTTCGGTGAATTCAGGCCAGACAGATTCCGTGCATTCCAGACCAGTGCGACTGCATTCCTGCGGCCCCCTCCCCGTCCGCTTTCTCCGGGCCTCCCTCCATTGGGTGGTGATCACCTGCTGCCGCCTTCTCTTTGCACTCACCTGCAAGGTCAAGGTGGTCCTGATGGCTCCCCTTCCCAAGCACGGGGCGCTCATCATGGCCTCCAATCACATCAGCCATTTTGATCCCCCGATCATCAGCGGCTACTTCCCGCGTCCGCTCGACTGGCTTGCCATGGAGGAACTCTTCCAGGCGGGGTGGAGTAGGAGCTTCTTCACTTGGCTGAACTGCATTCCCGTGGACCGGACCGGCTCCGATCGGAATGCCCTGCGCCATGCGGTCCAGCGCCTTCAGGAGATGCGTGCCATCGGTATATTCCCCGAGGGAGGGATCCGCGCCGGCGAGTGGTCGATCCTCAATGGGGCGCCCATGAAGCCGGGCCTTGCCGCGCTGAGCATTCACTCTGGGACAGCCATTGTCCCGTGCGCGCTGATCGGCAGCGACCGCCTCTACAAAATATCCAACTGGTTCCGACGCACCACGATCTACCTGATGATCGGCGAGCCAGTGGAGCCCCCCGTCAGGGATGCCCGCAAGCCGGAAACGCGGCAGCGCTTTTCCGAGGAACTCAGCAAGGCCTTCATCGGGCTGAGGGATGAGGCCGTGGCACGTTTCGGGCTCACGCCAGAAGATCTTCCCCTGACACCCCAGGCAAGAAAAGGGAACGTCGCATGATCAACCGACTCGTCCACACAGGAATGGATGTCGTCATGTGCACCATGATGAACACGGCCCAGTGGCGCCTTCGCCACCATGCCGTCACCAGCGAGCGCCTGAATGACTACCTCGACCACTGCGAGTCCCACGATCACCGCAGCTACTACGGCCTTCCGGAGGAGCTAAAGAAACAGCAAGCGACTGTCTGGAAGCGTGACGGCAACCATCTCTCCTGGACCTCACCCATGCAGGGGGAGCACCCCGAGAATAACACGGCCCGCGCCCACCTCCACGAGACGAAAGAGCAAAGGATGCCGGAGAAGGCCCCGAGCTTGATCCTACTGCATTCCCTGATGTCGGCGAATGACTTCGGCTACCGCAAGATTGCGGCACGGTACAACAAGAGGGGGTGGAATGTCCTCTTCCCCCACCTTCCCTTTCATTACAGCCGCACACCGAAAAAGCACCCGAACGGCGCCCTGACAATCACCTCCGACCTGATCCGAAACGCAGAGACCCTGCGCCAGTCGGTCATTGAGCTCCGCCAGCTGATCCGTTGGGCCAAACGCCGTGGCTCCAGCAGGGTGGCGCTGCTTGCGACCAGTTACGGGGCCTGGGTGGCCGCCCTTACCCTCTCGCTCGAGGAGACCGATTTTTCGATTCTCCTGCAGCCCGTGGCCGACGTCACCCACGCCACCTTCGGAAGCCCCGCCAGCCACATGATGGCGTTTTTGCTGAAAAAGAACGGGATCACTTCCTCGGCTCTCGACAGGCACGCGCATCTCACGACCCCCGGCCGACTCACCCCCCTGACCTCTCCGGAACGCCTCCTCGTCATCGGGGGTCGCCATGACAGACTCTCCCCGCCTGATTCGCTGAAAACTCTTTGCTCCTCTTGGGGGGGCGCACGCTACAGGGAGGTCAATCAGGGGCACTTCGGCTACGCGGCGATGCGCGCCGCCTTGAGCGAAGCAGACATCTTTCTCGACACACCCTCCCTTCCGGCACGATGACACAGGGGACGATGAACATCCTCATCACCATCGGACCCACCCAGGAGTCGCTCGACTCGATGCGCCTAATCAGCAACCGCTCCACCGGGGATCTCGGAACTCGAATCGCGCTCAGAATGGCTGAGGAAGGGCATCGGGTGATCGCGCTACGGGGAACGGGATGCACCGCAGAGCCGGCGGAGCTGACCCGCAAATGTGCTAGGGTGACCCCCTTCACCTCGACCGATGAGCTTAACTCCTGCTTGGAGAGACTTTCCAAGGAAGAATCGATCGATGCCATCTTCCATGCGGCAGCCGTGAGCGATTTCTATCTTCCGGGGGCAGGGAACGGGAAAATCCCCGCCAGCGAGGGATCGCTCACACTGACCCTCGAGCCCACGCCGAAGCTGCTGCCACGCATGCGGGGGTGGTTCCCGAACGCCGTAATCACGGGGTGGAAGTTTGAGGCCGCGGGTGGAAAAGAGAGCTCACTCTCTGCTGCCTCAAGCCAGATTACTGAATGCAAGACGGATGCCTGCGTCGTGAACGGCCCATCGTACGGAGAGGGATTCGGCGTGCTGGGAAAAAACGGAGAGCTCGCGCACCTCGCTAACAGGGATGCTCTTTGCGAGTTCCTTGCAGAGAAAGTCACCCGCTGAACTTTTCAAGGGCGACGAGACTCTCACCGTTTCAGCTTTCTAACCTTTTCAACTTTCACTTCTCGCGAGGCGGGATTTTTGACGGCCCTTTGTTGACTCGTTCGCTCCCGCTCAGCTCGCCCCTTTGGGGCTACCTTCAGTAGTCTATCCGATGCGTTCCCACGCATACGTATTCCCTCAAAGAAGGCCACCCTTCGGGTCCCGCATTCGAGGGATCTTACGCGCCTGTTCCCACCGGCTTGTTTGATGGCACTTGCCTCCCGGCAAGCAGTGCCACCCCTTCGGGGCTGCGACTTCGTCGCAGTCTTACGCACGCCATCCCATGCGTTTGTTTCTTCTTCTCCTAAGTATCCATCCTCTCTAGAATGACCCGCTACTACATGAGCGACGAACTGAACCAATACATCGAGGCCGGCAAGATCACTGAAGCCGCCGCCACGGCACTTTCCAACCTGACACCCGGTGCCTTCTGCACGCATCGCAGTTGGGGATTTGGCCGCATCGCCGCCTGGGAGCTCATCACGGGACAGATCACAATCGACTTCGGCACAAAGAAGGGCCACCCGATGCAGCTTCA
>CANIBV010000046.1 GCA_947466005.1 Spartobacteria bacterium | reverse complement strand
GGATCGTCTATCTTGCTGCCCCTGGCAAAGCTGACCTCAATGCGGCCATCCTCCAACTGCGCGCATCGAACAATGTGGAAAATTGGGCCAGCGCATACTATCCGGGCTTCCAAGCGGGAGGCCTAGGAGTGGGCAATGATGAGGTCATCGACCCACGCTCCCTTGAATGGAAACCCGAGGGACCGGAACTGGATCTCCCCAAGTTACTCGATGAGGCCTCTCAGAAAACGGGCGTCATGACGGTGTTGCCGAGGGACTGGAATCCAGCCGTGCGGAATCTCCCGAAGACAAACCATGTAGGCAAAGCAATCATGCTGCTCGTCGGATCCGTGCATGGAAAGAGCGTGGAACTCTTTCTCCTCTCCGAACGCGGGCGCCGCGGTGCTGGTGCCCCCCCGGACGGCGGTGACCCCCCGCAAGAGGGTGGCGCCTCCCGGCCAGAAGATAAAAATCCCCAGGACCGCCCTCCACGGCAGACCGTCAAGCAGGAGTGGATGGAGCAACGCCAGTTAGCGCAGATCAAGAAACTCCGACCAGCCCAGCAGGCGGTGGCGAAAAAAGAGATGGATGACAGGAAGGCCTTCTTTGATTCGCTCAAAGGACTCACTCCCGAGGAGCGCCGGGCCAAGATACAGGCCATGATGGCCGACCCTGCATTTGCCGAGAAAATGCAGGATGCGAGACTTCTCCGTGACGCCAAGCAGACTCCGGAGCAACGCATCACCCGCGCCGTCAATTACATTAACCGCAAGACCAACGCGAAGGCCGCTGCTGCTGCCAAGGCAGCCCGGGGACAATGAACAATCACCTGATGCATCGCTTCCGCGGAGCTCCACGGGCCTTCACCTTGGTCGAGCTCCTGGTGGTGGTCGCCATCATCGCCATGCTCGCCTCCCTGCTGATGCCTGCCATCCAGTCGGGGATCCAGAAAGCCAAGGGAACCAAGTGCTCCGGCAATCTCCGTCAGATCGGTATCGCCGTGCTGCAATATGTCGCGGATCCCGACAACGGTCATCATTACCCGCCTATCTACAATACCGGATCCAACAATGCTGAAGTCACGGCGGCATCATCCGACTCGCCGCTTCAACCGCTCCAATGCCTCTCTAACTACGGCGTTACGAATGCGCTGCTCACCTGCCCTTCCGACTCCTCGCCGGACTCCAACTACGGCAGCTACCTCTGGTCGCCCATTCTTCAGGGAGAACAGCCTGAAAACGTGCACCTCTACACACGGGGCGGCGCTTTCATGGTGAACCGCATGGCCTCCCTGACCATCTGCTCCGACAAGGGAATGCCCCATCTCGGAAAGATCAACGTCCTCCGTGCCGATGGTCACGTGGACACGAAGCCATAAAAGGCTGATGTCGATAGATGGGGATCGAGCGTCGAAAGCTTTCCCCCAACTCCGGATGCCTCCTCTCAACGGGGCCTCGATGATCAGATGCGGACTGTTTAATGTCCCTCTGGCCCCCCTTCGCTCGACTCTCCTCGCTCTCCCCTGGACGCTTTTCAGCTTTTCCTACACTTCTTCCTCTCCCCTGAGCTGTCTGGTCATCAGCGATGTCATGGCTTGGGCGGGTGTTTTCTGGCCCTGCAGCACGGCATTCACCTCGTCGATGATCGGGGTCTCCACGCCAAGCCTCCGCGCACAGGCGTAGGCGCTCGCTGCCGTCGGAGCACCCTCGGCTACCGTGGCCATCGAGGCGGTGATCTCGGCCAGAGTCTCGCCAGCGCCCAACCGCACTCCCACCTGATGGTTGCGACTGCGGGTGCTGAAGCAGGTGACCATCAGGTCGCCGATGCCGCTCAGCCCGCTGAAGGTCTCCCGCTCGCCTCCCATGGCCACTCCGAGACGAGTCATTTCGGTCAGTGACCTGGCGACCAATCCCGCACGTGCATTCTCACCGAGTCCCAGCCCGTCGGAGACACCGGCTCCAATCGCAAAGATATTTTTGAGCGCACCTCCCAGTTGGATGCCGCGCAGGTCATTGCTTGTGTAGGCGCGGTAGGTGGTCCCCTCAAAGAGCCCTTGCACGCCGCGTAGCGCGGCAGCATCCGCGCAACCTATCACGCCGGCAGCGGGGATCCCCTTGGCAATCTCACCCGCCAGATTCGGCCCGGAGAGAACGGCCAGAGTCGCCGAGGGAAACTGATCGGCGATGACCTCGCTCATGAGCAGTCCGTGCTGCAGTTCAATGCCCTTCGTGCAGGAAACAAGCACCGGGGGTCGATCTCGATCGGCATCGGATGCCTTGGCAATTCGTCCGGCAACAGCCCCCAGATATTTTGAGGGAACCGCGATCAGGAGAATGTCAGCCCGGACACAGAGTGCCAGATCTGTTGTCGGGCGGATCGTCTCCGGTAGGGCGACCCCAGAGAGGTACTTCTCGTTGCATCGCGCGGCCCTCATTGCCTCCACATGCGCTGCATCATGACCCCAGATGGAGACCTCCATCCCACGACCTGCCAGCAGCAACCCAAGCGCCGTTCCCCATCCGCCTGCACCGATAACACTGACCCTAGGCACACTCATTTCTTTCTCCTTTCAAATCGTGGCTCCGTCCCTGCACGGAGGCGCGCAATATTGGAACGGTGCCGCCACAGGGCCAGCGCACACATCACGATGGAAACCAGCAGGGCCAGCCAGTCGGCACGATGAAGCAGGAAGAGCGCCGCAACGGCTGTCGGCAGGGCGATCGAGGCGGCGATCGACGCCACGGAGACATAACGTACCACGGTGAAGAACAGGAGCCACGCTCCGACACAGAAGAGGAACGCTGCGGGGAAAAGCCCCACGATCACGCCGGCCGAGGTCGCGATCCCCTTGCCCCCCTTGAATCCCAGCCAGACCGGAAAGCTGTGGCCTAGCAGTGAGCAGAGCGCGGCAACGGCGCCTGGCGCTGATGGGGGATGAACCCCCTCCGAGGCACCCCACTGAAGCGCCACCAGCACGGGGATGAAACCTTTCAGAAAATCGAAGAGAAAAACCGCGTAGCCCCACTGCTTGCCCAAGACACGCAAGGCATTGGTGGCACCGATGTTCCCGCTCCCCTGCGTGCGCAGATCGACACCGCAGATCCGCCCGGCAATGAAGCCGGCAGGAATCGAGCCGAGCAGGTAGGAACCGATCGCAATCAGAAACCAAGGGTAGAGCGTGGAAAGCACCCTTGGATCTCATCACCCATAATGACGGGGACAAGTAAAAAGGGACTAACTCGCGCAGAGGCGCAGAGAAACAAAAAGGCCGAAGAAAGAATCGATGAAGGGCTTGAGGCTTCCCCTGAAAAATTTTCATCCCTCTGCGTCTCTGCGCCTCTGCGCGATACTTTTTCGTTTTCTGTGCTATGCTTTCCCCATGAGCCCCCGTCATCTCTTGCCCCTGATTGCTCTCCTCTCCATGATCGGGTGCAGTCGCAACACCGCCGCTCCCGTGACCAAGACCCCAGACAACTCCTCCCCCCCCGTTGCCATCCGCCTCATCGGTCCGGATGGCAAGCCGGGCCCCGTCGTTCAGAGCCCCCGTGTCGTGAAGACCGACGCTGAGTGGGAGAAGCAGCTCGGGACCGAGGCCTACCGCGTCCTGCGCGCCAAGGGGACGGAAGCCCCCTTCTGCGGCAACCTCCTCGATAATCACAAGCAGGGTGTCTACTTCTGTGCCGGCTGCGACCTGCCGCTTTTCTCATCCGGATCCAAGTTTCACTCCGGCACCGGCTGGCCCAGCTTCTACCAGCCCTATGCGAAGGAAAACATCGCCGAGATCCGTGACTCCACTCACGGCATGATCCGCACCGAGATTCTCTGCACGCGCTGCGGCGGCCACCTCGGTCATGTCTTCAACGACGGCCCGGCACCGACGGGCCTTCGCTACTGCCTCAACTCCGTCTCCCTCATCTTCCGCGACGAAGCCGAGGTGAAGAAAACAGGGTCTGCCGCGGCCCGCTGATTGCCTCAATGAAACACTCCGAGTTCCATCTCACTCACCGGGTCGGATGGCTGCGCGCGGCCGTCCTCGGTGCAAACGACGGACTCCTCTCCACGGCCAGTCTGATTGTGGGCGTCGCGGCAGCAGAGGCAAGTCGCAGCAGCGTCCTTGTCGCCGGTGCCGCCGGACTCGTGGCAGGCGCCATGTCGATGGCCGCCGGGGAGTATGTCTCCGTGAGCTCCCAGTCCGACACGGAGCGGGCCGATCTCGAGCGCGAACGGATCGAACTTGCCACCGATAGCGAACATGAACATTCGGAACTGGCCTCCATCTATGTGGAGCGGGGACTCGATCAGGGGCTTGCGGACCAAGTGGCTAGGCAACTGATGGAGAAGGATGCCCTGGGAGCTCATGCCCGTGATGAGCTCGGGATCTCCGAAACCCTCAGCGCCCGCCCAGTGCAGGCTGCGCTGGCCTCCGCAGCAACCTTCGCGACCGGTGCCGCCATGCCACTGCTGGTCGTGCTCGCCGTGCCGCACAGCTGGATCGCCTGGACGGTTTCGGGCAGCTCCATGATTTTTCTCGCCATCCTGGGCGCACTCTCCGCCTACGCAGGTGGCGCTCCAGTTCTCCGTTCCATCGTGCGAGTCACTTTCTGGGGAGCGCTAGCCATGGCCCTGACCGCAGGCGTGGGAGCACTTGTGGGCAAGCCCCTGTAATGTACCGTGCGGCGGCATAGTCTGTTAGGCTGACAGCCATTCCAAGCGGCGCGAGAGCATCACATCCTCATTAAAGTGGAAGTATCCGCGGAACTTCTTTCCCTCCAGCATCCCCGGCAGCCAGTGGATATCATCCGCCCACATATTGTGATAGGGAATCGCTGACGGCTCCATCCAGTGAGGGATGGCCTCCTCGGTTTCCTTTGGCTCACCAATACAGCCTTCCGCCGTGAAGACGACGCAGTGGAGCGCCAGACCATCGACGAACTGGAAGTGAAGCTCACCGCGCTCGCTAAGATGTAACGGGGTGATGCAGAGTTCCTCCTCGGTCTCGCGGATTGCCGCCTCAAGCGCGGTCTCACCCGGCTCAAGCCGACCGCCGGGTCCGTTGATCTTGCCGACGCCGAGGCCCCGCTTCTTATGAATCATCAGGATCTGGCCCTCCCGGCGCACAAAGCAGAGGGAGGCTCTCATCGTCGGCTGCCAGTTTTGCCAGAAATCGAGATTATGAGGATCCATGCAGATGAATTAATCTGGAAAATAGGAGTGAAGGAAGGGCCTAAAGTCCTCTGCGGCTCGGCACGAGAATTGGCTCCTAGGTTGCGGCATTGTCACAAAAGCTCCCTTGCTCAGCGCGAGCGGACATCGCACGATGGAGTTTCTATGGAACTCGGGGATCCCTCTCACTTCATCAATCGCGGCTTAAGCTGGCTAGAGTTCAACCAGCGCGTGCTCGATCAAGCTCTCGATAAGGAGAATCCTCTTCTCGAGCGTCTCAAGTTCCTCTGCATCGTCAGCTCGAATCTGGATGAGTTCTTCGAGGTCCGGGTGGCCGGTCTTAAGCAACAGGTGCAGACCCATCATGTAGCGCTTGCCCCCGACGGGATGTCTCCCAAGTCGGAACTAGCCGCCATCTCCAAGCGGGCACGCAAGCAGGTCGAAGACCAGTACCGCTGCTGGAACGAGGAGATCGAGCCCGGTCTGGCCGCACAAAACATCAAGTTCCATAATTTTCCTGATGTCCCCGATGTGGAGAGCGCCCACTTCGAGAAGTTCTTCCACGAACGGATCTTTCCGGTCCTCACGCCCCTCGCCATCGACCCTTCACATCCCTTCCCCCAGCTTCTCAACAAGAGCCTGAACATTATCGTCCATCTCGAGGGAGAGGGGATCAACACGGATCTCGCCGTCGTGCAGGTGCCGCGCATCCTGCCGCGTGTGGTTCCCTTCGCGAACCAGACCGATGAACAGGGCCACGACTTCGTCTTCCTCGGGAGCATCATCAAACACTATGTCGGCTCGCTCTTCCACGGGGTGAACGTACTGGGCGCCCATCTCTTCCGCGTCACGCGCAACAGCAACCTCTACGTCGATGAGGAGGAGGCTGACAACCTGCTCCATGCCATCGAGGAGGAGCTGCGCCATGTGAACCGCGGCGCAGCCGTACGTCTCGAGGTGCAGGAGGATTGCCCCGACGAGGTAACCGGCCGGCTGCTCGAAATCTTCAATCTGGAGCAAGGTGATCTCTACCGTCACAGGGGTCCGATCAACCTGACGCGCCTCATGCCGCTTGCCCTCTCGATCGACCGACCCGACCTCCGAGACAAGCGGTTCACGCCGGCCACGGTTGTCTCACTGAACGAAGAGGCCGACATCTTCTGGCACATCCGCAAGAGCGATGTCCTCCTCCAGCATCCCTACGACAGCTTCCAGACGGTCCTCGATTTCCTCGGCCAGGCTGCGGAGGATCCCAATGTCCTAGCCATCAAGCAGACTCTCTACCGGACCAGCTCCGATTCGCCGCTTGTCGCCTCCCTGATTCAGGCGGCGCAGAACGGCAAGCAGGTGACCGTCATCATCGAACTCAAGGCGCGCTTTGACGAGGCAGCCAACATTAAGTGGGCACGCCTCATGCGCGAGGCCGGAGTAAATGTCATCTACGGCATCGCGGGTCTCAAGACCCATGCCAAGGCGATGCTCGTGGTGCGCCAAGAGGGCGAAGTCATCCGCCGCTACGCTCATCTTGGGACCGGCAACTACCACCCCTCGACCGCACGCCTCTACACGGACCTCGGCTTCCTCACTGCACGCGAGGAACTCACCTCGGATGTCGCGACAATGTTCAATATCCTGACCGGCGTCTCCAAGTTCCCCGGCATGAAGGAGCTCCTCATGGCTCCCTACGATCTGCGTGAGGGAATGCTCGCCCTCATCGACCGTGAGATCGAGCATGCCAAACAGGGCCGGCCCGCCACCATTTTCGTGAAGATGAATGCTCTCGTGGAAGAGAGCATGATTGAGGCTCTCTACCGCGCCTCTCAGGCCGGCATCAAGGTGCAGCTCTTCATCCGTGGAATCTGCTGCCTGCGCCCCGGAATCCCTGGGGTGAGCGAGAACATCGAGGTGCGCAGTCTGGTTGGCCGTTTCCTGGAACACAGCCGCATCATCCGATTCGAGAACGGCGGCACGCCGGAGATCTACCTCGGCAGCGCCGACTGGATGCCACGCAATCTCTTCCGCCGCGTCGAAACCGGCTTTCCGGTCCGCAATCCCAAGGTGCAGGCGCACATTCAGGAAATCATCGACTGGTTCTGGCGCGACAACGTGAAGGCGCGGGTTATGGATGCCGACGGGCTCTATCACCCGGTTCCGATGATTGGGGAGCCTTTCAACGCGCAGGCTGAGTTCCTAGCCGAGTCACAGCGTCGCAGGAAAGCCAAGCCCTCGGTGGCGCAGTGAGCCGTAGGCTGTAACAGTTTAGGCTGAAGGCTCTAGGGAACCGCTGAATAAATCCCATGATGGGCTTTCCGAAACGGCACCTGAAGATCGCGCGCATCCTGGTACTCGGAGTGTTGATCCTCGGTTGGGGGGCATGGGCCTTCGGCGCCCTGTGGTTCGACTCTCCCGTTGCGGCCTCAAGCCATGCCGTTGCCTTCACGTATCTGGGGGTGGTTTTGGTTCTGCTGTTCCTCGTTGCGAGGGGGAGCAGGTGGGCCACCCTTGGGGTGGTGGGGGTGGTTGCGCTGACGGCACTGGTGACTCTCTGGTGGTTCCTTCTTCAGCCGGGCAATGACCGTGACTGGCAAACCGATGTCGCCCGGGAACCGTGGGCCGACGTGAATGGGGACCTCGTCACCCTGCACAATGTCCGCAACTTCGATTATCGTTCTGATAACAAATCGGGGGAGAACAATCCCCGCTGGGAGACTCGGATCGTACGGCTCTCCCAACTCACGGGTATCGATGCCTTCCTGAATTTTTGGGGGATCTCCTGGATGGCTCATCCCATCCTGAGCTTTCAATTCAAGGATGCTCCGCCGATAGCCATCTCGATCGAGACGCGCAAGGAGAAGGGGGAGGACTACTCAGCCCTCGGCGGTCTCTACCGGCAGTTTGAGCTGGTTTATGTCGTCGCTGATGAGCGCGATGTAATCCGCGTCCGCTCCAACTACCGCGAGGGTGAGGAGGTCTATCTCTATCGGACCACCATGCCGCAGGAAGAGGTCCGGGAGCGTTTTCTGGAATATATCCGCTCTATGAACGAACTCTACGCTCACCCGCGCTGGTACAATGCTATCACCGCAAACTGCACCACGGCCATCCGTTCCCAACGATCGATCGCCGCGCGGAGCCCGTGGGATCTGCGCATCTTGAAGAACGGGCATATCGACGAGATGTTCTATGAGCGCGGTCTGCTCACCACGAAAGGGCTTCCTTTTGATGAGCTGAAACAACGCGCGCTGATCAATCCAGCCGCCAGAAAAGCAGATCAAGATCCGAACTTCTCTCGCATCATCCGTGCGGGGCGCCCCGGGTTTGGGGAGTAGATCATCCGAAAAAAGAGGCGGCCTGAATGTCTCAACAACCGCTGCTTCTCCACGCTGTTCCTAATTCTTTTCTGCAACTACTCCTACCTGGCTTCTGCATTCAGTTTCAGGATCCGAGCGACCTCTGCAAAGGCCTTGGGATTCTGATGGGCGCTGTGATCGCTCGGGACGATGCATTCGGACTGCGCCCCCTCCATGTGGGAGCTCCAGTAGGGGACGACTCCGTCGGATGAGTTGGGAGTATCGCCCTTCCCCCGGTCGCCCTGGATGGTGTGGTACGGAATCCCGGAAACGATCGGGATCTTGTTGATCATCCGGACAAAGCGGTTCTGCGGCGAAAGCGTGTCGATGCTGTTGGGGGCGCGCTTGAGTTTGAGGTCATTGGCCTGGAACGTGGTGATCTTGAGGGCGTCGTTTCCGGCAAGCAAAAGCTGCCTCGGCGTTCTGATCAGCATCGATCCGATCCTTCCGATGGAAATGGTCGCGATCTCGCTTCCCTTCAGCGGTGCCGCGATGAAGATCGCCCTGCCGATCTCGGGGCGATGTTTGAAGATCATGGCGTCCGTGTAGATCTTCTTCGAGGATGCGGGGAACTTTGTTTCGGCGGGCGTCTTGTTGAACAGCAGCTTCCAGAGGTTGTCGCCCGTGTCGGTCATTAGGAGGCGGCTAATGCATCCTCCCATGCTGTGGCCGATCACTACCATCGGCCAGTGAGTGGGATACCGATGCTCCACATCATCCATCTTCTCCCTCAGGATCGATGCCGAGTAGGGATAGGGATAGCCGGAGGGATAGCTGTAGAACCAGAACTGGTAGTTGCGCCGGATCTCGGGATCGCTCCGCAGCTTGATGATCATCGGAGCCCAGGTGGAGGGAGAATCCATCAGGCCGTGGATGACAAGCACCACCGCCTTGTTCGGATTGTAGGGCTCGAGGCGGGCGAGTTGTGCCGTCTCCGCGTATTTCTCGGGGAAGAGCATGCGCTCCAGCTTCGGAATCTGGGGCCCTGCGCTGGCCAGCATCACGGCCAGGGGGACGGTGAAGTCGGCGGCCAGATCCATGGTGCGGCCATCCACGGAAACGGTCTCCTTCTCCAGCGGATCCTCGAACGACAAGACACAGCGGTTGCCCTGAAAGCGGACTACGGCGGTCACGCCGTAATAAACCCTCTTCATCAAGTAGTTGGTGCGCCACTCATTGTTCGGCTGCTTACCCACGGCCACGACCGGCGCCCCGATACCCGGACGGGTCATATGCTCCTTCACATAGTCTCCGCCGATGGTGAACTGATCGGCCGGCGTGAAATTGTAGAGTGCCGGATTCCACATCGGGCGGGGATCGCGCTTGTGCGTGAGAAGGAGGGTGCCGTTAGCTGTCGGTACTGCCAGCGGTTTGGTCCAAGGGTCGAGTTTCGCGTGGCTGATGATTCCGACCATGCGCGCCACGGCAAAGTTGTAATCGTGCAGGGCGACCGCGTCGTTGGGGTTTGCCTTGAGCGCGGCAAGCGCCCCCTGCGCCGCCTGCATGTTCTCGCCGAGGGCAAGCAGCGGGTTTGTGTGCCGGTGCTGCAGGGCCTTGACGATCGTTGCTTCCGCCGTATTAAGGAGAGCTTTTGCTCCGGCTGACGATGACGTCAGCAACGGGCGAAACCGTGGCGTCCTCTCCTTGATCGTTGCCTCGGAGGAAGCGCATCCGACTAGGGCCAGGACGACAAAAGCTACCGTCAGGTAAGGACTGACTGATCTGATCTTCATGAAAACAGATTTTGCCGTTCCGAAGCGTGGAGGGCAACCTACTAAAAGAAGGCCAAGCTTCAAAGGATGGCTTTTTCGTTATCGATTGCATTGTACAATAATGGATCGTTTTAGCCAATGGGTGTGCGATTCCCGCCGATGATGAAGTTCCTCTTTTTTATCTTGGTAGCCAAGGCAACAGCGCAAGCGTAGCCGTTTCATAAAAAAGAAACCGCACGCTGTGTGCAGCCGCCCTTTAGCTCATTCCTTGCAGGAACCTTTGAGCCAGCCGGAGAGTCTAACCCGCTCGACAAGGATCATGTGAGGCACGGTCAGCGCGGCCAGTCCCACAAAGATGATCTGTATGACGCGTGCCTCAAGCGGAGTATCTTTCAGGAAATGCCAAGCAACGGCAGAAACAGCGATGACGCCGAGCATCGGCAGCAGGGCAGCGACGAGTAATAAACGCGCTGAAGTGCGGCCCGAGTAGTCGATCGTCCTGAGAATGTGCCGGGCGCTGTGCATGCCGCAGAAGAAGAGCGTGAAGGAAACAAGAGGAGGGACCACGAGAGCCAGAAGTGCCGCCGCCCCTATCTCCATGGCACCCGTCAGATCACTCCTCGAGCGCAGGATCACAGCCAGGCCGACACAGGGAAGCCAAACCCAAGCGAGCAGGCGTATCCACGGCATCAGCATATATGCCGTTCCGGGACCCACCAGCAGTCCGAAAAGGCGCCCCATCTCATCTGCGTGAAACAGGGAGGGCAGGACAAGGATGCTACCGCCATAAAGGAGACGCGTCATCAACGGGGTGCCCTCCGCGGGATCGCCCGAAAAATGCACAGCAGAGATCAGCAGAAACCCAAGAAGAAAAAATGCCGGCGCCACCACCCACACGGCCACGACACCGGCAGCAAGAAGAAGGTAGCCTAGGACAAATCCCACCCACGCCAGAGGGCTGCGGATTCCGTAGATCCTCCATGCAAACACGGTGTCGAAGGCCCCGTGCGGAACACCCAGCAGGAGGATGAGGGCACTCAGGACGATCAACTCTGACCTCTCGTCGGGGTGAACGACCACGAACGAGAGGGCGCTCATGAGGAGCGCGGCTATGCTGAAGGCGATCCCCTGGATTTTCAGCGCTTTCACCATAACCTCCCCCCGGTTGCCCTTACCCTGCTTCCAAGGCTACCCAAAAGAGTTCGGGGCAGCTCCCATAGGAAGGGAGCCGATGGAAGCGCGGTGATGATCACCGCGCAGTCGGAGAG